>JBEKVS010000203.1:0-12277 GCA_049513795.1 Occallatibacter sp. | reverse complement strand
GCGAAAGAGCCCAGCGGAGTTTATCTCCCCGTAAACCATGGTCGCCAGTTCTCGCGAACTGTCATTCGTGTTACGCCCCAAGGCATTCCTTGCAGTGACGGATTGCGCAAGCCTCAGGTTAATTCGCTCAAACAAACCGGGCGTGGTTTCTCCATTTGAATCAAGCTCTCCGAGCATTGCGGTGTGGAAGGTATCGTGCACCGTCGAAGCAATCTTGGCAGCGAGGATCCCATGCCCTTGAGCGTCGACCAGCAGAACCCCCGCAATGTTATAAAGCTTTTGCAGATTCTCAGCGATCCTTAGTTGCTCTGAACTCTTCGATTTTCTGTATTCCGTGGCATCGACGGAGCTGTAGGCAGGCTTGGAGAGCAGCCACTGCACGTGAACGTCAACCTCATTGCGCGGCCTCGCCCCTTCCGGAAGCGGTTCCAGATACTTCTTGGCGAGCGCGTAAGCGCGTGCGATTCGAGCATCGATGTTATAGCGCTGCTGAAAGTTGATGTACTCAAAAAGATCGCCGCCCGCCTCTTCAGCAGGGATCGAGTTGCCGTACATTTCGATTCCAGCCAGGCGCGGAATCGCGCCCTCGACAGGCATCAGCCTCTGACGGAGATACTCGTCAATGCTTGTGTCAATCGTGCTCGATTCAATTTCGTTCAGCTGGGGTTTGGACTGCAATTGCTTCTCCTGCACATCCTCGAGCAGAAGCAAGGTGCGCAATTGGATTCGGCTCTCAGAGATTATAAACTGACCCCACCTTTCGGTATCCGTGGCGCATTCTACCAAGCGGTTTATGACTTTCCACATCTATCTACATTTGAAGGGAGTAATGATGAAGGGCTACCGCACCTCAAACACAGTAATGGACTCCGCCGGCTCTTCGATTTGCAACTTTGCAGCACCTGCCGCCGAACCTAATCCTGCCGTTGGCTGCAAGGCGCGAAACTCCGTACAATCCGCCAACGCAGTCTCTTCAGTATTCAATTGGATTTGCCGGCTCTGCTTGGCCTTATTCGCGACAATCAGAAATCTCTCCGTTGCATGATCTGCCGCACAACCCGCTGCGCTCGGCGCGCGCACAAATGCAAAGACATCCCCATTGGCAAAGAGATTCTGCTCGATCCCTGTTTGCAACGGCGCGCGGCCGGCGCGCAGTGCTAGCAAGTTGGAGGTCCAGGCGAAGACCTCCTGTTCCACGGCTGTGCGGCCCGCCTTGGTGAAGGCGTTGTGGGCATCCCCGGCAAAGCCGCCGGGAAAATCGCGCCTATTATCCGGGTCCTTGCCACCTTCCATCGCGATCTCGTCTCCGGAATAGATTTGCGGCATGCCGCGCAGTGTTAAAAGCAGACCGAGCGCCAGCTTTTGCCTCGCTACCGAATCATTTGCTTCCGTGAAGAAGCGCGTCGTGTCGTGGTTGCCGATGAACGGCACGAGCCGCTCCGGGTGGGGATAAAGCGAGTCCTGGCGAAGGACTGTTGCAAGTTCTGTCATCGGTTTATCCTGCGTAAGAACGTCGCGCAGCGCAAAATAAACTGGAAAGTCAAATGGGGTATCGAGACCTGAGTCAACGCCTTCGTGCGGTTCTCCTCCCGCAAAAAAGGATGTGACCTCCGGATCGCGATGGAAGATCTCGCCCACCGTAGTCAGGTGTGGGTAGGCCGCATGCAGCGCGGCATGAAAATCATGCCAGAAAGCGCGGTCCACATAGGGAAAAGTGTCCAGCCGAATGCCGTCGAGGTCGGCCGTCTCAACCCACCAGATCGCGTTTTGGATCAGGTAGGTCGAGACAAGTGGATTGGCCTGATTCAGGTCGGGCATACCATCCGTAAACCAGCCATCGGTTATATCGATCCACGACTGTTTCGAGGCGTGTGGATCGACGAGCTGATAGAAGTCACCTTGCGCCAGGAGATGGTTCTGGAGCGTGCCGTGAAACCACTCTGGCGCCGGTGGGTCGAGCACCCAGGGATGCTGAACGCCTAGATGGTTGGGCACCAGGTCGATCACTAGCTTCATCCCCTTGGCATGCAGCGCGTCGGCAAGATTGCGATAGTCGGCGAGCGAACCAAAGTGTGAATCGACCGAGTAAAGATCGGTGGCCGCGTAGCCGTGATAGGACTCAGGCATGGCGCCGTTGGAAGCGACCGGGGTAGTCCAGAGCGTGGTAACTCCGAGGTCATGCAAATAATCCAGGTGTTGCTCGATCCCGGTGAAGTCACCCCCATGCCAGCCGCGCGGGGCTTGGCGATTGTATCCGGGCTGATTGTTGGCGGGATTCCCATCGGCAAAGCGGTCGGTCATGATGAGGTAGAGCACGTCGGCCGAAGAGAATCCGCGATGCGCGTTGGGATCGTGAGAACGTTCGGCCAACACGAATGGCCATCGAGCCTGCCCATGGCTGTTGACCGCAGTCACCGACAGCGATTGCGCCGCCGCAGAATACGTTTGAAGCCACAGGAATGCCCAGTGGCCATTTTCGGAGGTCTGCGTTCGGATCAGTCTTACATTCTTGCCCTTCACGCTGAATCGAGTTCGCTGAAGGTTCTCACCATGCACCAGCAACATCGGATCTGGCAGACCGGCCCACCAGTCGGGTGGATCGATCTTATCGATGCACGGTGCGCTCATGCCTTGCGCTCGCACGCAGGGTGACGGAGCTTGTCCCCATGCCGAGACACCGCATCCGAACAAGACGGCAGCGAAAACGAGCAGACGCCAAGGATGCGACATTGCAGGCTCTTTCATATCGGCAGAAGTATAACGGTTCTGTAGCTTCGGGCACACTTCCGGTCGCTTAGAAGGTATCTCTGCGTCACGGCGGCAGGTTCGCGCGACCGCGACGCAGAGAGAGCTACGCAGAGATCAAAAAGTGAAACGAGCAGCCAACTGAATCTCACGATTGCTGTATGCCTCGATACCTTCAATCTGTCCAAAGTTTTGGCCAGTCAAGTTGGAATTTGGGTTTGTGAATTGCGGAGTGTTGAACACGTTGAAAGCGTCTCCGTGCAATTCCAGGGTGTAGCGCTCGGTTAAGTGGAGGTTCTTTTGCGCACTGAAGTTCACCACGCGGTAGGCCGGCCCGTAAATCTGGTTGCGACCCAGGGTTCCCAGGCGCGCGTACACGGTTTGGCCATTAGCCGAAATCGTGGGAGGATTGACGAACGATGCGGGATTGAACCAGTGTCCGGAGATGCTCTTGGGATACGAGATCGATCCCACCAGGTCAGGGCGGTTTCCCGGGTTATATTCTCCTGTTGAGAGGTCGGTTGGAGTGCCACTCTGTACCAGGGCAATCAAGCTGGTCTGCCATCCCCCAATGAGCCAGTCCATCGGACGGGAAACATTGCCGCCAAATCGTTGACCGCGGCCAAAAGGCAACAGATAGAGAGCAGACGAACTGAACACCTGGCGCTGGTCCTGGCTGGAGTTACCGTAGCTCGCCTTTGGAGCGTAATAGAGAGCCGCAGTCTGGCCCTGGAAGGCGCCCGTCGAGTCATCCAACGTGTGGGACCATGCATAGGAAACGGTGCCGATCAAGCCTTTGCTCGAGCGGTGTTCGGCGTGAATTTGCAGACCGTTGTAATTCGACTCACCGTTGTAGTTGTTGTAGTTGATGTTTCCTAACCCCGGGAAGTTCTGGACTCCGGTTCCAAAGTGATAGAGGTTGTAGGGATAGTACGACGAGAGATTGGATGCCTTCGTGCCAACATAAGCAATGTTCAGGGTAGATTTCGTTCCAAACTGCCTTTCCACTTGGAAATTCCACTCCTGCACCATGCTGTTATTGTTAGCCTGATTGACTGCAATCATGCTGGTGCCGGCGGGCGGGTGAGTGGGGTCGAAATTGGGATAACCGCGAGCCGGAAGCGGAGTAACAACGGAAGATGGACTGCTATAGCCGCTGCAGTTGTACCCGGCGTCAGCCTGGTTTGGCGCGATAGCCGAAAGCTGCCCGGTAAACGTGGTGCAATAACCATTGGTCGCCAGGTAATCGTTGCTGCCGCCGAAGGGAGGTTGTTCCCCAAGCTGGTTATTGATGCCGCCATAGTCGAGGAAGTAGAAGACACCGTATCCGCCGCGCGCTACTGTCTTTCCATCTCCAAAGACGTCATAGGTAAATCCGATGCGGGGGCCGAAGGCATGATAGTCCTGGTGAACAATGCTGCTCGGCACGCCGTTCTTCCCAGCAAGCAGGATGGTACCGTTATTCACGTCAAACGACGCCTGCTGGTTGTGAGCTTCGTATGGATGAGTCAGCAGATCCCAGCGGATGCCAAGGTTCAACGTCAGGCGATGGTTGACTTTCCAATCGTCCTGCACGAAGATACCATCCTCCTGCCCGATGTTAGCGAAGAATCCTGTCTGAGAGCCGATCTCGTATTGATCCATTCCACCGGCAAGGAGTTCGGAAACCTCATAGCCGGTGAAGTCCACCGTGCCCTGATCGATCCAGAAGTAGCCCTTCCCTTCCTGCGGGTTGAAGTACTCGACTTGTCGGCGCAGCCACGTCCCTCCATATTTGAAGAAATGTTTGCCCTTTGACCAGCTGACCGAATCGGTGATCTCAAACGTATTCTGCGGAACCGCGTAGAGCCCGTAGTCCCCGGTGTATTCGAGGTCACCCTTCCATCCGCCAATCAATGCGCCCCCGCTGGTCTCCTGATTGATGTTCGCATTCACGATGCCAAGGTTTTTGGATACATCCACGCCATAGAAGGGAGGCGTATACCCGTAGTTATCGCGGTTATACGCAAGGTGCGCTTCATTCACCATGTCGGCGCCGAAGATGTGAGTGTAGCCAATATCGTAGCCGCGTGCATGAGTAGGATTGGTGCCGGTTCCGCTGCCCGCCGGAAGATTGGCGAACTCAGAAGTCTTGGTGTTGACCGAGTTATCGTAGCTGAAGCGGAAGAATGCAGTGTTGTTAGGCGAAGCATTCCAATCGATCCTGCCATCGAACGTGTTGTAGCGATTGGCCTCCGACTGAGTGTCAAGATAGTTATTCAGATAGCGGTCTGTGCGGGTCGGCAACGGATACGCATTGAGATAGTTGACCGCCGCCGGGTTCAGACGGCCGGCCGGAATAATGTTTCCGCTGAAAGGCTGTCAGGTGGTCTGATCGAAAATAAACCCCGCGCTTGTCCCCGAGGTTGTTTCGCCGGCTAGCGGGTTGCCGTTTGCATCCGTGCCGGGATAACAGCGCGGATATTGCGTCTGGATACCGTTTCCGCCGGACAGATCCACATTCTCAAGCTCGCTGAAGTTTCCCGCGCGCATGAGAGCGGTGGGAACCGTGACGTAGTGCGGCGCCACGGGCAAGCTCTCGCGCAACGCCTGATAATCGCCAAATGCGAAAAGGCGATTCTTGAGGATCGGACCGCCGATGGCGAAACCTTCCTGATTGCGATTGAAAGAAGGAGATGGCGTAGCTGGCGCACCATTGAATTGATAATCGGGGTTGGAATCAAACTTGCCGCTGCGGTAAAACCAAAAAGCCGAACCATGGTAATCGTTGGTGCCAGACTTTAGCGAGCTGATAACGATCGCTCCGCCCGCGCGACCATACTCCGCAGGAGCTACGCTGGTGTTCACTTTGAACTCCTGGGTTGCATCGATGTTAGGGAAAAACAGAATCGTGTTGACCAGGCCGTCGTTGTTGTCAACACCGTCCAGGATGTAGTTGTCCGCCTGCGGTCGAAGACCGTTGACGGAAATCGCGGCGCTCCCGCTTTCGTTATTGCGTATGGTCTCGGTGGTGTTGGCGTTCCCTCCGCCGCTTGCTTCGTCTCCGTAGGCGCCACGCGTCACGCCCGGCGTCAACAGTGCAAGATTGCTGAAGTTGCGGCCATTCAGCGGGAGCTCCGTGACCTGCGCGCCTTCTATCGCCGCCCCGATGGCCGAATTGGACGTATCGATCAACGGCGCGGTAGCCACAACTTCGACAGTGGTCGAAAGGCCTGCCGGTTGCAACTGGAAGGCGACGTCCTGTGTCTGCGTCACCGTAACTGTGACAAAAACGGATTGCGGCGCAAAACCTTTTGCAAGGGTCTCGACGTTGTAATCGCCCCGAGGCACGGCAAGAATGTTAAATAGACCCGTGCTGCCCGTTACAGCGGAGAGCTTTTGCCCATTCGCCGCGTTTGTTGCAGTAACAGTCGCCCCCTGCACCACGGCCCCGCTCGCGTCCGTGACTGTTCCCGAGATGCCGCCGGTATCGCTCTGCGCCCACAGACACCGCGCCATCATGCATGTTAGAAGTGCCACAAACGCCGTGAGCAACATGCGATTGCAGCGCAGTCCATTGTATGGAGTTGTGGCTGTTTTCGACACCGCCAAATGAATATTCTGTTTCACTGAAGTCCTCCTATTCCAAAGCTTGCGGTGGGCGTGCTGAGTCGTCTGTCTCTCAGGCGCGGTGCCACCTACGTTGACATGCAGTTAATGCAATACCTGTGCCAAACCCGCTGCTGTGCTAACTTACTGACTCTGCATGAGACGGCCAGGAGTAACTGCACCCAGTCGGAAAGTGTCACAATCAATCTCGACACTTCTCGCCGTTTTTGACAGTTAATGTGACATTCGCCTCTTCAGACGCTTTCGCTCCCGCTTGAGTTGTGTCATAGGGCTGAGTTGACGCGCGCGCCCGCAGCCGATGTCACTGCACGTACTGCCGCAACTGTCTCCTTGCACGCAGTAGCCGTGACTTGACCGCGCCTACAGAAATGGAGAGAGAGTTTGCAATCTCGCTCAGCGAGAGGTCATTGATCTGATGCAATTCGACAACTTTCCTGTAGCTCGGCGACATGCGCTGAATAGCTCTTCTCAGTCTCTCTTCGGTCTGGCACCGCGAGTAAGTCTGCTCCGGGTTGTCTCTGTGATCGCGAGGTTCATTCATTTCGCTCAGAGCCTCATCGCCGATTGAACTATCGATCATCACCCTGAGTGAACTTCTCCTCTTCCTTAGAAGCATGAGAGCTGAGTTGATCGCGATGCTGGTCAGCCAGGTCGCAAAGCTCGCTCTGGATTCAAATGTGCTGAGATGAACAAAGGCTTTCATCAAAGCGTCCTGAAACACATCTTCCGCGTCTTGCCAATTGTTGGTGATTCGGTAGATCTTGAGCAGTATCCTCCGAGAATGACGCTTGCTGAGTTCAACAAACGCGCAGGAGTCGCCTGACTGGGCGGCGGAAACAAGTACTTCATCGGGCATCCCCGTCCAGCTCAGTGGCAGAGTATTTGTAGTGCACTGGAATTCGGATAGATTCATAGCGATGTCCCCTTTTCTGAATGGTGTGCCACGGTTGATGTTTGCGAACCCGGGATGCATACGGATACCCGGGTCCGAAAGAACTATTCTGAGCCCGGCTTCTCGGCTAACTTGCATCGCACCACCGGATGGAAGACCGTTAAGCAGCACAGCCGGGGACAATTTGGGTCTTGTTGCCGAGGCGGATTGCCAGCCAAGCGTTGCTCGCTCCTTCGCATGAGTTCAGATCGCCATCGAGGCTCGACAATTTCTTAATAGCCCGCGCGCGAGCCTCTACAAAACCCCGTCTTGTGCAACCGAGTAAGAGTGCACAGTCCTGATCGGACTGCCTCTCGAGAAGCGACATGACAACGGCAAAACGCTCAAACGCATTTAGCGCCGACAGGGCTTGAATCACGTTGTCGGTCTTTTGTGTCGTCGGCCATTTGATACAGCTCGAAGGAAGCCGATTAGAGACATCCTGGGCAGGCGTAGTCAGCCGGATTGCATGCTTGATAATGCTGCGCCGCGCCCACAAGCGAGCCCATTCCAGAAAAGAATCCATCCCGTTCAAGCATTCTTCCAGTCCACTGACAAAGCAGCGTTCCGCGATCTCCATGTCTGCTGTCAAGAGAAACGACAACAGAAACAGGCCATGCATCTCGCGGGTGAAGATACCCATGAAGTCCGCCGCGGTCGCATATCTCGCCTTGTCGTTTTTCGAGCTACGAAGTGTGCTCATCGCATTCACTCCGCTTGCTGCGCGGGCAGCCTGGGGTTCACGGTTGTAAACATAACTCCACGGGGAAGCGCCGATGGATCAAATGAGTTGGAGGGCGAGTTGGCAGTCGATCTTGAGATTTGAACAGGCTGGCCGGCTACAATCCGCTCGAGTTCCAACATGACTTCCCGGCTCCGACTCCGAAGCGGCTTTCTGCTGTGAACCGCGGGATGCGCAGACTTCTGTTCAGTCTGCAAATATGCGATTGGGTTCGCCTCACCAAACTGCGTGAGAACATGATTCATCGTGTCCTGAATGCGTGTGCCCGGACGATGGAGCGCGCGGGTCGCAATTGAGACAAGTCTGGTGAGTTGGTAGCGATTTGGAACGTGCACGCTCGCGTTAAAGACCAGATCAGAACGCATCCGACTCTCCTGAAGAAGCGCAGGCTGTTATGCCGCTCTCGACCTCCTAAGAGCATGTGCGATGCCAAAGCATGGGGGAAGTTAACATTCTGCTAACTAGATGTACTTACGGGGGTTTTGTTTTCAAGTCCTAACTGCGCTGGGTATAACTTCCAATTCGCCCGTCAAAATCTCGACAAAGAAACCGAGCTTTCGACGGAACGGCGTCGTTCTCTTGACTGCCATCTCTTCGGCGATATCCCTGAGCGTCTCGTCCGTGTAAGCAAAACAATCTGGCAACGCCCCAAGGTGAATTTGATGCTCTGCCACCAAGTGGCACATTACACCTGTGCGTCAATTTTGGGTTTGCTCGGCGCCTGTCGAGCGGGATCCACGGTTCGCACCTGCAGCAGAAGCTGGTGTTGCTGTGGTTGCAATCCGGCTTGTATCGCTGCACACTCGCTGAACTGAAGGGAACGGCACAACTCAAGGCGGAAATCCGCTTGGGTTCTAATCAACGAGTATCGGAAGTAGCTATGGAATATCGCGGCTCACTCATATCTCGTATCACGATATATATATCAATGCAAGTGTTCTCCTTGATTGGCGCCTTCCTCATGCGTTTCTCGGCGGGCGGGGCGAAAGTGAAGATCCTTTTGGGATTCCAACGCGCTCACCACCAATCTGGCCGTCAGAACAATCTCGGGGATGCCAGCCAGGGCGCGCGAGACGGAACATCTCGACTCGGCCTCGCCAGCGAAACGCTGGAACTCGGCTTCCTCCACACCCGGCACATCCCCTTCGGTTTCGATGTCCAGGCGTGAGAGCCACGGCCCAATGCCGGCTGCACGCAGTTGGACCCGGACGCTGGTATGAAGCGACTCCGGCACATACCCGGCAGCGCCGAGTACCGCGGTAAGAGCCATCGTGTAACACGCGGCCTGAGCGGCTGCAATCAGCTGTTCAGGATTCGTTCCAAGACTTTTGCCAAACCGGGCGCCGTAAGAATAGGCGCCTTGCAACACGCCGTCACCAACCGTGACCGTTCCCGACCCGGATCTGATGTCGCCGCTCCAGTCGGCACTTCCATTGAGTGCGATCATGCTTCCCCATTTCCAATCCTGCTACCTCCACGAGAACCTGCCAAAGCCACAATCGCGATTCCGGGCTTGGAGATCTGCGCGGCTTACATGGTTGCTACTTCCACCGCTGCGAATGTCATAATCCACTCCGCAAAGTGCCGATGAAGGTTGAACCGAAATTGCTGATGACTTTTATTCAGCGACTTCAAATATAACTTCAAGTTCGATCGGCATCCCCAGGGGCAGGCTGGCGACTCCAATCACCATCCGAACCGATGTACCCGCGGGGCCGAACACGTCAGCAAACAGGTCCGAGACAGCGTCCGCAACTATGGGTTGATCGAAGAAGTCTCCGTGCGTCGCGATAAAAACTCCGAGCCGTACAACGCGTGTAATTCTGTCGAGCGAGCCCAAATGCTTTTTGGCCGCGGCGATAGCGCCTAAACCAGCCGTATAGGCAGCATCGCGTCCTTGCTCGGCATCGAGCTCTTTTCCCAGCCGGCCCAGGTACTTTGGCTTGTGATCTACAACGGGGAGCATCCCGGTGAGGAAAAGAAGATTGCCCGTCTGCAGCGTTTCGACATAGTTACCAAACGGCGTCGGAGCAACGGGGAGCGTAATTCCAAGCTCCTGCAAGCGCTGATCCACGCTGACGGTTTGAGAACCGTTCGCGCTTACCACCGGCCCACGTGCGCACCGTCGTCCACGTGCAGCACCTCCCCGGTAATGTGAGTCGCTTCCGCGAGGTAAACGACGGCATCCGCGATATCTTTGGAATCTGTGATGGTGCCCATCGGCGAAAGAGTCTTCAGAAAGTCGACGGGATCGTTCGTGTGTAAAGGGGTATCGACGATACCGGGCGCGACGGCGTTGAAGCGGATATGCTGCTTTGCATATCCCTTGGTGACCATGGGAATCGACACGGGCACGCCGGCCTGCGGGTTCGCGACCAGCGCGGTTGTAATGGCTGCCACGCTGCCGCCCGTGCCCTGCTTGAGCATCTGCTTGACTGCGAGTTGGGTGACGAAGATGTATCCCTCGAGGTTGGTGGAGACAAACTGGCGAAACTCGTCGGGCGTGTAGTCTGTGAAGGGCTTGGTTGCGAAGATGCCCGCATTGTTGACCAGGTGGTCGATCGAACCGAAATTGCTGATTGCAGTCTGGGTGACCTTCTCGGCCGTCGCGAACTGACCGATGTCACCATCGACGAGGGCAAGGTTTGGTGACGATTTAAATTCAGCCTTGGATATGGCGCGCGCGGTTGCAACCACGTTATAGCCGCGACCCAGAAAAGCCTGCACAATGGCTGCTCCGATTCCCTGTGAGCCGCCGGTTACGATGACGGTTTTGTTTCCTGTCATTCTTCACTCCTGTTCTTTTGTCGTAGAGCCCGATGAATTTTTTCAAACAGGCAATGATGGGTGTTTGTTGAGATCGCACATTCTGTACTTTGGCTATTAGGCCAAAAGTACGGAGGCGAATCTATTAGACGTAGGTGTCGACCGATACCTTTGTATTACACAGCGCAATAGCGTTCGTTGTGCTTAGAGGCTAGCTGGATTAACTCGCCTTGAGGGAAGCTTCAGATTTGCCTATGAAGGAACCGCGATGCCCTCCTGCCTCGAATCCGGAAGCCACGACGAGATCCATGCCGGCGTCCGCAATTGCCTTCGCTTCTTCTCGGGGATGCACTCTTGCACCCTTTGTCATTTTGATTTTCTCCCCGATCACAATTCTCGGGGAGTCCGCCAGATTTGACCATCGAGGCCATTACTGGATATAACGCCCTGCCTGCCATTCGGAAGCGTCGGTTGCAGGTCCACGCTTCAAAGGAACAAACAGTTCTTCCGGGCGACGGAGCATGGGCGCTGGAGCGGGGATGACGCGAAGCCTCGCAGCCATTCTTACCAGGTCAGGGAGAGAGTCGGCCTTCATCTTCTGCATGACCTTGCCGCGATGCGCTTTCACTGTGATCTCGCTGATACCGAGTTCCCCTCCTACCTGCTTATTTAGCATGCCGGAGACCACCAATGACAAAACCTGCCGCTCACGCATGGTAAGGGTCGAGTGACGCGCTCGCAGTTCCCGAGCCTCAGCTTCCCGGCTCAGCGCAGCACGGCTTCGCTCGATCGCCTGCCCGATGGCGTTTAACAGAACCTCGTCATCAAATGGCTTCGTCAAAAACTCCTGCGCGCCCGCCTTCATAGCCTGGACTGTCATGGGCACGTCATAGGAGCCGGTGAGGAAGATTATTGGCATGTCAATTCGATCGTGAGCCATGCACTTTTGCAGTTCGAGACCGCTGATCCCCGGAAGAGCAATGTCGAGTACGAGACAACTTGGAACATGCGCTCGCGAATGGGCGAGGAATTCCTGGGCTGATGCAAAAGCTTCCGGTCGCCAGCCTGCGCAGCGCACCAGCAGTTCAAGTGATTCGCGAACCGAAACATCATCGTCAACAATGAATACCGTCGGTGTGAAATCTGTCATGAGTGATCGCCTCAACATTTGGTTTGATGTGCTTGTCGGGATCATGCAGCCGCCCTTCGTTGTTGCAATGCCACTGTCCACTCGATACTGCAATTGGCGTTCCAACCAGACAGCGCCTTGGGGAATGTACATTCGCTTCGATCTCCCAACGATTAAAGAGCTTAAGCCTCAAGCCTACGGTGGCAAGCGAAACTCTCGGCCCCCCTCCATCCACGGCGGGACACTGGCAAGTGTCGATATGTTGACGGTTGCGACGTGATTTCGACGGAGCTCTATGCGTCGAAGAGCGGACCATTCACCAATTCTCTTGAGCAAGCGCTCAATTGAATGGCCT
>JBEKVS010000202.1:0-10784 GCA_049513795.1 Occallatibacter sp. | reverse complement strand
CGAAGCGGCAAAGCGGGCCGACGAAAAGGAGACGGCCGCAGGATACGAAATCGAGGAAGCGCAACGTGAGGCTGAATTTGGAAACGACGACCAAGCCAAGCGGAGTGCGGAAAGCGCTCTTTCGCTGGCCAAGGATCGAGACACGCTCTTCGGGGCAGCGGTTGCGCTCGCGCTGGCCGGCGCCGTAGATCGTGCGCAGCCCCTCTCCACTCGACTCGATAAGGAGTTTCCCGACGATACAATCGCGCAATCCATCTATTTGCCGTCGATCCGTGGCGCAGTCGCTCTTCGGCAGAATGATCCCACTCGCGCCGTTCAGGCGCTCGAAGCGGCGCTTCCGTATGAAGCTGGCGCGTCGGCAGGGCTGCTTCCGGCTTATATCCGAGGCCTGGCATACCTCAAAGCAAGGGACGGAGAGCGGGCGGCAATCGAGTTCGAGAAGATCATCGACCACCCAGGCGTAGTGATGATTGCGCCCTTTGGCTCCCTGGCGCATCTCCAGCTCGGACGCGCTTTCCTGATCCAGGGAAAATCCGCGCAAGCCAAAGCCGCATATGAGGATTTCCTGAACCGCTGGCGGAATGCGGATCAGAGTATTCCGGTTTTGCGAGACGCAAAAGCAGAGTACGCAAGGCTGACCGGAATCCCAGGACCTAGCTAGGAAAAGTGATAGACGAAGACAATCAGCATCCATTGACCAGGCTGGCATCCTTCTTCCAGCTTGACACCCCTACGCGTCTATGGGTAGCATTGCAGACACCGAGCTGTCTAGGGGTGCGATGAACGGCCTGCTGGAAGCATTGGGGAGTGCCATGCGAATAGTGCGTCGTCTATCGAACCTGTTCTCGCGCGCGAAGGTTGACCGGGAGATCGAAGCCGAACTCAGATCGCACATCGAAATGCGAATTGAAGGCAACCTAGCCGCAGGCATGTCGGCAGACGAAGCCAGGCGCGACGCCCTGGTTCGGTTCGGCAACCGAACGGCTACAAAGGAAAAGGTTGCGGGCATGGACGCCGCTCTGGCGCTGGACAGCATCTGGGCGGACATTCGCTTTGCGTTTCGGCAACTGGCCAGGAGCCCAGGGTTCGCTTTCACGGCCATCGTGGTGCTGGCGCTGGGAACAGGCGCGAGCGTGGCCATCTTCGCATTTGTGGATGCGGCGCTGATCAAGCCGCTGCCGTATGCCGACCCGGCGCGGCTGGTGAGTGTTTATGAAACGGTGGCGTCGTGCCCCTTGTGCAATGTCTCGTATCAAAACTATCAGGATTGGCGAAAGAGCGATCTCCCTTTCAGTTCGCTGCAGGCCTGGGGCTGGACCAGTTATCTCATCGACACGCCTCAGGGCACGGAGCCGGCGCGGGGCGTGCGTGTGAGCGATGGGTTCTTTCGCACGCTGGGTGTGACGCCGATTCTGGGGCGCGATTTTTACCCCGGAGAAGATGCGCCCGGCGCGCCGCATACGGTTCTGCTCAGGTACGGCGCATGGCAGCGGCGTTTCGGCGGAAACCGCAACGTAGTGGGGCAAACCATCGCCCTGAGCAATATTTCGTACACCATTATTGGCGTGCTGCCTGAGGACTTCCACTTCGCGCCCATCGGCGACTCAGATTTCTGGGCCGCTCTGAACGATCCGAACGCCTGCGACAAACAGCGCGGCTGCCACGGGATGTTTGGTCTGGCGCGGTTGAAAGACGGCGTTTCTTTGCAAGCTGCAATTGCCGGTTTGCAAACGGAAGCGAGACAGCTTGAGCGCCAGTACCCCGATTCCAATCATGGCTACAGTGCCACGGCGACCACCCTCAGAGACGCGGTCATGGGAGATATCCGGCCCGTTCTCCTGGTGCTCCTAAGCGGAGTATTTCTGCTGCTGCTGATTGCCTGTGTCAACGTTTCGGGGCTTCTGCTGGTCCGCAGCGAGAGCCGCAAGCGCGAGACCGCGGTGCGTGCTGCACTGGGAGCTACGCCGGCTCGACTGTTCCGGCAGTTCGTGATTGAGGCCCTGGTTCTTGTTTGCACCGGAAATGCGCTCGGCCTCGGGTTCGCATATGCGGCGATGAAGCTCCTGATCAAACTTGTGCCCGGCAGGAGAATGGACGGAATGCCCTTCCTGCTGACGGTTGGGCTGAACTCGCACGAGCTGGCATTTGCGGGGATCGTTTCACTGCTCGCGGTATTGGTGTTTGCGGTTCCGCCAGCCTTGCGCATGGGGCGTAGAAACCGAGGTGGAGACCTGCGTGGAGACCTTAGCGAGGGCGGACGCGGCGCCGCGGGAAACACATGGCGAAGGCTGGGCACAAAACTCATTGTGATGGAAATGGCCACCGCCGTGGTCTTACTTGTTTGTGCAGGCTTGCTGGTCAAAAGTTTCTATCTGCTGCTGCATACCAACCTGGGCATGCGATCCGATCATCTGGCCACACTGCAGGTGGAAGTGCCGGAATCGTATGCGGAGGGCGATAAGGAGATGGTTTTGGAGCGCCAGATCATTAGCAGGATCGGCAGCCTGCCTGGCGTGCAGTCAGTGGGCGTCTCCAGCAATCGGCCGGTGCGCGCATGGGATGGTGGTGTTTCGCTCGTGGTTCCGGGCCGTCCCACAAATGGAAAGCGTAACAACATTCCGGAACGGCTCGTCAGTGCAGGCTACCTGGCGGCCGTTGGCGCAAAGCTCTTACGCGGACGGTATTTTCGAGAAGCAGAAGACGATAGCAACAAACCTCTTGTGTTTGTGGTCAACCAGACATTCGCCAAGCGATTTTTCCCCGGAGAAGACCCTATCGGCAAGCACGTTGCATATGAAGGCACGAAGACGCCAATCGAGATTATCGGTGAGGTAGAAGATATCAAGGAGGGCCAACTGGACTCGCCGAATCAAGCCGTGATCTATGTTCCCTTCAATCAGTGGTTGTATGGTTGGTTCAATCTGGTGGTGAGGACGCTGCAGAGCGAGAAGAGCATACTTCCAACCCTGGCTGCGGTCGTCCATCAAATCGATCCAGCGATTGCAACATCCGATGCAACAACCATGCGCGAGGTAATTGACGATTCGACTTCGGCCTATCTCCACCGCTCTTCAGCATGGCTGGTGGGAGGATTCGCGGGGTTGGCATTGCTGTTGAGCGGGGTCGGGCTTTATGGAGTGATTGCGTATTCGGTAAGCCAGAGAACGCGCGAGATAGGCGTGCGCATGGCTCTCGGGGCGCAGCGCAATTCGGTCTATCGACTCATTTTGAAGGAAGCAGGTTGGTTGACCGCGGTAGGCATTCTCGCCGGCCTGGTGTGCTCCGTTGCCGCAGCTACCCTGATGCGTTCGCTACTCTTTGCGACGCAAGCCTGGGACGCGCCCACGCTGGCCGCGGTTTCAGTGGTGCTCGGCCTGTCCGCATTGCTGGCGAGTTACTTCCCTGCGCGACAAGCCGCGTCGGTCAATCCCGTTGAGGCCCTGCGAGCGGAATAGCCGCCAATGAACGGCCCTCTTTCGCAACATGCTTTGAACTCCTACTCCACTCCCTCACTTACTGAAATCTGCCTGTTACCGCGCAGCCTACCCGGCCGTCCGGCGAATCTGTCTGCGACTCTCTGAACCGGCATTTGAAGCGATAAATGCGGGGGATTTTTACTTGGCAATCTCACTCAGGGGACGATAGCATCGCTGCGTGGCCGACGATGAAGAAGGAGATTCAGGATGAATCCAAAGGTTGATATTTTCTTACGGAAAGTCAAAAGGTGGCAGCAGGAATCGGAGAAATTAAGAACAATCCTTCTTGACTGCCCTCTGACCGAAGAATTGAAGTGGGGTGAACCTTGTTACACATTTCAAGGGAAGAACATTGTATTAATAGGTGGATTCAAGGATTATTGCACGCTCTTGTTTTTCAAAGGCGCGCTGTTGAATGATACGCAGGGCATTCTGGTCGCACCCGGGAAAACGCAAGCGGGGCGACAGATCCGGTTCACCAGTCTTCGCGAGATTATTGCCATGGAACGCATCTTGAAAACCTATATTCATGAAGCCATTGAAGTGGAAAAAGCTGGTTTGAAAGTGGAATTGAAGAAGCACTCTGATTACACCCTTCCGGAAGAACTGCGAAAGAAGCTAGATGAGATACCGGCCTTGAAGGCTGCGTTTGAAGCTCTGACGCCAGGACGGCAAAGAGCCTATATGTTTCATATTTCCGCGCCCAAGCAATCCAAGACGCGTGAGTCAAGGGTTGAAAAGTGCATGCAGCAAATTCTCGATGGCAAGGGGTTGAACGATTAGAGCCCATCTGATCCGGAATTTTCTTCGTCAGAACGCGCTTGGCGATGGAGCCGGTTATCTGGGAACACTTGGCGCGCTTCGGTCTCGGCTACGAGCAGGTCCAGACCACCGAACCAGAAATCTTGACGCTGCCAGGATCCTCCAAGCCATTGAACTGGAACGAGCCCGAAGCATCGGGCTTAACGGTCATCGTTCCTATGCCGGTTGGGAAAGCGAAGATATGAGTATCCTGCGAATCCGGCGGCGTGTCCGCATCCATCTGTGTCGCGGACAAGTCAGAGCCCGTGTATGTGCCTGGGCCGTGGTAAGGATAGGCCGCAACATCGGTCGAGAAGGTGTGGCCGCCACTAACCGACCCATAACTCCCGCCGGCTTTCGGCGGTGGGATCGGCACTTGGAACGACGCCTTGTTAATGCCGTTCGGCGGGTTTGTTCCGCCCTTCGCGAGGTCGGCACACGAGGCGGCTACCAGGCGCTGGTCATATGATCCGGAGAAAGTCACGCCTCCGGTAATCATGACCATCGCGTGCAAGACTACCATCTTTGGCTGGCCAAAGATGGGCTGTTCCTGGGCGGGTAATGTTGCCAGCACGAGCAAGACCACGGCCACCTTCGATGCTCCACCTGTCAATATCTTCCGTACATTCGCGAGGTCCAAATCTGCCTCCTACGAGCAAGTCCAAGTGATCTTACCTGAGATCGTGACTTTGGCGGCATCCTGCAATCCGACAAACTGGAACGAGCCCGAGCCGTCGGGGTTAACGATTAGCGTCCCCACGTCAGTTGGATACCCGAAGATATGAAGTTCCGTGCTCCCAGACGGGGGATCCGCCGACAACGATGTTCCATGCAAGCTTTTGCCCGTGTAGGAACCTGGGCCGTGATAAGGCCACGCAAAAGCATCGGTCGCGTATGTGTGGCCGCCGCCCACCGACGATGCATTGCCAGTGCGATTGGTATTGGGCACCGGTATCTCGAATATCGAACCGCGCGGGGTGTCAGGTGGGATGGTTCCGCTCTTCGCGACATCGGCACACGTGGGGACGCGCATGCCATGGTCAAATGATGCGGTGAAGGACACGCCTCCGCTGACCGTAATGGTCGCGTGCAACATGGTTATCCCCGGCGGGTTCGCGCTGTGGGCTACCTGTGCCGGCCCACATGCCAACACAAACAAGATCAATGCCGATGCTCCGCGCGTGAACACCTTCCGCACAATTGCGAAGTCCAAATCTGCCCCCTTGCCTCGGCCGTCCGTCATTCGTCGATATCCACCTATAGTCTCACGCGATCAGCCTGGGCGGTTTCTCCGTCGGAGAGAACTATATCATCTATGCTTTTTGACCTAGCAGCGCGACGCGGATCGAGCTCCCGTTGGCCCCTGCACATGAGGCGCCCCCGCTGTGAATTAGCCGTCAGACTCGTTCGGACCGCATGGAGCAGGACCGCACCTGGTGCGGCCGATTCACTCTATTTCGAAGACCATGACCCCGTTTTCCGAGATACATCGCGTTATCCGGTGAAGGCTGAAAACAAGGTCAGCCTGCAAAACGCCAAACCCTAAATCATGGGATTGAAATGGAGGAGTCACAATGAACTCGATGAGGTCTTATCTCAACCTGCGCTTCCTGCCTTCGACGGCTTCCGGGATCGCGCGCGCCCGCAAATACCAAACCAGCCTGATCCTCGCCGTGGCGCTTTGCGCAGCAGGCTTCGTCGCAGCCCCGGCATACGGCGCAAGTTCCAAGGCAACTGCTGATTCCACCCCGAGCCATCAGAACATCCATTATGGGACCATCGTGCCTGATGCCCAGTCTGCCGAAGAGGGCGTTTCACACGTCGATTCGGACGTCTCAGGCGTCCATTCGAACCTTACCCTCGTCTACGAAAAAGTGCGCCCCGGCGTGAGGTACGAGTTGACCAACCTGGTGCTCTACAACGACAAATGCGAGGAAATCACGCCAGGCGGCTGGTACCTGACCTCTGCGCCGAAGTATGGCGTGGCATCGGAAGGCTATACCTACGGCAAACTGGCAAATGGCGATTGCCCGGGAGTCAGATTCGAATCCCGCGCCATTTATTACACCTGGACGCATGACCAGTACGCAACGAAGGACGAATTCAAAGCATACTGGGCCGGCGATGGATACAAAACCAACACCATTACGTTCGCTTTCGATCTGGATTACTAAACAACGTAGTTGATCCACGTTCGAACGCCAAGCATGCCGAAACTCCTGCCCTTGACGGGCGAGAGATTCGGCATGCATTCACGTCTGAGCTCCGGCCTCCACTGGACCAACGAAAGGGTCAAACCGCGATTCTCAACTCGCGCGCAGCGGCTCAATGACCGACGCCATATCCGCATCGCCAAATCCCTTTGATACCGCAACCTCAAAAAGGCTTTGCGCCGCTTCTGCCGTCTTCAAATCGATGCTGCAGTTTGCAGCTTCACTCTGCGCATACATGAGGTCCTTCATCATCAGCCTGAGTAGAAAGTTCACATCGTAGTTGCGGTTAACCATCCGTTCCGAGATAACTCCGAGCAGCGGGCTGCCAGGCGCGCCCGCCTTCAATACCGACAGAGCTCTCTCCCGGTCGAGTCCGCTGCGCTCGATCCAGGCCAGGCCCTCAGCCAGGGATGCCACCTGCACTCCAGCCAAGAAATTATTGATCAACTTCATCTTTGCGCCGCTACCCACGGGCCCGAGATGAACAATTTCCTTGCTCATTGCTTTGAGCACCGGTGTAGCAGTGTTGAGAGCTTCGCGACTGCCTCCAACCAGAAATATAAGTTGGCCTCCCGCGGCCTGAATCCGGCTGCCTGTCACCGGCGCGTCCAGTAACTCCACTTGATGCCGGGCCGCTAACTCAGCCAGTTCCGCAATCCACGCCGGGCTTACTGTGCTCGACTCAATCAGAACGGCCCCATGCCGCACGCCTTCGAGTGCCCCGCCTTTTCCCGACCACACCTCACGCGAAGCCCGATCGTCGGCCAACATGCTGATGATGATTGATGCGCCGTCGACCGCCTCAGCCGGTGTTGACGCCAACTTAGCACCCGCTGTTACCAATTCCTGCGCCTTGGCCGCGCTGCGGTTATAAACGGTCAGTGAGAATCCGGACCGCAAAAGATTCGCCGCCATGCCCGCACCCATGGTGCCCAATCCAAGAATCGCTACGTTTTCACTCACTGCAAGATCTCCTGTTCATTGAACGTCAGGCCAACGAACGTACCGCAACCCGCCGCTATCAATTCTGGACCAGATGAATCACGGACGACGCTCTTTCCTACTCAATAATATTGAAGCGCTTCAATGACTCTTCGTTGACCGTCAGGCCCAAACCTGGGACTCCATCGTCGAGATCGATGGACCCATCCACCGGAACCGGCTCGCCGTCGAAGATATACCAGAATAGCTCGTTGCCCACTTCCACATCGACCTTGGGAAAGAACTCCGCCATGGGTGAATTCAAGCTAGCCATAACAACGTGGTAGTTATGCATTTGTCCCGCGTGTGGAATGACGGGAACCTGATAGGCCTCGGCCAGTGCGGCAATTTTACGCGCCTGACTTATGCCGCCCACGCGGTTGGTATCAAACTGAATATAGTCGAGCGCATTAGCCTCCAGCAGATCGCGAAATCCAAAGACGGTGAACTCATGCTCTCCACCTGCGATTGGCACGCGGCCGCATGCTTTCAGTTCCTTGTAGCCGCGCGTGTCATCCGGAATAACAGGTTCTTCCAGCCAGCGTAGATTGAACGGCTCGAGCAGCGGCAGCATGCGTTTGGCGTAGTCGAGGGTCCAGCCCATGTACGCGTCCGCCATTAGATCAATGCCATCGCCTAACACCTCGCGAACCGTGCGCACCAGCGCGATATTGTTCTGCATCCCTTCCGCGCCATCCACCGGACCCCAGCCGAAACGCAGCTTCATGGCTTTGTACCCTTGTTCCTTGTAACGTTGCGCCTCTGCGCGCAATTCATCGAGCGGCATGCTGTAGAGGCGGCTTGCATACACCGGAATGCGCTTTTTAGTGCGTCCGCCCAGAAGCCGGTAAACGGGCTGTTGTGCAGATTTTCCCAGCAGGTCCCACAGCGCAATATCGACCGCGCTGATGGCAATCATCCCAATGCCTTTGCGCCCGAACGCGATCGTCCTCCGATACATCTGCTGCCAAAGATATTCGATGTCCCACGGGTCTGCACCGAGCAGCAGTGGCTTCAGGTAGGTGTCAATGCAGGTTTTCGTCACCAGCGGTGAAAGCGCCGCGTTGCCCAGGCCCACCAGGCCGGCATCGGTAAAGATCTCCACCAGCACCCATCCATGGAATGCAAAGTTGCCCATGGATGCTTCGCGAAACATCACCAGGTCCATCGGGTTGGTGCAGAAGTGTGGAGGCAGGGGCGTAGTCTTGCCCTCCCACTGAACGACGCGCGTGCGCACTTCGGTGATCTTCATATGGATGTCGCCTTTGCCAGCAAGTCAGAACGTTAAGAGGTTATCCTGCCCCCGGGAGCAGAGGAGAAGTCAATTCTCCGCCGAAATTCATGCATTTTCGCTCTATGTTCGCTTATAATCATCCGCATGAACGGCGACTTGCTTGAGTCTGTTGCAACCCAGCGCAAGATCGTCCACGTGGACATGGACGCATTCTATGCTTCCGTCGAGCAGCGTGATGATCCGTCACTTCGCGGAAAGCCTGTTGTTGTGGCCTGGAAAGGCAAACGTTCCGTGGTATGCGCGGCCTCGTATGAAGCGAGAAAATTTGGTGTCCGCTCTGCGATGCCGGCTGTGACTGCAGAGCGGCTTTGCCCGCAGGCTATCTTCGTTCCACCCGACTTTACTCGCTACAAGGCGGTTTCGCGCGCGGTGCGAGAGATCTTTCAGCGCCATACGGATCTGATTGAACCTCTATCGCTCGATGAGGCGTACCTCGACGTCACCCAAAACAAAACTAACCTGCCCACTGCAACGAAAGTTGCGATAGCCATTCGCCGACAGATTCGCGAAGAGCTTTCTCTCACGGCATCCGCGGGCGTCGCCCCGAACAAGTTTCTCGCCAAGATCGCCTCCGATTGGCGCAAACCTGACGGTCTGTTCGTCATTCAACCCAAGGATATCGATGCATTCCTTCCGCCGCTCCCAATTGCCCGCATTCCTGGTGTCGGCAAAGTCACCGAGGCTCGCCTGAAGCAAATTGGAATTCAGACAGTTGGAGATCTACGGGCGTTCGAATTGACGAAACTCGAAACGCTCCTTGGACGCTTTGGTGTCCGCCTCTACGAGCTCGCTCGCGGCATCGACAACAATCCGGTCACGCCGGATCGGCCAACCAAATCCATCTCCGCCGAAGATACCTTCGAGCGAGACATTCCGCTGACTGAAACCGAAGAATTGATTCGTCGGCTTGCCGAGAAGGTCTGGTCGGCATCGCGTCGGGAGGCCCGCACCGCGCGAACCGTCGTGCTCAAACTGAAGACAAAAGAGTTTGAAATCTATACACGCAGTTTCACGCCTCCGTCTCCTCCAACGACATGCGAGGAGCTGACCATGATTGCACTTTCATTGCGTGAGCGGATCGATCTTGGACCGCGTATGCTTTTTCGCCTCGTTGGCGTTGGACTGAGCAACTTCCGGGAATTCCAGCATGCGGATCCGGATATCGCGATCTCCGTATGAGGGCGGCGATTGGCAAGTTGCGAGAACCGCGTTTATCGGATACGAATCTGAATTCATGACTGGGCAACCATCGTCAGCGATAAGTACATTGAATTTGGGGGGTGTTATGGCTCAACCTAACAGCGGCATCGGCAATGTCATCGCGAATGCTGGGCTCGTCGAAATGGCAATGGCATATTCCCGCAGCCGCATCCTTTGCGCGGCTGCGCGTCTCGGCGTGGCCGATGCACTTGGAGACGAGGTGCGCGGCGTTGCCTTCATCGCCGAAAAATGTGATGCAGATCCAAATGCGCTCTACCGCCTGCTTCGCGCTCTGGCCAGCATCGGCGTCACGGAAGAGACAACGCCAGAACACTTTCGATTGACGCCCTTTGGCCAACCTCTGAGGAGAGATGTGCCGCAATCCGTCTGGCCAGCCGTCGTCTTCTGGGCCGATCTGCTGGCCGACGACTGGTCCCTGCTCACGGAATGTGTTCGCACAGGTAAGCCGGCCCGCGAGGTCCGCGATCCGAGGATACCTTCGCGGTGGTCGCAGGATGCCGACTCCAGTTCAATTTTTCGCGCGGTGATGGGCACGGCTCCGGCAGAAGATTACGCGCCTATCGCCGAGGCATGGGATTTTTCCCGCGCGAAGGTGGTTGCGGACCTCGGCGGCGGCGGCGGTTCGCTCATTCTTGCAATACTCGGGCTCAACCCGCATTTGCGAGGCATGCTTGTGGATCTCGAACCCAGCGTGGATGCGGCGCGCGCTCGCTTCGCGGTCGAAGATCCTTCCTCCCGATGCGAACTGATTGTCGCCGATCTGACGCAATCGGTCCCGGCGGGCGCAGATATATACAT
>JBEKVS010000201.1:0-10830 GCA_049513795.1 Occallatibacter sp. | reverse complement strand
CTTCGGAGCGGCGGGGAGCGACTATGTTTTCAACGGGCCAGGCATGGGTCAACTGGAGGCGTATCTTGCCATCATTGTGCTCGCCTGTCTCGGCTACGGCGCGGTCTTTCTTCTGCTCAGCATGATGTTCAAAAACCCGACGCCGCCGGCGATGCTTCTGCTAGGTTGGGAGGCAATCAACCCGGTCCTTCCATCTCTGTTGCAGAGGCTTAGTGTCGCATCCTATCTTCGTCACCTCATGCCTGTCACAGTGGGTGCTGAAGGTATCTTTGCGCTTTTGACGGTTCAAACTGAGGCAGTATCAGGCTGGTCGGCAATGCTGGGCCTGCTGTTGCTGATCCTGGTCGTGTTGTCTTATTCGTGCTATCGAGTGCGCAAACTCGAGATCCGCTATACAACGGAATAAAGATGCACCTTGTGGAATCTCCAACGCTACATGGATGAAACGCGCAAGACCAGTTCGCTGACCATTCTCGTCCCCGGAACCAACTGGCAGGGAAGCGGGGGATGGGGACGTGAGAATCCTCTGTTCAGTTACGGCGAAGGCACGCTGGGTCAAGACTCCGGGTTTCACTCTACAAAACTCCTGGCCTGGTCTGGCCGCAACGGAGATCGCTATCGTCTCGAAGGGGCACAAATGCTGCGGGACATGATTGCGAGCCACCGCTTTGGCGCCGGCGACAAGCTGAACATTCTAGCTCACAGCCATGGTGGAAACGTAGTTCTTGCTGCAACTCAGTTAGGCGTGGCTTATAGGATCGATCTGCTGGTTACACTCAACAAACCAACCCTTGTGGGGAAGGTTTACAGTGGCCGGATCAATAACATAGGCAGGTTTGTGAATATAAGTGCACGAAGAGACTGGACGCAGTGGGCGGGCTCCAATGCCAAGCTGTCAGGCGAGTGGGCAACTGACAGGTCTGCCGTGAACGTTGTGGTGGACACTTCGTCTTCCGACCTGAAACCGCATGGCGCACTTATCTGGGACGACCGAATCAGGGAGTCATGGTGGGGGTGGTTATTTGAACAGACGGAAGCGGAGTGCGAAGAACGGGAATCGATCCTTTCCGCCGGGGTGTGAATTGGCGTTTGCGAATATAGTGTGTTTCATAAAACGCAGGACATTGGCTGGGTTGTGAGGCGGGGCCGATGCGATCGCCAAATCAAAGCAAATCCCACGCCAGATTCGCTGAACGCACCCAGCACCTGTAAGATGATCTGTTCTGTTTGTGCAATAGAATGACGCAATCGTGATGGTCTTGGTCTTCGACGACCGTCATGACAGGAGACCTATGGACATCCGCAGAAAAGTAAGCAAGATTGCAGCGCTGTTTCTAGGCGCGGTTGCGATGACTTTGCCGGTTTGGGCGGCGTCGGACAACACGCTCGTGACGATGGAGTCAGGAAAGTTAAAGGGGGCTGTAGAGAACGGCGTGGTGGCCTTCAAGGGAGTGCCATTCGCGGCGCCTCCGGTAGGCGACCTTCGCTGGCGAATGCCGCAGCCTGTCAAGCCATGGGCGGGTGTGCGCCCGGCGACGGACTACTCCCCGGACTGCCTGCAGCTTCCTTTTCCATCCGACGCGGCCCCGGTAGGAGCGGGCGGGCTCAGCGAAGATTGTCTCTACGCCAATGTGTGGGCGCCTGCCAAGCATGGCAATACAAAACTGCCGGTGATGGTGTGGATTTATGGAGGCGGTTTTGTCAATGGCGGAAGTTCGCCGCAGGTCTACGATGGAACGCACTTCGCTGAGCACGGGGTGATCTTTGTCAGCTTCAATTATCGTGTGGGTCGGTTTGGCTTCTTCGGCTTCCCGGCTCTCACCGCGGAGCATCCCGAGGAGCCGCACGGCAACTATGGATACATGGATCAGATAGCCGCGCTGAAGTGGGTGCAGCGGAACATCGCCGCATTTGGCGGCGATCCCGGCACGGTAACTGTTCTGGGCGAATCCGCGGGCGGGGGATCGGTTCTCACACTGTTGACTTCGCCGCTTTCGCAGGGGCTTTTCCAAAGAGCAATTGTGGAATCGGGCGGCGGACGCGACCTGCTGCTCGGTCCGCGGTTTTTGAGCAAGACTTCACCACAGGGCAATCCATCGGCTGAAGCCATCGGTCTCAAATTTGCGGAGAGCGTAGGCGTTTCGGGAAGCGGGCCCGAAGCGCTGGCCGACCTGCGCAAGCTGCCCGCAGACAAGGTGGTTGCCGGGTTGAATATGGCCACCATGGGGCAAGCGGCAGCAACTTATCCGGGGCCCATCGTCGATGGGATGATCGTCAAGGAGAGCCCGCAGTCCGCGCTGCTGGCGGGCCGATGGGCGAAGGTTCCGGTGATGATCGGCGCCAACAGTGCCGACATCGGATTTCCCCGCGGCCGCACGCTCGATGAAGTCTTTGCGCCCTTCGGTTCCGATGCCGACAAAGCCAAAGCCGCCTTTAATCCGGATCACTCGGAGAATGCGATGGTGGTGGGCATTCGCATTGCGGCCGACCAGATGATGGTCGAGCCGTCGCGCTTTGTTGCGCAGACGGTCGCGGCGCAGGGCCTGCCGGCATTTGAATACCGGTTCTCTTATGTGGCGGAATCCATCCGCGACAAGGTGCCGGGGGCACCGCACGCGACGGAGATTCCGTATGTCTTCGACACCGTCAAGGCGGCTTATAAAGACAAGCTCACGCCGCAAGACGAAGCGCTGGCGCAGAAGGCAAATGCCTACTGGGTGAACTTCGGCAAGACGGGCAATCCCTCCGGTGAAGGTCTGCCGGCGTGGCCGTCCTACGATGCCAAGACTGACACGTTGATGAACTTCACCATTGCCCAAGGCCCGGTGGCGATGCCCGATCCGTGGAGGGCCCGGCTTGACCTGATTGCTGCTCTTGCCGACAAGCCGCCCGCGCCCATGCATGCGGCCATCGTGTCTGCCGGCTCAGGCGTGCTCACCACCGGAGCGTGGGCCATCAGCGGCGATATCCAGGGCTATCCTCTCAAGGAAGACTGCGCCCTGACGGTTCAACAGAGCGCCGTGACGGGCTCATGCACGACTCCTGAAAAGACGTACGCCGTAACTGGAACCATCGACGGCGGAAAAGTCA
Organism: Occallatibacter sp.; assembly: GCA_049513795.1. Classification (GTDB taxonomy): domain Bacteria; phylum Acidobacteriota; class Terriglobia; order Terriglobales; family Acidobacteriaceae; genus Telmatobacter. The sequence continues at coordinate 7,740 of JBEKVS010000201.1, read as the reverse complement.
TCTTCAAGCATGGAGGCGAGTACAACGGCGATGCCCTTACTCTGACCTACACGGGGGCGATGTCACCGGAGGGTCTGTTAAGCGGAACCGTCGATGTTGACCCCATGAATGTGTCGGGAACTTTCAGCGCCAAGAAGGCTGAGTCGAATTAAGTTGAGGGAGCAGCGTAAGCGAGTTTTACTTCGAGGCGCAACCAGATAGTTCGCGCCGATCATTTGGAACTGGATGGTTCGCTGGCGATATCAGCCGAGTAAGTGATTCGACCGGTCAGGCCAAGAGATTGATCGGCGCGAAAGACGCGAACCAGTTGTTCGCGAAACTCAGCTTCTGTCAGTGCATCTCCAGCCCCATTGACGGGATGCACCACGAAGACTTTGCGCGGGGCAATGGCGATGAGCAAGTCATCGAGATCGTAGTGCAGCAGCACGCGCGGGACGACCGACTCGGCCACACTGCGATGAACATCTGCCTCGACAACAGATGCATAGCTGCTGAGCGCACCTTCAATCGTAATTTGCCGGATGCGCGGCTCAAGCGCGGCCGCGTGCAGCAGAACCGTTCCCGACGGGCCGTCGGCATAGGCGCTGATGTTTGACGCGTCGACGGAGTCCTGAGCCGCGAGCCATTGCACCGCGGCGATCATGTCTTCAGCGCGCATGCCTACGAATGTCTTTCCAACCAGCAGGGCGCGCGCGGTCCACGGGAGCATGGTGCCCATGGTAGGGCGAGGTTGATCTTTGCTCGGCGGCCACGGCAGCGGCGTCATGGCGAGCACGACGTTGCCAGCCTGGGCAGCTCGATCGAAGTCGCTGCCCGGACCCGTAAGAGTCTCCATCGCTCGCTCGCTGGTGATCAGCAGAGCAGGCTTGCGGCCGCTGATCTTGGGCATTGCGAGTTTACCCGGCAGGTCCATGCCCGAACGGCTGTGAAAAACGATAGTCTCAATCGTCACGCCGGCGCGTTCTTCCCTTGCGACGACATCAATTTGCGGAATGGCCGTGGACGCCGTGCCCATCCCGGTTATGGCTGGGATCTCCTTCTTTAAACGGCTTTGCAACCGCTCCAGTTCACGGCGCGAAGCAACTGGTGCTTTTGCCGGAACGATGCTGTGGGCGCGCTCCCGATTGACCTGATAGATGGTTCGACCCTCGAGTGCCGTCGTGACCTGGCCCGTTGAAGTGCACTGCAATTCGGGATGAGGTTTGAACGGAAACGCCACAAGCGCAGGGGCGGGATTGTCACTGTGCAGCAGCCAGTGGTTGAAGAAGGCAACGATCTTGGGGAACATGGGAAAGATCATGCCGTGCGTGCCCGGTCCGGTGAACCATTGCAGATTTTCGCCTGCGCCAAGGAGGCCGTAGAAGCGCTGGGCCTCGTCGTGCGCGGCCTTCGCTCCCGCAAACGGAAACATATCCTCCGTAGTGCTGACGATGGCATAGGCGCGCGGCGCGGCCAGTTCGATCCAATCGGGAAAATCAAGGCCGTCCTTGATTTGATCGGGAATCACCTGCTCGCCATCCTGCGGCCCGATGCCCTTCAGTAACTCGTCATACGAAGTGAGATAACACGCCACTACGCCGGCCTTGACGCGGTCGTCAAGGGCGGTGAGATAAGCCGAGAGCGTGCCGCCGCCGGAACAGCCAAACGATCCGATGTTGTTGGCATCGATATCGGAACGGCTGGCGAGATAGTCGATGCCGCGCATCGCATCCCAGATCATGTAGCGCGCTACGTGACCGCCGATCAGCGAAATGGGAATCTCGGCCTGCGAGTGCTCGTCGGGGCCAGCCCACGATTTGCCCGTTGCAGGATTCATAGCCTGCAGCCGTTCGCCGGCGCCGAGTGGATCGTAGGCGAGCACGGCAATTCCATCGCGGGCTAGATTTGCGCCAAGGCCGTAGGCTTCAGCCTTTCCAAAAGGCGCGTGGCCGGCGTGATAAATGATGGCTGGATATGGGCCCTTGCCGCTGGTTGGCAGGTAGAGATTGGCGGTCACGTGGTAGCCGGGCAGGCTGTCGTAAATCAGCCGGTCCACGCGAAACCCGTCGCCTGCAACTGTGCCTACCACTTGCGCGTTTAGCGGATCGTGGTTGTCCGGCAGGCCTCCGAGCAGCTTCAAAAGAGTCGCGCACACGTGAGCCTGCCGCGCCTCGGCCTGCTCTTTGGTATGAATCTTCTCCATCGCCGAACGTCGTTGGTCAAGGAACGGTTGCGCGAGCCGGTCCATCACCTGCTCGTAAGACGGCGAGCCCGCAGGCGGTTGTGCAGCTTGCTGCTGTGCTTCAATGCCTGGCGGCGCAAAGGATAGAAAAGCGCTCGCAAGGAGCGCAGCCCATCCAAAACCGACACGTGGGAGAAGTTGCCGAGTTTGCATCATCGGGGAAGGCGGACTCAGGGTGCCATGAGCGAATCGCCGATCAAGAGCAACGCCAGCATACCATTCCGTTGCATCGCCATGCCGATTGCCTTAATGCATCCGTCCCGTTGCCTCATAAGGTTCTGCTCGATGGCCAGGGCGGTGCAGGTCGAATTCCTCGATGTCTTCATTCAACTCCTGTCTGCGAAACAGGGCTGCGCAGCGGCTCACGAGAATGCGAATCAGGTCCATTGTCGGCTCCTAGCTCGAGGGAGCGAGAAAGCGCGCCATCGTTTCAGCCATTCTTTCCCAGTCTTCGGTCTCCTTGGCGATTTGTTTCCGCCCGTGCCGGCTGAGGGAATAGAACTTGGCGCGGCGATTGGTTCCGGTCATACCCCACTCGGCCTTGATCCATCCGCGCTGCAGAAGACGCAGAAATGCGGGATAGATCGTTCCCTGGTTCAAGATGAGCGTGTTGTTGCTGACCTGTTCGATTCGCCGGGCAATGCCATAGCCATGGAGTGGCCCCATTGTTTCAAGCGTCTTGAGGATCATCAGGTCCAGAGTTCCTTGCAGAACGTCCGATTTGCTCTCTCCCATCGCTTCTCCCTGTTGCATTTCTACATATACGATGCGCCTGCTATGGGTTGAATGTCAACAGGTAGAGGTGTGGGCCAATCTGGCAACATCTTTGTCCGCGCGTCGGCATTGACCCGTCTCATTTCGCATAGGGCAGTCTGGAGCGCAAATCCTTCCCGATTGGGATTATGAATTGGAATCGCGCGGATTGAAATGGCCGACTGACGTGCTCACTTCGGGCTGGGCACGATCTTCTGGTTTCCCTGGTCGTCGGCCTGAAGCTCGGCCGTGTCGATGCGGTGATAAGACTTGCCGTCGAAGCGGAAGTAGCTGAGACCCGCTTCTCCTGCGCCCATATGCCAGCCGAGCACGATGTCCGGATAGCCGTGGCTTGAAGACGGTGGCAAAGAGAAGAGCCAGCCGCTGAATTCCTTGGGAGTTGCGAGCAGGGCGGGCGTGTCTCCATCGAAGCGGATGACCCACATTGCGCCGTTGGCCCCCTGACCTCCACGCGCGCAACCGGCGGGGGCTTCAGCGAGCACCACATTCTTCTGGGTCGCCATCGGGATCGACTCGAACTGCATTCCCTTGATCAAATCGTCCAGATCGGCCGCTTCGCATTCCCAAATTTCTTCTGGCTTCTGTTGGCGAAGAAGGTGAGCAAAGGATTTCAACTGTGCATCCGAGAGGGAGGCAGGTTGAAGTTGTTGCGGTCCGTCTTGCGGGCTGACATGGTTCCAGAGATCAGCTTGTGCAAGTGAGGTGGAGGCCGAGAAGACGAACGCAATAAGAAGCAGAAAACGCATGAGCAACCCTTATTCCGCGGATTCGTACTTATCTTAAACGAACCAAGTCCGCCAGTTCCGTGGATTTAGAAAGACGCTTCAAGAAACGCGGCTCAGAATTCTTCCGCACAACGCCGCGGTCACAACTCAGCGAGACTGCGAGATGAAGCTGTCATGTCTGCTTTGTGTCCAGGCCCAGGTCCAGGGCGAGCCAATGTAGTTCGCCAGGCGTTGTAGGCGGTTAGTTGATAATGGAAGAGTCAGACTGAGTAAGCGACCAGAGCAGCCGGCATATTGACAGATACAAACCCGGGAACATAGACTAAGGCTTAATGCTAGTCGAGACTTGCCAGTTACACCAAGCAGCTTGTTGTCGGTTCCAGGACGAAATCTTGGCGGGATAGCAACGATTTTGTTCAGCGGCTGCACGACGCAATTCCAGCTTGAACATCATCCACTCTTCTCCAGACCAGTAAAAACTGGCCCGCTTCCTATTGATCGCATCTCTTGCGGTGCGCGCCCGTACGCTGAGGCCGTCTTATCACCGCACCCCAGAAAATGACTTCTATCACTCATCGGCTTAGCAAGCCGGCTCGAAACCCTTTTGGAGGCTTCATGCAACGAAAATGGTCGTTCCTTTCTATTTTTCTCTTTATCGCCGGAGCTCTGCTTCTTCCCGGCATGATGAGATCGCAGACATTCCGCGGCAGCATTAACGGCACCATCACCGATCCTTCGGGCGCGGCTATTCCCGGCGCCAAGGTGACGGCTACCGACGTGTCCACAGCGGCCGTCCGCGATACGGTTTCTTCCGGCGCCGGCGAGTTCTCGTTCAACGATCTCCCCCTGAGCACCTACACCATCAAGGTGGGGGCCAGCGGTTTCCAGACCACCGAGGTCACAGGCGTGCAGGTTCAGGCGGGCAAAATTTATACGCTGCCGGTGAAGCTGGCTTTGGCCCAACAAGCCGCCACAATCGAAGTTTCCGCCGATGCTCTTTCGCTTGATACCACCACCGTGACGCAGACTACGGTTATCGATTCCGAGGCGCTGCAGGATGTGCCGCTGAATGGCCGCGACTTTACGCAGCTTCTTGGCAGCTCGGTGTCCTTTTCCGGCTATAACAACCAAGGCTCAGTGAACGGCACGCGTAGCAATCAGATCAATTACACCATCAACGGCACGGACAACAACGATCTGTACCTGAACGTGGACGCGGTCAACCAGGGCGGCATCAGCGGCATCGCCGGTGTCGTCTATCCCGTTGAGGCTCTCGACGAGTACTCACTGCAGACCACGGGCAACAGCGAATCGGGCCGCAGCCCGGGCGGCAATCTGAACGTCACCACCAAATCAGGCAGCAATCAGTTCCACGGCGACGCTTACTACTACAACCGCAACGAAGCGCTGGCCGTGGTCTCGCCCTTTGTTGCCCCCGGATCGCCGGAGCAGCCGCTGCGCAACCAGAACTACGGCGCTACGCTCGGCGGGCCCATCTGGAAAGACCACACTTTCTTCTTCCTCACCTACGAGGAGCAGAAGTTCGTCATCGGCGAAGCCAATACCGTCACCGAGCCCTCGCCGGCCTACCAGGCGCTGGCGCTCGCGGAGCTGAACAAATTCGGTGTCCAGCCCAGCCAGGTCTCACAAAACATCCTCAGCACGCTGTGGGATCCGACCTCCATCGCCAATCTTCCGGCTAATCCGAGCAATTATTCGAGCTCCGCGCCGCAAAGCGGCTACAGCCACAACGCCGTCATTCACCTCGACCACAACTTCAGCGATCGCAGCCATCTCTCCGCTATCTGGTACTTCGGCCAGGGCTATGCCGATGCACCGAGCTGCATCTTTGTCTGCTCTTACCTGCCGGAGTATTTCCAGACCGTTCCATCGCACATTCAGAACTACAACGCGGTGTGGAATTACAGTCTCCGCCCCAACCTGACCAACCAGCTTGCGGCAGGCGTCAACTACTTCATGCAGGACTTTGCCGACGAGGTGCACAGCCAGAATCCCCTGACGTTGGCCGGCCTGAACACCGGCGCCACTTTGTCCGGCGCTCCGCAGATCGCTATCAACGGGTTCGACTCCATCGGCGTGACGCCGACTTCGGGCCGCAACGACATCGCCGGCCAGATTGCGGACACGCTTTCCTGGACCGTGGGCAAGCACCAGTTCCGGTTTGGGGCTGAGTATCGCCGCGCCTACATCGACCTCTACTACAACTGGGGCGCACGCGGCGCATTTAACTTCGGCACCGGTCCAAGCCAACTCGGGCCTTGGGCGGGCGATCCCGCCGTCAGTGACACCAACATCCTGAACCTGGCCGATTTTCTTGCCGGCTATGCCTATACATCCACCATCACGCTCGGCACCCAGGAGCGCTTCATTTACACCCATACCGGATCGGCGTTTGCGGAGGACTCGTGGCAGCTCACTCCGAAGCTGAACGTCAACCTCGGCCTGCGTTACGATTACCAGCAGCCCTACTTCACCAACGATCCGAACCTCTCCATCTTCGACCCCACCAGCACCACTGGCCTGGTGGTAGCCGGCGGGGGCACAGGCACACCGGACTACATCTACCAGAGCAACAAGGTCGACCTCTCGCCGCGCGTCGGTCTCTCGTATCAGGCGCTGCCCGGCACGGTGGTCCGCGCCAACTTCGGCTTCTATTATGACCAGCCCGCCGGCCAAGCCTATTTTGGCAATATCGGCATCCCCAACCAAGGCGCAGGCGGGGCCAACAACAACCCAGCCGGCAGCCAGCCCAATGAGTCCATCGTGCTGAACACGCCGACTGCGACGCCCATCTGGACGCTCGATCAGGCGACCCCGATCTTCACTCCCGCCCAGGGTCAGCCCACGGGCAGCAACGTGGTCTCGATTTACTCGGTCAGCCGCAACTTCAAGACGCCCTACGCCGAACTTTACGGTTTGAACATCGAGCAGAGCCTGGGCAAGGCATGGCTGTTCACCATTGGCTACACCGGCTCGACCAGCCGCCACAACCTGGTCCTGCAGGACATCAACCAAAATGCACTTGGAGCCGACCAGAACTCCGCGACCGTTGTTGGCCCGAACGGTTCCACGTTCAGCTATCAGCAGTCCACGCGGCCCTACTTCAGCAAGTTCCCGAACTTCGGGATCATCAACCAGATCAACTCCGCCGCTTCGTCCAGCTACAACGCGCTGCAGGCAACTCTGCGCAGCAGTTTGTGGCACGGGTTTACCGGCCAGTTCGCCTACGCCTGGAGCCACAATCTTGACGACTCCAGCGTCTTCAACACCATCCCGCAGAACTCGCTCAACCTGTCAGGCGACTGGGGCAACGCCAATAACGACATCCGCAACCACTTTGCCGCCTATCTCAACTACGCCATTCCCACTCTTCCAGAAGGACCGAAGGTCCTGACGCAGGGTTGGGAGCTTAACAGCATTCTCAAGTTCCAGGACGGGCAACCGGTCAATGTCCTCACCGGCCAGGACAACAGCGGTACGGCCGAAGGCGAGGATCGCGCCAGCCTCACCGGTCCGGCCCTCACTGGCAATGAGTCGGTGCAGTCACACGCCTACGCGCAGTACCTCAATCCCAACAGCTTTGCCGTGCCGACGAGTGGCAGCTACGGCAATCTGGGCCGCAACCAGGTTACCGGGCCGGGTTTTGGAGACGTGGATCTGTCGCTGATCAAGAACCTGCCCATCTACAAGGAACGTGTCCGCGCGCAATTCCGCGTCGAGATGTTTAACGTCCTTAACCGCACCAACCTGGCGCAGCCGCTCAACAACCTTGGCTATGGCGGCGCGTTTGGCTGGAGCACCTCGACCATCGGCGTCTCCTATGGCGCGCCCGGCATCGGCTCCGGCGAACCCTACAACACGCAGCTCGCCCTGAAGATTATTTTCTAAAGGCGTCTGCATACAAACTCAACGAGCCGGCCAACTTTGGCCGGCTCGCTGAGTTTGCGCCGATGTTTGTCCCAGAAAACTCAGAACACCGTAATGAGCAAGGAACTTTCG
>JBEKVS010000200.1:0-10878 GCA_049513795.1 Occallatibacter sp. | reverse complement strand
AAGGTGGCTCGGGCGTTGCCGCGGCTGGATCGGCGCAGCTTTGGGGCGGGGATGTATGGGTGGGTGAAGCACTGACAAGCAGGGAACAGGGAATAGGGAACAGGAAGCCCGCTGGAGAATGCGATGGCGGGTCTAGGAAGCGAAATCCTTCGAGAGGGCGAGGGCGATTTCTTTGGTCCCCGGGGGGTCGATTCGTGAGTTGGCCCGTTCGCATTCTTTCAGGGTTCCTTCCGGATGGGCGGTGATACAGGCGTATCGGGAAAAGGCATGTGCATCGGCATCGGGACCGACCGCCGTACCTGATCTCTAAGCGCCTTTGCAGCATCTTTACGGGTTAGGTTTGCCATCCTGGAGGAGTTCGTGCTCGAGCTTCAAAGGGGGATGCTCGCTTAGCCATGCTTGTGCGCGCTTTTGTGCACTTCTGATCTCGTTTTTCTTCATGGCCGCGGTGAGCTGCTCAAGCGAGTTCTTCGCTTCTTCTTTCAATGAGCTATCCAAGGTGCGGGAGTTCGCGAGGAATATCCAGAAGTACCCTTCGTTCAAGTCCCGGCCCACTCCCTCGCCATTGATGTAGCAGGCGCCAAGATTGAATTGCGCCTTTGTCTCGCCCTGCTAGGCAGCCTTCCGCATCCATGTGGCGGCCTGCACCTCATCATTCGGCATACCCTTGCCGGTGAGATAGAGAAATCCCAAGCCGTATTCCCCCTCGGCGAACCCTTCTTCAGCAGCCTTGCGATACAAATCTGCGGCCTTGAGGTAGTCCGCTGAAACGCCGACGCCATTCTCGTACATTGCCCCCAGATTCATCAGAGCGAGAACATCGCCCTGGTCGGCTGCCTTGCGATACCAGTCAATGGCTTGCTCCAAATCTTTGGGTACTGCTTCGCCGTTCTGATAGGCGAGGGCCAGGTTGTACTCCGCCCGCGCGTGCCACCGTTCTGCAGCGCGTCGGTACCAGATCAATGCCTGCGCGTAATCCTGTATTTTGTCAAAAACTACGCCGAGTTCAACCTGCGCGACGATATTGCCCTGTTCAGCCGATTTCTGTAGCCAGAACGCGGCCTGCTTTTCGTCCTCGGGAACTCCGAGTGCAAATTCGTATTGTTTGCCGAGACCGCATTGTGAGTCTGCATCTCCGGCGGCAGCTCTCTGTTGCAGGGCCTTGAGCGCTTGCGGGTCGTGGGCAGTGTGGCACTGCTGCGCTTGAGTGCAAGGCAGGAATGAAGAGCAGGTGATAGCAATCGTTGTGGCCAAGAGTACACGCGGCACGGTCCGCCCAGCAGCCATCGCCATCTCCAATCGGAAGCGCACTCAGTATAGCGAAGGGTCGCTCAACTCGTGGGCGCGGATTGCCGAGATTCTGGATCATGAGCGTATCGTCGCCAGGTCGGAAGTATCGCTGCATTGGACTCTCAAGAGCAACCGCCGATCCTTCGCTTGCGGTTCGGATGAACCAGCCCATTTCACCGCGCCCCTCCAGGGCGCGAGGCTGATTTTGGGCTCCTACCCAGGACTGCGCTTCGCTTGTCCTGGGCTATTATCCTTCGGCCCCTCCGGGGCGTTTTTTACGGCCCTGAATCTTCATTTCCGGCGTAACTCGCTGAAGGTGGGTCAAGATGCTCAGGATGGCCGCGGCTGTTGAGAGGAGAGTTCCGGGATAGTGGTCACCTATTTGAAGGTTGCCCAAATTCGATCCTTATAGATATCAAATGGCTGAATCGCCTGGCGAGGATCTAGCTTGCTTTGTCTGCGACGGCGAGGAGGGTTTGGAACTGCGGGGTTTCTGCCTCTTTGTGGACTACGGAGATTTGCAAATTGGAAAAGCCGGATTTTTCGAGCATGGATTCGATTTCGGTTTCGCTGAAGCCGAGCCACTCGTCGGCGTAAAGCTCGCGAGCTTCTTCGAAGCGGTGCTTGACGAGATCGAGGATGAGGATGCGGCCGCCGGGGACGAGGATGCGGTTGGCTTCGCTGAGGGCGCGCTCGGGATGGAGGGCGTGATGGAGCGACTGCGAGAAGAAGACGAGATCGACTGAGCCGGATTCGATGGGAACCTCTTCCATGTCGCCGAGACGATATTCGACGTTGGTGATGCCGCGGCGCAGGGCCTGTTCGCGGGCGACCTCGAGCATTTTGGCGGAGGTGTCGACTGCTATCACGCGCTCGGCTCTTTGAGAGAGCAGAAGAGCGGAGCTCCCCTCGCCGGCGCCGAGGTCGGCGATGACCAAGGGCGGCATGAGGCAGAGGAGCGCTTCGGCCATGCTCTTCCAAGATTTGCCGGGGACGTAATCCTTGCCGAGGCGGCCGGCGACGGAGTCAAAAAAGATGCGCATCTTGTCCTGGCGTTTTTTGACGACGCGGCGCATGGCGGCCTGATCGACCGGGGCTTCGGGGAGTTCGTGGGCGGCGCGGACGAGGATCTGGTGCAACGGGCTTTGGTCCGCGGGGCTGAGGCGGTAGAGGCTGTTTTTGCCGGTGCGGCGGTCTTCGACGAGGCCAGCCTGTTTCAATTGAGAGAGATGGGTGGAGATGGTGCTCTGGCCCATGGTGAGGATTTCCTGCAATTCGGCGACGGAAAGCTCCTCGCCGCGCAGGAGGAGCAGGATGCGAAGGCGGTTGGGGTCGGCGACGACTCGGAGGATTTTCACAAGATTCGACATGGTTTTCGATTGACTCGGGGCCCGCTGGTCTGGTACATATCAACATATCACGATTTGACGATGTGATCTTTGAATTGGCAAGGATTGATTCGGGGCTAAAGCCCCTTTCTCCCCTGTAGGCAACTAACGGCACGACTGAAGGCGTGGCCCTTCGCACATTGACGCAGAGACAGGGTGTTCGGCAGAGATTGTGCCCTTCACGCGTTGGTTCAACTAGAGTCTTTATAAGGAGAGTGGCATGGCGACATTGGCAGTGGAAACGGAATTGGCGTACAAGGTTGCGGACCTGTCCCTGGCGGACTGGGGACGGAAGGAAATCACGATTGCCGAGCATGAGATGCCGGGGCTGGTGTCGATCCGGAACAAGTATGCGGCGGGCAAGCCGCTGGCCGGTGTGCGCGTGACGGGATCGCTGCACATGACGATTCAGACGGCGGTCTTGATTGAGACGCTGGTGAGCCTGGGCGCGGATGTGCGCTGGGCGAGCTGCAATATCTTCTCCACGCAGGACCATGCGGCGGCGGCGATTGCTGCGACGGGTGTGCCGGTGTTTGCGTGGAAGGGCGAGTCGCTCGAAGAGTATTGGTGGTGCACGTACCAGGCGCTGAATCATAAGGCCGGCGCGGGTCCGCAGCTGGTTGTGGATGATGGCGGCGATGTGACGCTGCTCATTCACAAAGGCTATGAGCTGGAAGAGGGCGACGGGTGGGTGAATACGCCGTCCGGGAATCACGAAGAGCAGGTCATCAAAGACTTGCTGAAGAAGGTGTACGCCGAGGACCCGCAGCACTGGCACAAGGTGGCCAAGGAGTGGCGCGGCGTTTCGGAAGAGACAACGACGGGCGTGCATCGGCTCTACAAGATGCTGGAACAGGGCAAACTGCTGGTTCCGGCCATCAACGTCAACGACTCGGTGACCAAGTCGAAATTCGACAACCTGTATGGCTGCCGCGAATCGCTGGCCGACGGCATCAAGCGCGCCACCGATGTAATGGTGGCGGGCAAAGTGGCGGTGGTCTGCGGGTACGGCGATGTGGGTAAGGGGTCTTCGCACTCACTGCGCGGCATGGGCGCTCGAGTGATTGTCACCGAAGTCGATCCGATCAATGCGCTGCAGGCGGCGATGGAGGGCTTCGAAGTCACGACGATTGAAGACACGCTGGGGCGAGGCGATATCTACGTCACGTGCACCGGCAACGTGGACATCATCACGCTGGAGCACATGAAGAAGATGAAGGACCAGGCGATCGTGTGCAACATTGGCCACTTCGATAACGAGATCCAGGTTGACCCGTTAAACGCCGAGCCAGGCGTGACCAAGCTGAACATCAAGCCGCAGGTGGACAAGTACATCTTTCCCGACGGCCATGAGATCTTCATTCTTGCCGAAGGGCGCCTGGTGAATCTGGGATGCGCGACAGGCCATCCGAGCTTTGTGATGTCGAACAGCTTTGCCAACCAGACGCTGGCGCAACTCGATCTATGGGCCAAGCGGGACAGCTACAAGATAGGGGTGTACGTGCTGCCCAAGTACCTGGACGAGGAAGTGGCGCGACTGCATCTGGAGAAGATCGGCGTGAGGCTGACCACGCTGACGGCGAAGCAGGCCGATTATCTTGGCGTGGCGGTGGAAGGGCCCTACAAGCCGGACCATTACCGGTACTAACCACCTGCGGTGGGGCAGCCACCTGCGGTGGGGCAGACGCTCGCTATTCGCTCGCAGTGGGCTTGTTGTTTCCTGGGTCTCGTCCGCTGTGCGGGACGAGACCCAGGAAAGGTGAGGCTCTCTTCATTCTGTTTATCGGAAGAGGCTCGCTATCGCGGACCTTAAATGGACGTCCCGATCAGAGGAATGGCCGTGCGCCGGCTTTGTGAATCGGTACTTTTCCCGGGATCGGTTGCTGCGCGGCCTTGAGGGGATCTTCATTCGCTCGAACTTGTGGTTTCGCGAGCCGACCAAGGTGCCATGCACTCAAGAAAGGCACGTGATCCCGCTCGAAGCAGACGCGGCAGCGAACCGGATACCTGAACAGGAAGAGTTGATTGACGTCTGACATTTGGAGACGGGAGACGCGCATCTTCCCCGAGCCGCACCAAAGACAATTCATACCGTTTCCTCGCTTCAGGAGCTAAAGACTTCGAACCAACCGCGCATCGAAGAAAGGGAAGATCGAAGAGAAACCATAGAAGACTTCATTCACGCCCGGACGCAATTTGGATTGGCCCACGTGGACTTGGAAGGGGAAAAGAGTGCCCTGCCGAGGCCCGGTTTGAGCTGCCATTCATTCGGGCTCTTCCTGAGAGCCCTGAGACCGCAAATGCGCCAGTCCAAAGGTGGATCATGTTGAAGATTCATGAAGGATAGCACTTGGGACCGAACGGGACGGCGACGGCCGCCGTACCAATCTCTTGGTCTGGCCTGAATAGGGAACTGGTTCTAAAACGGAATGGACCCGCCCAGGCAAATACCAGGACAGGCGAGCTTTTCAGGACAAGCGTACAAGGAGGAGCGAGTCAGGCGGGAGTCGACTGCCTCTGGCGCCTTTCATTGCGCCGCGCTTTCGCCAGTGCGTTCAGCTTCCAAACACTCCAGATACTGGCGTAATCGCTTTCGTGGCAGAAGCGGCAGCGCACCGGCTGCTGCAAGCGAAAGAGGCGAAAGAGATTGGAGATGCGCACGCGCATCGCTTCAAGGTTGGACGATCCACACCAAAGGCAAGTCATCAAGGTTCAACTCCAAAGCAAAATAACGCAGCTCTTCCTCACAATTAGATGTCTCGAACGTGGGATACGGCTGCCTACCAAATAAACTTTGGTAACTTGTGACAGCTTAGTTTAAGGCAGCAAGTGCTTCTATGCATAGACTGTACCGCGGGAATCCTGTGGAAATCAGCACGGTGGTCATCAATTCTGTTCAGGCTTCGGGATCGGTTGGATGGGGCTGGCTGATCTGGCTGGGGGAAGATCCTGCAGAAAGAACGCCAATGCCGCTACTTCTGCGCCTTTGGATGCATCACGCTGATCTCAAACAGCTTTGGCCAGAGCTTGCCGGTCACAAAGAGCCGGTCGTGGGCGGCGTCGTAAGCGATGCCGTTCAAGACTGCTCCGGGGCTGGAGCGCGCCTCTTTTGGAAGCAGGCCAGTGAGGTCGATCCAGCCGAGCACTTTGCCGTTTGCGGGCGAGATGCGCGCGATGCGGTCTGTGTACCAAATGTTGGCGTAAACCTGGCCGTGGATGTACTCAAGCTCGTTGAGTCGGGTAACGGGTGCGCCATGGTCGGTGACTTTGACTTTGCGGATTTCGCGCATCGTTTCCGGGTCGAGGAAATGGAGCGTGGCCGTGCCGTCGGATGCAATGAGGTGGGTACCGTCCTCGGTGAGTCCCCAGCCTTCGCGCGGGTAGGGAAGAGTGCGCAGCAGGCGAAAGGTGAGGCGGTCGTAGACCAGCACGGAGTGGTTCTGCCAGGTGAGCTGAATCAGCGTGCTGCCCCAGTCAGTGAGCCCCTCGGCAAAGAGCGGGCTGGGCACCTCGTGGAATTGAAGAATGCGGCCCGTCTCGAGGTCTTCCATGCGCAGGGAGGAGCTGCCGACCAGGCCGGTACTCTCATACAAATGACCGTCAAGATAGATGAGGCCTTGGGTGAAGGCCTGGGCGTCGTGCGGATATGTGTGGACGACCTGATAGGTGTCGGCTTGCTGGGCATCCGCGGAAGAGAGCGCAGCGAGGGACAGCGCGCAAAACAATAGGCAGTGGCGGACTTGGGCGCACGTTAGCATAGGACTTCCGATGACTCTACTATGAAAGGCGAATCCAGGATCGGAAAATCCAGGATCGGCGAATCCAGGATCGGGCGGTGAACGCAACTCGCGATGCCGGTCTGCGGCTGAGTATTCTTGAGTGTTGAAGTTCTTGCTATCCCAGGTCTCAAAGGTGAGACCAGGGGCACCCATATTGGGCCAAGATTACGCGGCCGGAAGCTTAGTTTACGTCGTTTGCCATGTAGATCTGGATGGGTGGGTTGCTGGTCAATTGTGTATCGATGATCAGCACTGTGCGCACTTCGCCACCGGTGAGAGCCAGCGCCGCAGAGGTGTACGACGGGGTGGCCAGACCCGTAGGGGTGATGACCATGGTGACGGTCTGTGCGGCGAAATTGACGTATCCGGCTGAGACCCCAACCCCCAGATCGGAGACCAGGGGAATGCTTTCGGCCAGCGTGGCCCCGCTGGGAACCATATAGATATCGACAGCGCCGGTTTTGACGGCCTGGTTGAGAAAGCGGAACGCCGAGTGGCCGGCCGGTGCGGGCGCCTGCTGGTCCTCGAGGATCGTGACCTGATAGCCGGCGGGAGCGGCGCTGTTATCGGTCAGGAAGATCGATTGCTGCTGGCCGGCAAGAAGTGCGCCATTGGCGCTTGCCAGTGTGGCGCCGCCTGTGACTGCAGTGACGGCGACGGCGGCGTTGATGGAGGCGGGCAGCGTGGCATAGCTGGTGATGGATCCCTGGCCGATGTTGCTCGCGATAAGGGCTCTTTCAACATCCACGTTGACGGCCGGCGCCATGTAGGAGGCGTCAATGACCCTTACCAGGCTCGGTTGCGTGTAGCCGGCCACGTTTTCGCAGGCTGAGAGCGCGAGCGCCAGACCCAGAGCAGAAAGCACAATCAGGGGCGCCTGGAGGCTTCTGTTCCTCCGCCGACTCCAGGTCTTGATCGTGGTGCGCATAGTTATCGGCGGGTGCGGCCTCCTTCTCATAGTACAAGGCAGGGAGGGTCCGGTGTGACCGCCTTTTTCGCGTCGGCGACAGAGCGGGAATCAAGGATAGCGGCGGATGTCTGGATGGGAGATCCGACGTCTCAGAGGCCGCCATGGAATCGTCCAAAGCTGTAAGCGAGCATGATCGACATGAGCAGAAACCCTGCGCCGAGGACGAGCACCTGCGGGATTTTGCGAAGATCGAAGCTGCCGACGCGGCAGACGAGGAGCCACGCGATGGCGAGATTGAAACAGCCCCATAAGACATTGATTGGAGCGGAAGATAGACCTTGTCCCGGCGGCGAGGCGAAGGGGCTCTGGAAGGCGTTCCCGGAGACTCCGTTGATGAGATGAGGCAGGGTGTTGGCGAGAAACGCGCCCCCGAAGAAGTAGGAGAGATAGTGGTACCAGCGCATGATGACTCCTTTCTGAATTCAATAGCCTGGCTGGTCCCGAGCTTAGCGTGTCCTGAGCCTCGCTTGTCCCGAGGCCTAACTCGTCCCAAGGTAAATGAAACGAGCCAGAAAGAGGGCGGCCAGGACGTAGAGCAGCCAGTCCTGGCGGCGGAAGCGGCCAGTGGCGACGTGCAGCACCGCCCAGGCGATGATGCCGAATCCGAGGCCGTTGGCGATGGAATAGGTGAGCGGGATCAGGATCAGGGTGAGGAACGAAGGAACGGCGACCAGAGGGTCGGTCCAGCGAATCTCGGTGATGGTGGCCAACATGAGCGAGCCGACGAGGATGAGCGCCGGTGCGGTCGCCGCCGGCGGAACAATGCCGACGAACGGCGCGGCAACAATGGCGCCCAGAAACAGGAGGCCGGTGACAATGGCGGTGACGCCGCTGCGGCCTCCGGCCATCACGCCCGCCGTTGACTCTACGTAGCTCGTGACCGTGGAGGTTCCGGTGAGGGATCCGAACACGGTTGCCGTGGCGTCGGCGAGAAGAATCTTGTTCAGGCGGGGTATGGAATGGTCATGAGCGATAAGGCCGGCGCGCTTGGTGACGGCTACCAGTGTGCCGAGGTTGTCGAACAGGTCGACGAAGAAAAAGACGAAGACAATTTCCAACAGGCCTTTGTTCACGGCGCCGCGAATGTCGAGCTGGAGTGCTGTTGCGCCGAGTGCGCGAAAGTCTCCGGGAGAGGGCGTCCAGTGCATTAGGCCCTGCGCCCAGGCGAGGGAGAGACCCGGCTGTGAGTCAGAATTGGGCGAGCCGGTGTGCAGGATCGTGAAAGCTAATCCCCAGGCGATTGCAGTCGTGGTGAGCACGCCGACGAGAATCGAGCCGCGCACCTTCTTGACCTCGAGAGCCACCATGAGGATGAGGCCGAGCAGGGCGAGTGCGGTGGTGGGATTGCGCAGGTTGCCGAGACCGACAAGCGTCTCGTGATCGGCGATGACCAGGCCGGCGTTGCGGAAGCCGATAAAGGCGATGAAGAGGCCGATGCCGCTGGCCACGGCGGCATAGAGCTCATGGGGGATGGAGCGCAGAATCATCTGCCGTATGCCGGCCGCGGTGAGAGCAAGGAAGATGCAGCCGGAGAGAAATACCGCGCCCAGTGCGGTCTGCCAGGGAATGTGCATCTTGAGGCAGACGGTGTAGGTGAAATACGCATTGAGGCCCATTCCCGGAGCCAATGCAATTGGATAGCGCGCGACGATGCCCATCAAGATCGAGCCGAATGCGGCCGAGAGACAGGTCGCTGCCGTGACCGCGGCCAGCGGCATGCCCGAGGCCGACAGAATGGCCGGATTCACGAGCACGATGTAGGCCATGGTCAGGAAGGTGGTGACGCCGGCCAGGATTTCGGTACGCCAGTTGGTCCCCAGGCGCGTGAACTCAAAATAGGATTCGAGCTTGTTGAGCATAGGCGGGTTTCAATAGAAGAGCACAGACGCGCCGCAACGCAAAGCGATTTCCACCACCACCTGCGGTGGGGCAGACGCTCGCAGCAGGTCTGTGGTTTAACTTGTTGCTGACGCGAGACCCCTTCGACAAACTCAGGCCATGCTCTCAGGCACTCCGCAATCTTGTTGGGAATGTTGGCACAACGCCACTGCTCCCGTAGGCATCCAACCTGACGAGCCTGTTGTAGAGATCTGATCTCCAGGTTCTTGCTGCCCTCCCGCTGACCGGCATTTGCCGGTGACATCCCACAGAAAACCCCAAGGAGAACTTTCAAATGCCTACATTTGCGGCCAAAGATGGAACCGAAATCTATTACAAGGACTGGGGCACGGGTCAGCCTGTCGTCTTCAGTCATGGGTGGCCGCTGACGGCGGACGCGTTTGAAGACCAGATGCTGTTTCTGTCGTCGCATGGGTATCGGACGATTGCGCATGACCGCCGCGGGCATGGTCGGAGCGAGCAGACGTGGGATGGCAACGAGATGGACACCTACGCTGACGATCTGGCGGAGATGGTGGAGGAACTGGGGCTGACCGACGCAGTGCATGTAGGCCATTCAACCGGCGGCGGCGAGGTTGCACGCTACATCGGGCGTTATGGGACTCAAAGGGTCGCGAAGGCGGTGCTCATCGGTGCCGTGCCGCCGCTGATGCTGCGGACCGCGGACAACCCTTTGGGTTTGCCGATGGATGTATTCGACGGAATTCGCGCCGGCGTTCTGGCCGATCGTTCGCAATTCTTCAAAGATCTGAGCGAGGCATTCTATGGCGCCAATCGGCCAGGGACGAAGAACCTGCAGGGATTCCGCGATTCGTTCTGGCTGCAGGGAATGATGGGCGGACTGAAGGCCGAACTCGATTGCATCAAGGCGTTCTCAGAGACGGACTTCACCGAAGACCTCAAGAAGTTCGACGTGCCGACGCTGATTCTGCACGGGGACGACGATCAGATTGTGCCCATCAACGATTCGGCAATGCTGTCGGCAGCGCTGGTGAAGGGATCGACGCTGAAGGTGTATCCCGGAGCGCCGCATGGCATGTGCTCCACGCTGAAGGATAAGGTGAATGCGGATTTGCTGGAATTCATCAAGGGTTAGGTCGATGTCGAGCCGATCGGTCAGGCGGAAGACTGGGCGAGCGCCCAGTTATCTGCCGCTGCGATGGGGAGCGCGCGAAGCTTGAACAAGTTCCGCGGCTTTCTCGACACGCCAGTTCGCGCGATCAGGCCCTAACCAAGCAACTTTGCAGCGTCTTTCGCGAAGTAGGTGACGATAAAGTCGGCGCCGGCGCGGCGGATGCCGAGCAAGGATTCGAGAATCGCCCGATCGCGGTCAAGCCAGCCTTTGTCGAAGGCGGCTTGCAGCATGGAGTACTCGCCGGAGACCTGGTAAGCGCCGATCGGCACATCTACGCGCTCGCGGGCGGCGCGGATGACGTCGAGGTAGGGCATGGCCGGCTTCATGAGGATCATGTCCGCGCCTTCCTCGATGTCGAGATCGATTTCACGCATTGCCTCTCTTAGATTTGCCCCGTCCATCTGGTAGGTTTTCCTA
>JBEKVS010000199.1:0-16821 GCA_049513795.1 Occallatibacter sp. | reverse complement strand
GAGGGCTTCAAGAAAGTGCGTCATTCGCGGCCCATGCTCAGCCTGGATAACGCCTACACTACGGAAGAACTGGCAGATTGGGACCGGCGTGTGCGTGAACTGGCCGGGCGGCTGCCGGTCGAGTTTACTTCAGAGCTCAAGCTGGACGGGCTGAGCGTGGCGCTGCATTATGCCGCTGCGGACGATGGAGGAGCGCGCCTGGTGACCGCCCTCACGCGCGGCGATGGGCAGGTCGGTGAGGATGTCACTTCGAATATCCGCACCATTCGCAGCGTGCCGTTGTCTGTCTCTGCCGAAAAGCTGAAGGAGCTTGGGCTGCCGCAGGGCTTTGAGGTGCGCGGCGAGGCGGTGATGCCGCAAGCCGCCTTTGCGCGCATGAATGAAGAGCGTGAGCGCGAAGGGCTGGCTCCGGCGGTGAATCCGCGCAACGCGGCGGCGGGCACGCTGCGAACACTGGACGCGAAGATCGTCGCGCGGCGCAGGCTGGACGTCTACGCGTATTTCCTGCTCGTGGAGGGCGAGTATTGGCCGCAAGGGCAGCGGGCGACGCTCGATACGCTGACCGGCCTTGGATTCCGGGTGAACCCGCATCGCACGCTGGTGGATTCGATCGAAGCCATGACCCGCTTCATCGACCAGGCGGAGGCGGGACGGGCCAAGCTTGGCTATGAGATCGACGGCGTGGTTTTCAAGGTCGACGCGCACGCTACGCAGCAGCGTCTCGGCTACACAGGACGCGCGCCGCGCTGGGCGATCGCGTACAAATTCACCGCCAAGGGGGCGGTGACGCAGCTGAACGACATACTTATCACCGTGGGACGCTCGGGCAAGCTGACGCCGACGGCGGAACTGACGCCGGTGTTCATCGGCGGCGTGACGGTGAGCCGGGCGACGCTGCATAATGCGGACTTCATTGAGCGCATGGGTCTGCTCATCGGCGACTGGGTCAAGGTGGAGCGGGGCGGCGATGTGATTCCCAAAGTCGCCGCTGTCGTCGAAGATGCGGAGCATCCGCGCGGCACGCGGCGATTCGTCTATCCCGCACATTGCCCGGAGTGCGGCCAGCCGGTGGTGCGACAGGAAGGCGAGGTGGATTACCGCTGCGTCAACGCCGACTGCCCGGCGTTGCTGCGCGAGACGCTGCTGCACTTTGGCGCGCGCGGGGTGATGAACATCGAGGGTCTGGGCGAGGCCGCAGTCGCGCAACTGATGGAGCGCGGCCTGGTGCGCAGCGTGGCCGATCTCTACAAGCTCACCGAGGAGCAGCTTGTCGGCCTGGAGCGTTTCGCGGAGAAGTCGGCGCGGACTTTGCTCGAAGAAATCGAACGCTCGAAGAAGGCAGGCCTGGCGCGCGTCATCATGGGGCTGGGCATTCGCTACGTAGGAGAACGGACGGCTGAGCTGCTGGCTGAGGAGTTCGGCTCGATTGAGGCGCTTGAAGCGGCAACGGCCGAAGAACTGGAGCGCGTGGAGGAGGTGGGTCCGCGCATTTCGCAATCCATTCTGGAATTTTTTGCGCGTCCGGCAAACGTGGCATTGGTGCAGGCGCTCAAGGACGCCGTCGTCGATATGACGGCGGAGAAGAAGGTCCGCTCCACGCAGTTGGCGGGCTTGACCTTTGTGCTCACCGGCACGCTGCCCACGCTGACGCGCGACGAAGCCAAGCGGCGCATCGAAGCGGCGGGCGGCAAGACGGCGGGGTCGGTGAGCAAAAAGACCAGTTACGTGGTAGCCGGCGAAGAGGCCGGCTCAAAGCTCGACAAAGCAATTGAACTCAAAGTGCCGGTGCTCGATGAGGCAGGGCTGCTGGCTTTGCTCGAAGGCCGGACGCCTCCAGCATAGCTGGGCGTTCACAGACATCGGAAGCAGGTCGGACCAGGGACGGCCAGTACTGAACGTGTCACGATCCAGACCGGCGGCGGGCGGTGTCGCGGGGGCGTTCAACGGCGCGCAGTTCTCTCTCGCGCTCGCGGTCCCAGGCTTCGGCACGCCAGTTGCGCGAGGCATACCGCGGCGGCTCATCGGGAATGACCGGCTCTTCAACGGCGTGCCTTCCCGGCATGGCGACCAGCTCGGCGGTAGGCCGAAGAGGCAGGCATTTGGGCAGAAGCGGTTCGGCATGGGTGAGTAGCCGAGCAGAAGACTCAAGCTCCAGGGGCGCTGGGCGCTCAAAGGCAGAGTTTGAAGTGAGACTGGCTTCGCGAGCCAGCACCTGCTGGTGCGGCGCGACTTCTTCCGCGGCTCCGGACTGCGCAGGAATCGCATTGCCCCTGGCGATGAATTCATCGACAAGCTTGTGCAGGCATGTCTGGCCGCACAAATGTTTGGAGCCAGGGCGCAGGCGGTTGCGTGAGTTCCACCCCGTCAGGCGCAACTCTCCTCCCTGTTCGTGGGCGACAAACCAGTGGTTGGTCTGCTTTTTTTCACTCGCGCAGATGTCGCACGATATTGCCTGCCGGATCAATGCATTTCCCCCGTCCGCGCGCGTCTTGACGCGACTTTGTCTTGGCGCGGCTTTGAATGGTGCCACCCGTTGCTTGATGTGGCCGCGCAGCAGCCGGACTCAAACGCCGCAAGGCGAGCGATCCCGTTGAAGATTCTTGGAAAGCCCCTCTTTCATTTCATCGCGCCGGAGAGGCAAAGTGTGAGTTTGCGCGCTAAAGAATCCGAAGGGGAGTCAGATGCGAACAGGGAAAACAGCTGCATCCTGAAATGGAACGCGCAAGGGCACCCTCAGCCTCGCAGACATCGCCGGGCAGATGTACGGGCTGAAGCCCGTACCCTTCAAGCCCTAACTACCCCTCCAGCCCTAACCTCGTAACCCCCAGCGCTAACTTCGTCAGGGGGTTCTCACATCGGGACCCTCACATCTACGGCCGCGGCGCGAAGTAGCCCTTTTTGGCGCGCGCGGTGTAGCGTCGGTCGTTGCAGTAGAGATAGATGCTGCGGAAGGCGCCGTCTTCCTTGAAGTCCGCCGGCGTGTAGGTAAGCGCGTACTGGCTGCGCAGTTCTTCCTCAATGTCTTTGAAGCTGGCCGACATCTCCTCGACCGAGGGCGGGAAGAAGACGCGGCCGCCGGTCGATTCCGACATCTGGGTAAGGACGTTGTCACCCTTGCCGCGGCTGGGCGTCCAGTTGGTGCTGATGGCATAAATGATGGTTTCGGCGCGCTCGCACTCCTTGACGACCTCGTCGGGATGAACGCGGCTCTGGTTATCGTCGCCGTCGGAGATGAGCACCATGGCATGGCGCACCGGCTCCTGGCCGCGCGCGTCGAGCAGCTTGTCGCGGCAGGCGGTATAGACGGCGTCGAAGAGCGCCGTGCCGCCACCTGGCCGCAGCCGGTTCACGCCGGATTCAAGCGCGTCGATGTTGTTTGTCCAATCCGTTGTGACAGTGGGCGTTACATCGAATCCCATCACGAATGCCCGGTCACTGCGGGACTTCAGAATGTCAAGGAGAAACTCGATTGCCGACTGCTGTTCGAACTGGAAGCGGGAGCGGATGGAGGTGCTGGCGTCAATCACAATCCCCACGCGCAGCGGCAGGTTGATCTGCTGATGAAACGAGTTGACCCGGGCCGGCGCCTTCTGATCGTCGAGAAGGGCGAAGTCACTCTGCTGCAGGTTGGGGATGTAGTGGCCATGCTTGTCGGTGACGGTGAAGATCAGATTGACTTCATTTACAGGCAGGCGGATGACGGTTTGCTGTTCATCATTCTGCGCCGGGGCATTTGGCGATGAAGCGGGGGGAGTTCCATTTTGAGACGGGGCGGCGGAGTTTGCCGCAGGGGGCGCGGCAGGCGCCTGAGCTGGCGCGGCCGGTGCGGGTTGTTGTGGCGGAGCCGCTTTGCACAAAACCGCCGCCGCCAGCGCGAAGACCAGAAACTGTTTGCTCATATCAATCTCATTTTACCAATCGCACCCGAACCCAGCGTGCGCTGTAGAGGGAACCGGTCACGTGCGAACCGTGGCAGTAACATCGGCTTCGAGGCTGGCCAGAAAGCTCTCCAGTTCAGGCGGCAGGGGCGCCTCCAATTGCAACGGCTTACCGGTTTTGGGGTGGGGGAATTCGAGCCTGGCCGCGTGCAGGAAGTTTCGCCCCAGCCGCAGTCGCTCGGGATCTGCCTTGCGCCGGGCGGCCTTGGACTGGGCGGCCTGCGCGGCGACCTGGTCGGACAATTGGCCTGCGCCCCCGTAGAGCGTATCTCCCACCACCGGGTGACCGATGGATGCCATGTGAACGCGGATCTGATGCGTGCGCCCCGTTTCGATCCTGACCCGCACCAGTGTGAACTTGCCGAAACGGTTCGCAAGGCGGCGGACGACCTCGTAGTGAGAGACTGCCGAGCGGGCATTTTCGTTAGGCTGCGTGGTCATGCGGGTGCGCCGCATCGGGTCGCGGCTGACGGCGGCGTTGATGGTGCCCCGGGCGCGCTCCACGCTTCCCTGCACCAGAGCGATGTAGGTTTTGCGGATCTGGCGGCTGGAAAACATCTCACCCAGTGCAGCGTGCGTACGGTCGTTCTTGGCCACGACGATCAGGCCGCTGGTGTCTTTGTCGAGCCGGTGCACAATGCCGGGGCGCAGGTCGCCGCCGGTCGACGAGAGCTTCTTGAAGCGATGAAGCAGCGCATTCACCAGCGTGCCCCTGCTGCGCGCGTCCTCATTCTGCCCCGACCCGGCGTGGACCATCATGCCGGCGGGCTTGTTGACCACGGCAAGATCTGCGTCTTCGTAGACCACGTCCAGGGGAATGTCTTCTGCCGTGGCCTTGAGCGGCTCGGGGCGCGGCTCGCCGGTGATCGCAATCTGCTCGCCGCCGCGCAGCTTCATGGAGGCTTTCTCGCGCGCCCCATTGACCAGCACATCGCCCTGGTCCATGAGCATCTGCACGCGCGAGCGGCTCACGCCCTCGAGCTGCGCGGCGAGAAAGAGATCGAGCCGCTGGCCGGCGGCTTCTTGCGGGACTTCAATGGTGTGACGCGCAATGTTGCTCGCTTCAGCCATGTTGCGCCTCTTTCCTCGCTTCGGGTTCTTCGGCCGACTGGAGTCCTGGCGCCTGGGTCATTGCCTCGCGAAGGCCGGCAATGGCCCGACCGGAGACTCGCTGTTTGCGATCCATCAAGACCAACCCGCCGGCCAATACGAAGAAGACCGCAGCGAACTGCGGCATATCGATCGCGCCGCCGAACATGGCACCGCGGCCTTCGGTGTCGCGCCAGATTTCAGTCATGTAAATGGCCACGCCTGATCCAAGCAGCCACAGACCTGCCACATCGCCGGGCTGCTTGCTCACCGGCATCCACAGCACAAGAAGAAGCGAGAGCGTCACGAAGGCCACGCCTGCGTAGGCTTGCACGGGATGCAGAGGAACCCCCAAAGGCGTTCCGCTCCAGCGCGCGGCTAACGGATTGGTGTAAACCACGGCCCAGCGCACGCTGGTCTCGGTTCCAAAGCTCGATCCGGCAAGCAGCGCGCCTAGCTGCTCGCAGGCCAGACCGAGAGCCAAGGGCGCGGCCAGAGCATCGGCTGTTGTCCACAGCGGCATGCGCTGCCATCGCCCGTAAGCCGTTGCCGCAGCGATTCCGGCAATCGCGCCCATCACAGTCAGCAGCGGATGATGAATCATGGCCAGGGCCAGCATCCAGCGCGGGTGCCGGCGCAAGTCGCTGAAGTTCATCACCACCAGCAGAAGGCGTTCAGAGACAAGAGCGGCAAACAGCGCGATCACGCACAGGTTCCACATATGAGCCGCATTCACGCCCGCCATGCGCGCCGTGCGTTGCGCAAGAAACAATCCCAGCAGCACGCCCACAGACGCCAACGCGCCGTAGGACGGGATGAGAATCGCTCCGATGTGAAAGAGGACTGGGTGCACCTGAGTCAGGATACGGCACAGGTGAACCCGTCCTAAGACGGTGGAGCTCTCCGCGGTTCGTTAGGCATTCCGGACTGGCGGACACGGCACACGGAACCGATTGTCGAGTCGAGCCCCTGTTCATTGAATGTTGGTTCAACCTGCGTTGACTACCCACCTGCTTTGCAGGCCGGTTTCTAATGCGGATAGTATGGGTCCGCGCGAAGAATTGCAAGTCTTGTGCAACTTATGCGCGGTGTGATACAACCTTCTGCCCAGCGTTAAACGCTGATCACCCAAAATGGAAACGATGCGCAGAATTCATTTCTACGTTGCCCGGAGACGAGTGCGATGTGGTATGCGCGGGTCTGCGATTGCCTGGTTTTTCGCGGTGAGTGGAATCAACTTTCGCTGAACTCCGACAGGGAGCATCCAAGCCGGTTCGGTATAGGGATCCCACCCTAGCCGCAAGAACAAATACGCGGCGAGGGTGGGGCACCCACACTTCACACCCTCGCACCCGCACTTCACACCTAGAAGAGATGCTCTCGCCGCAACGCCGGTGCAGCGAGGGTTCCCGAGACTTTTGCGCAGCGCTAGGAGCCGGTCTTCAGCTCTTCCTCGAGAACTTCATCGAGGAGCCCGCGCAGGCTGGCGCCACGTACATGGTCCACCTTGACGTTGCCCGTGGGAGCCTGGGTCAACTCATCGGCCAAATTCAACGCAGCCATTACCGCCACGCGCAATGAATCCACGGTGCGGCCGTGCGCGGCGACGGCTCGCATCTTGGCATCGACGCGCGCAGCGAGTTCGCGAATGTGGTCGGCGTTCTGGCCCGACAGGTGATAGATCTGATCGTAGATTTCGACCGTCACATAGCCGCTTTTCTCGCTTTGTTGATCGTTAGCCAATCTTCACCTCGCTTGCAGCGGTTCTCCCGTTGCTCGATAGAGAAACCGCTTCTGTTACGCGGCCTTTCATCAAGATAAGGCCGCCTTGCACGAATCTACAAACCGCACTCGAACTGGAGAACTGCTCTAAAGCTCCAATGCATCCAGTTGACCCAGCAGGCGCTCGACGCGCTCGCGCACATGTTCGCGCTCGGCGCGCAACGTGCCCAGCTCCTGCTCCAATTGCGAAACCTGTGCCGACAGCTCGCGTGCTCGCATTTCGGCCTGATTGGCAAGCTCCTCGGCCGCGGTGCGGGCCTGACGCTCGCGGCGCACCACTTCGACCGCACGCAGGACGCGCGCCTCCAAGGCGGCGAATTCGCTCGCGGTCAAGGCCACAACGCCCGGTTCGCCAGCTGGCTGCGCTTCGCCTTTTTGAAGCTGCTGGTGACCAAGCTCGTGAACACCGGCGGACTCCGACATCGAGAAAAACCTCCGCGCAACAGCGCCTTACGCGTGCAAGTATAACGCCATTCAGCGGGATTTCGCGCTTAACTTCTAAGCCGCGCGCCCACCTTGGTAACAGCCTCTACCAGGCGCTGCTGAAAGCTTTGCAACTCTTCCTCGCGCAGCGTGCGGTCCTGCGCCTGGAATGTGGCGCCGAGCAGCAGCGAGTATTCGCGCGCGCCGGGCGACTTATCTTCACCCTGCTTTTCAAACCTCTTGTCGCGAAACACCTCGCGCGCGCGCCACTCGACGAGTTCGGGAATCTGCAAGCCGGCGAGGGCCTGGTCGATCTTTTCCCAGGCAGTGCCCTCATCGAGAATGAGAGAAAAGTCGCGGCGCACCGTCTGGAACCGGGAGATTTCCTTTGCACTGGGCTTGCGCAAGGGCAGCTTGTAAAGACGATCGAGGTATAACTCGCCCAAGAGCACAGGCTCCTTCAGCTTGCGGGCCGCCGCTTCGCGCGGATGCAGTTGACCGAACCAGCCCACTGTCATGCCATCCATGGCAATACGCGCCGACCGATAGGGGTGCAGCCACGCCGGTGTGAGCCCAGCTTCAGCCGGGAAGCGATCGAAGTAAAACGCGCGCGAGATGAATCGTGCCAGCACCTGCTCGACGGCGCCCTTCACATCGTGGAAGTCGATGGGGCGCGATGGATGCAGGGCGCCCTGCTCAGGCACATCGCCCGCCGCGCCAAAGGCTACGGCCGGACGTTCATCGACCTTCTCGACCGTGCCGTGCGAGACCGCTCCGCTGAAGACCGTGCCCAGTTCAAAGAGGCGCACATCGCTCACATCGCGATGCAGGTTGCCGGCCATCATGGTGAGCATGCCAGGCACCAGCGACGGCCGCATTACGCCGGCTTCCTCGCTGAGCGGATTGCCGAGAGGAACGGAGAGACCAGGTTGCGGCGCAGTCAATGCGGCTTCGGACGCAGAACAGAAGGTGCTCGAAATCGCTTCATGGAAGCCTGCCGCGAGCAGCGTCTTACGCACAGCTGATTCGCTTTCAGCCCAGGGCAACGCGCGAACGCCTTCGCCAAACCCCGGCAGCGTATTGGCGAAGCGGTTGTATCCGTAGACACGAGCCACCTCTTCGATCAGATCGATCTCGCGGTCCAGATCCAGACGCCAGCTGGGAAGCGTGACTTGCCAGGCGGCTTCACCCTTCGCCTGACCGGCCGACTTGCTCTCGGCGGCAGGCAGATCTGTCAGCCCGCAACCAAGCGCGGACAGTACGCTCTCAACCGTCGGCGCGCTGATGCCTTCGCCATCCTCTGTAGAGCCGAGGATGCGCCGTACTTCACTCAATGCAAGTACGACGGGCTTGCGATGGATGGTCCGCTGCTCAAGCGCGGGCGAGCGCACATCGACTAACTCGCCCTCGACCCAACCGCCATTGGCGAGCAGAATGCTGCTCACCAGCGCCGATGCGATGGGACCTGCATTGAAGTCCGCGCCGCGCTCGAAGCGGTGGCTGGCGTCGGTGTGCAGGCCGTGGCGTCGCGCGGTGCGGCGCACGGCGATGGGCTCAAACCACGCAGCTTCCACCAGCACGTTGGTCGTTTGCGGTGTAATCATTGTGTCCCAACCACCCATCACACCCGCCAGGCCGAGCGGCTTGGCGTGGTCGGCGACGATGAGATCGTCGGGATCGAGTGCGCGCTCGACACCGTCGAGAGTCTTAAGCCGCTCACCTTTGCGCGCGCGGCGGACGACGATGCCTCCCTCAATTTTGTCCAGATCGAAGGCGTGCGTGGGCTGGCCCATGGCCAGCCACGCGAAGTTGGTTGCGTCAACGGCATTGGAGATTTTTTTCTGCTCCAGCAGTGCGAAGTAAGTGGCGACTTCGGCGCCTTTGAACCAGTCGTGCGATTCGCCGATGGTGATGCCGCGAAGAACGCGTGCGGTGAAGCGGCCGCATTCTTGCTCGGCCTCAATGCGCACCGGGAAGTCCTGGCCGGACGGCCGGGACTCCGGGAGCCGGTATTCGAGCGGAGAAAGCGCCAGCCCATAAATGGCCACCGCTTCGCGCGCCACGCCGTAGTGGTTCATGGCGTCGACGCGGTTGGTGGTGATGTCCATCTCGTAGAGCGAACCGTTACCCGCGCCAAGATCGTAGACGCCTTCGACGGCGATGCCGCGCAGGGTAAGGTCTTCGGCAAGCCGGGAGTCATCCGCCGGCAGACCGGGCAGATAACTGCGAAGCCACTGGGTCAGTATCTTCATTCGTAATTACCCTTTAGCGAGTTAGCGCACTTTGCGCCGAGCAAGTTTGCCAGTTTGCTGGTCTTCTTGCCACCGGATTACGGTTCCAATTTCCCAAGCAACCCGTTGATCATCTTTGCCGTCTCCGTCGCCAGTTCAAGTAACTTGCGCGAAGACTCTTCATCAATAAAATTCAGCCCACACGCTAACTCATTCTGCGTTTCAAATTCGTACAACGACCCACGCGCAGAGCCCAGCGATTTGCGAAAATCAGCGTCGGTCAGCTTTCCGTGCCCTTCGGCGATATGGCTCGCGACTGCAACGGCAGACCGCCTCATCTGCATGCGAAGGCCGAAGGTTTCAGCCTTGGGAAACTCCTCCGTGCTCAGGTAAACCGCGCGCGCCAACTCCATCGCCTTCTGCCATACCAGGAGATCGCGAAAGAACCGAGTCCTCGCCATATTGGCCTGCTTCCAATAACTCTGCGAACTCGCTAACTCGCCATTTGGGCGTAGCGCAAGCTAACTCGCCGCTTCAATACTTCACGCAAACTGCGCCAGAAACCGCATATCTCCCGCGTAGAACTGTCCTATCTCGCTGATGCCGTACTTCATCATGGCGATGCGTTCGACACCCATGCCGAAGGCAAAGCCGGAGATCTTCTTCGGATCGTAGGCGGGCTGCTTCTCGGCCGCAAAAGCGAAGACAGCAGGGTCGACCATGCCACAGCCCAGCAGTTCAATCCATCCCGACTGCTTGCATTTGCGGCAACCTTTTCCGGCGCAGAAGATGCAGCTGATCTGCACGTCGGCACTGGGCTCCGTGAAGGGAAAGAACGAGGGGAAGAAGCGCGTCTTTACGGCCGAGCCGAACAAGGCTTTCATGGCGTGGTCGAGCGTGCCCTTGAGATCGCTGAAGGTTATGTTGGTATCCACGCAGAGGCCTTCTACTTGATGAAAGATGGGCGAGTGCGTGGCGTCGGCAGCGTCGTTGCGATGAACCTTGCCGGGAATGATGATTCTGACCGGCGGCGGCTGCGCTTCCATGGTGCGCATCTGGACGGGAGACGTGTGCGTGCGCAACAGCAGGCGGTCGCGCAGGGGCCGGCGCTCCTGGTTGGCGATGACCAGCGTATCCTGCGTGTCGCGCGCGGGATGGCCTGGTGGGAAATTCATGCTTTCGAAGTTATAGAAGTCGGTCTCGACTTCTGGACCGACGCCGACCGAGTAGCCGAGAGCGGCAAAGACTTGCGTGATCTCGTTCAACGTGCGCGTGATGGGATGCTCGGCGCCGGTGAGTCGCTGGGTGCCGGGGAGCGTAATGTCGATGGCTTCGGCGGCGAGCGACTCGTCGCTCGGTCCCGCGCCGGAGGCGGATTCCAGAAGTGACTCAACCACAGCCTTGAGCGCGTTGAAACGGACGCCAAGCGCCTTTTTCGCCTCCGGCGGCGCGGATTTAAGCCAGCGGCTGGAGACCTCATTCAAGCGGCCCTGCTTGCGGCCGAGCCACTCCAGGCGGAAGCGCTCGGCATGTGCTTCATTGGAGACGAATGCTGCGTCGACGCGGGCTCGATTCTCGAGCGCCGTGAACGCTTGGTCGAGCGCCGCGTCATCGAAAGACGGCAGTTCAGCGATATCTTCGTTTGTCATGCGCAACTCGCAGGATAATTCATTGCATTCGGCGGGGTTCGCCAGTGGATTGAAGGCCGCAAGAACAACGGCCTGAAGCTGAGCCTCAGGCCGTTGGCAATACGCGCGGGCTCCGTGCTCAGGCGGTGGCTTTGCTGGCGAGAGCGGCTTTGGCCTGCTCCACCAGCTTGGTAAAGCCTGCAGCGTCCTTTACGGCGATGTCGGCCAGGATCTTGCGGTCGAGTTCGATGCCGGCCTTCTTGAGGCCGTTGATGAACTGCGAGTAGCTGGTGTGGTTGAGCTTGGCGGCAGCCGAGATGCGGACGATCCACAGGGAGCGGAACTGACGCTTCTTCTGCTTTCGGCCGGTGTAGGCGAACTTGAGGCCGCGCTCGACGGCTTCCTGAGCTGCCTGATAGAGCTTGGACTTGGTAAGGAAATAGCCGCTTGCCCGGTCGAGAATCTTCTTCCGGCGGTCATTCCTTTTAGTACTGCGTTTTACGCGAGGCATTGTTTCTTCTCCATTTTTGGGCGTGTCGCCCGGGTTCGTCGATTATGCGCGGCTGGAGGCAGGAGGCTCTCTTGGTCGGAGGGCGGTAAACCTCTTCACTCGCTTTCAAAAGCCATGATCTCTCGGCGGTCCTTGAGCAAAAATCAGCTCGGACTGCCGGGGGCCCGATCCATCCCGGATCTAACCCGGGAGCGGATTCGACTGCGAGCCCGGAGGGTTGTCTTCCTGAGAAGACAAGCGCCTCGATCAGGCAAAGGGGTCAGGCGTACGGAATCATGCGCGCTACCTTCTTGTAGTCGCCGTCTGAAACCAGCAGGGTCTTGCCCAGCTTGCGTTTCGTCTTTGGCGCCTTCGAAGTAAGGATGTGCCGCGTCTTCGTCTGGCCCCGCTTGATTTTGCCGGTGCCAGTCTTGCTGAAGCGCTTGGCCGCGCCCGTGTGGGTCTTCAACTTGGGCATTTTCTTCTCTTTGTCCGCTAGAGTGGCCCGGATCTATCCATGGGCACTCTGTCGCATTGCCGGTGAGACAGGGGTCTCCCTGCCCTCTTGAGGCTCCGACCAGTATACCGCAAAGCCGATTCAACTACCATCCGGGAAGCATCCACGGTGCAGAATCATGGGGAAATGAGGCAAGCATCCGGGTTTCGGCAAGGAAGCCCGCCATCCGTCCGGGTGCGGTTCCAGCCCGCGCCGGCAGATTCAGGCGAAGGTCATCACGCCATCCCGTTTCGAACCCGAGTTTCAATTGCGTCTGACCGCGCCCCGAATCCTCTCCGTCTCCGTTGCCTTCCGCGCTCCCCGGCCATAGGGTTAGAGCGTGGCCATTCTCTCTGTCGATCTCGCATTTCGCCGTTGGTCCGACCTGGGCATCGTGGTACTCGACCGGGCTGATCCGGGCCGGGCTAATCCGGATCTGGCTGATCCGGATCAGCTCATCCGCTGCGAGATCATCGTGTCCCTGGCCCCGGAAGATGCAATCAGGGATGAGTCAGGCCCAGTGGACGCAAACGTCCTGGCCGGGCGGCTCAACCACCTTTGCAACGTGCGCGGCATTCGCGTCATTCTGCTCGATGGGCCGCAAGCCTGGAAGTCGCGGCTGAACGGCCTGGAGCATTCCAGGGTCAGCGAGCGGCAGCTGAACACATCGGCGAAGACCGGGCTTCCGGGAATGGTGAAACCGGTAACGTACCGGCCCTTTGCGGAGTTTTGCCTGGACGTATACGACGCGCTGTGCCGGCGGGGCTGGCGACGCCTGGACACCAAGGACCACCCGGACACGAAGGACCAGTCTGACGCCAAGGACCGGCAGGACTCGCCCCCGGAACGCGTGTTGGTAGAAAGCTATCCTCACGCTGCCTGGAAGTCGCTCGGCCTCAAGCCGCTGCCGTCGAAGCGGCGCGCGCGGGTGAGCGATCTGGCTGAGGCCTATGGAGCACTCCGTTCCGTGATTCCTTTCACCACCAACCGGCCGCCCAATCACGATCAGCTGCAGGCCATTGTCGGCGGCTTGCCCGGCTTGGCGCTTGAGGAGCGCAATGCGGCCGGCGCACGCATTGTGGGCAACCCGCCGCGCCGCGAAGACGGCCATTGGCGCGAGGGGTTCATTGTGCTGCCTGTGATTCCAAAGGCGGCCGTCAGTGCGAACTGGCTGGAGAGCATGCGCTGGCTTGACTGAGTCAGAGCTTGCAGCAGTTCAAGTTTTTGTCGCGAATCAGGGCTTGCTGCTTTTCGCGGATTCGAATGCCTTTTGGATGAACTCGACCACGCGCTGGCGGGCGTCGAAGCCGTGCCAAGGCTCGGGCGACGGACGCCCGAACATGCCGGTGGCCAGCGGGCCGTGATCGTCGCGGGGATAGGTCACCAGTTCCACGGGAACTCCTTGCTGGCGGAGGGCACGGTACATTTCCTCGGACTGGCCGAGCGGGTCCGTTGTATCGCTTTGACCCTGCAGGAGCATGAAGGGCGTCTTGGCTCGTGAGGCACCGGCGAGCGGACTTTGCCGCCATGCGTCTGCCATGTGCTCCCAGGGCTTGCCAAAGTACCAGCGGTCGTACCAGGAACCGCCCTCGGTTCCGTATTCGCTGAACTGGTCGATCACCGGCGCGCCGCTGACAATGGCCTTGAAGCGGTCAGTCTTGCCTTCGACAAAACCAGCCATCTCGCCGCCATAGCTGTAACCGATCAACGCCATGCGGTTGGCGTCGAGCGGATACTTGGCCAGCACGGCGTCTACGCCATCCATGATGTCTTGATAGTCGGCGCCGCCCAGGTCGTTTTTGTTGGCTGCGGCAAACTTTACTCCGTAATTCGAAGAACCGCGCGGATTGGGCCGCAGCAACGCCCAGCCCTGCCCAACGAGGAACGCGGCCAGCGCGTCGTTGCGGTCTTCAAAGGCGCCCATTGGGCCACCATGGACATCGACGACGAGCGGAAGCTTGGCGCCATTCGGGCTGGGAGGGAGATAGAGCAATCCCTCGATGGTGAGGCCGCCGCTTTTCCACTGAATCAGTTCCGGCTTCACCCAGCGCAGGTTCGGCGAAGCCAATTCCGGTGTGGGCACAAACTGACAGGGATCGCCCAGCTTCGACGCGTAACAAAGCTTCGGTTCCTGGCCGCCGCTCCCATCGAGCCACACCCAACCTGTTTGCTTCAGGTTGGTATTCAAACCCTCGACAAGATGCGAACTTAGTTCGACGACAGACGGAGCAGTCTTTCCATCGAGAGCGATCCGGACCGGAGTCAGATGCGTTCCTATGCCGGCTTCCGCAATCAGGGAGCCGTCGGCGGCGTAGACCATGCCGGCCCCGTTGAGCTGGCCGGCAAACCCCGCCGAGAGGCGGCGCGCGGAGCCGGAGCCGAGGCCGGCCTGGGCGTCTCCCGCCGTGCCAACTCCCAAGGCAAAGAGCTCATCATATCCGGGCGGCGCGTCTTCGGGAGTTTGCGCGGAGAATGCGATTTCGGTTCCGTCCTGGCGCCACGCTATGCCGCGCCCGATTGCCGGCGGAACGCCAGCCAGCTGTTGGGGCTTGTCAGGAGCGCTTGCGTCCACAATCCACGCGGCTCCGGCCGGGCCCAGATCGGAGGCGCCATTGGGCTTCTCGGTGATTACCAGCAACCGGTCCGCGACGGGCGACCACACGGCCTGGTGGACATCCAGCTCAACTGCCACCGATTTCGGCGCGCCATCGAGGGAGCCATCGGACTTGAGTGCGGCCAGGTAAAGCCGGGTTCCATGCAGCTCATGGTTCACCCACACGGCGTCGGCCTTGGCGTCTTTCTGCTTCTTTTCGCCGGGTGTTTCGGGGTCGCGCGCCCAGACCGCCAGCCATTTTCCATCGGCAGAGAGCGCAAAACCGCCTACATCCAGAGGCAGCGGCTCAGGCGCGGCAGCGGGCTTTTTTTCCGCTGGCTTTGGCTCCTGCTTCTTGTCGGAGCTATGGTCGTCTGTGGTGGTGGTTGCAGCGGCCGCTGGCGGAATTGCGTCAGGCAGCTTCGATTCATCGACTGCCGGCATGGCCTTCAGGTCGAGGGGCGCGGCCTCTCCGCCGCGCATATCCAGGCGAAAGAGCTGCGTCTGCTCGTCCCGTTTCGCTAGAAAATAGATCGCCGAGCCATCTGGTGCCCACTGCGCGGCCCGTTCGCCGCGCTTGTCTGCGGGAGGCGCAAAGGTAATCTGCCGCGCCTTTTCACCGTTGCCCGCAACCGGAGACAGCCATAGATGGGTCTTGCCGCCATCGGCAGTCGGCTCGGCCACCGTGTAGAGGGCGAACTTGCCGTCGGGCGAGAGCAGAGGCGCGCTGATGGCGCGCAGGTGGCGCAAGTCTTCATTGGTCGGGAAATGCGGCTCTGCTGCGACCGTTGCCGTTGTTGCGGCTGGCGATGTTGCCGGGACCTGGGCGAAGCCGATGACAGCCGCCAGGGCAAATGCAATGCAAGCCAGGGCAGACGAGAGAGTGCGATGAGGTGCGAATGGCATGGCGACAGAATACAAGGCGATTTTCGTTTCTCAATATCTGCCGGACATTTTGTTGCCGATCTGCATTCAATCGCAGCGCAGCGCCACCATGGGATCGACCTTCGTTGCCCGGTGCGCGGGCAGCCAGCTGGCCAGCAAAGTGACGGCTGCAATAATCAGCACCGCGCCGGCCAGTGTGAGTGGATCCGACGGGCTCAATTCGAAGAGCTGAGACCGCAGCAGCCGCAGGCTGCCCAACGATAGTGGAAGCCCAAGTGCGAGGCCAGTCGCGAGCAACAGCAACGATTCCCGCAGCACCATCCAGAGCACGTTTCCGTTCTGCGCGCCCAGGGCAATGCGGATGCCGATCTCGTTGGTGCGCCGCACCACGCTGTAGCTCATCACGCCGTACAGTCCAATTCCGGCCAGCAGCACGGCCAGGGCGGAGAAAAAGCTGGAGAGCCTGGATATAAGTTCATCGTTGGCGACGAAGCGGCCGGTCAGATCGCCGATGGTTTGAATCCTGATCACGGGCAGGCTGGGGTCCAGTTCTGCCAGCGCGGCACGCACCGCGCCGGTCATCTTTGCCGGGTCGCCGGCGGTGCGCACCTGCAGCCACTCCGCGAAGCTGTTCTCTCCTACCGCTAACTGCTGCACGGGAAAATAAATCTGTCGCTGCGGCTGTTCGCGTGGACCTGAATAGCGCGTGTTGGCAGCTACACCGACAATCTCCCACGGACCCGGACTTCTATCGTCATCCATCGTGATGTGGTGGCCAATGGCGTTATTGCGCGGAAAGTAGTGTTCCGCAAAGGCGCGATTCACGACCACCGCCTTGACGCCGGCCGGCGTATCTTCACGGCCCAGGGCGCGGCCCTGGACAATGCGGATGCCCGTAGCCTCAAAGTAGCCCGACGTCACCCGCTCCAGGATTGTGGTTGTATCTTCCTTGGGCGCGGGCACGTAGCCCTCAATCTTCATCGACGCATCCCAACTGCCGCGGCTCATCGGTGCGGCGCTGGAAAAGGCGGCCCCGCTGATTCCCGGCACAGCGTTCATACGGTCGAGAACCTTTTGATAGAAGCCCGCAAGTTGCTCCGGCTTGAGGTCGCCGAACCTGTCGCCAAAGACCACCAGCAGCAGGTTGGTGCGGTTGAAGCCGAAGTCCTGCTGCTGGAGATTGGTGAGCGAGCGAAGAAAGAGTCCTGCAGCGGCCAGCAGAACCACCGAAACCGTAACCTGCGCGATGACCAACGCCCGCGGCAG
>JBEKVS010000198.1:0-10924 GCA_049513795.1 Occallatibacter sp. | reverse complement strand
GCGACACAGATTCCAGCAGAAAGAGAAACAACGATCATCGCCGCGGCTGCTACTCCGACCGCATGCCGTCGGACGAATTTTCCTGCCCGGTACGCCCATGTGTCTCGATGCGCGCTCACCGGCAAGCCTTCAAGATAGCGGTGAAGATCGTCAGCGAGCTGGCTGACTGATGCATAGCGCCGGTCTGGTTCTTTGCGCAACGCCTTCAGTGCGATGTTATCGAGATCGCCCTTCAGCTTTCGAACGAGCCTGGCGGAAGATGTCTTCCGCTCTATCGCGAGAGTTCCGCCATTTCGTGCGCTATCGCGGTTCGACTGCAGTTCAGTGACTGCGCTGGGAGGACGCGGCTCTTGTTCGCATACGGCGGTGAGGGTCTCCTGAGGTGAAGCTCCCTGGAGGCGGTAAGGCGACTTCGACGTAAAGAGTTCGTACAATATCACGCCCAGCGAATAGACGTCGCTCGCCGTGGTGATAGGCTTACCCAGGATCTGTTCCGGGCTTGCATAGCCCGGAGTCATTGGCCGCAGATCTGCGCGGGTCGTTTTCCCAAAACCATCCGCACTCAGAACCTTAGCGATTCCAAAATCCAAAAGTTTGGGCACCCCGTCGGGCGTAACCAGGATATTGCTTGGTTTAAGATCGCGATGCACCACAAGATTCTGATGAACATATTCGACGGCAGAACAAACTTTGCAGAATAGGCGAATGCGTTCATCGATCGATAGCAAGCGCTCCGCACAATATTGATCGATCCGAACGCCCTCGATAAAGTCCATCGCGAAGAACGGCAGCCCGTCCGCAGTGACACCGCCATCCACGAGCCGCGCGATATTGGGATGATCGAGGGTTGCGAGCAGCTGGCGCTCGTCGCGAAAGCGCTGGATACCTTCCTCGCTTTCAATCGCTGCGTGAACGACCTTAATGGCAACGTACTTTCGAAAGGTATCGTCCGCGCGCACGGCGAGGAACACCGCACCCATTCCGCCCACACCGACCCTTCGAACGATTTCATACCGCCCGATTCGCTTGCCCACGCCGAATTGATCGAGGGATTCCGCCGTCTCTGGCGAACGATTTAGACCTTCTTCGGCGTCATAAGAGCTGAGAAGCGATTCGAGTTCCGACCGCAACTCTTTGTCAGCGCCGCACTCGTTTTCCAGCCACGCCTCGCGAGCTGTCCGCGGAAGTTCGATCACGTCTCCAAAGATCTGCTTGACGCGATCCCAATTCGGCTCCGTCACTCCGCGTTCCCTATCTCGCGCCACAACCAGGCTTTGGCCATCGCCCAGTCCCGCTTAACCGTGGCGGTTGAAACGGACATCACCTCGGCAATTTCCTCGACCTTCAAACCGGCAAACACGCGCAGCTCAACGATCTGTTCCTGTTGGGCATCAATTGCATGAAGTTTGTCGAGCGCCTCGTGCAATGCCAGCATCTGTCCTGGCATTTCGCTAGACATAACCACTGCTTCATCGATGGGTAGCTTTTCAGATCCGCTACCGCGTTTTTCCGACAAGCGCGCCCGCGCGTGATCGACAAGGATTCTGCGCATGGCCTGCGCAGCAGCCCCAAAGAAGTGTCTTCGGTTCTCCCAGTTCGCCTGCTGCTGGTCCACAAGCCGCAGGTACGCCTCGTGCACAAGCGCCGTGGGCTGCAGAGTGTGGTCGCTACGTTCCCGTCGCAGGTAGGAAGAGGCCAGCTTCCTCATTTCCCCATAGACCAACGGGATCAGTTCGTCGCGGGCGTTTTGGTTCCCCTTGCCCCACGCGGCGAGCAGCTGGGTCACTTGACTGGATGGGTCTCCCATGTCCAGAACCTGAAGTCTTC
The DNA here is from genome assembly GCA_049513795.1 of Occallatibacter sp. Taxonomy (GTDB): domain Bacteria; phylum Acidobacteriota; class Terriglobia; order Terriglobales; family Acidobacteriaceae; genus Telmatobacter. The sequence goes on along the minus strand of JBEKVS010000198.1, from coordinate 9,097 downwards.
AATTCTTGAAGTCTATTTCGGAGCTGTGTCGCTGGCAAGTGGAATCCAATCCGGCACTCAATGATTCCCTACTCCGAGCCGGCCATGACTTAGCGAATAGAAACATGGTGGAGCGGCCGGTCTGGGACGAAGGCCGCTCATGACGGCTATTGGAGCGACAAGGGCCCAAGAAGAAAAAACGTGTATGCAGTCTGGTCATCGAGCTCAACCTCTTTCTCTTTGCCTACCGCGCGTTTCGCAAGACCCTTCATAAACCGCCCGAACTTGCTTTTGCCGTGGATAGTTGGCCCAAAACTGTGAATCGCGCTCTTGAACTGGATCTGATGATCGTCCAACGAGAGCGAAGTGATCTGGAGCTGCAGGTTCGCTTCGCCCGCCAGAGCCCCGGCTGGGCGGGCGGCCACGACCTGTCCATTCACCAATGCGCCGGCAGGGATCACCGTCTTTCCATTGGCAGTAATGTTGCGATCAAGAGAAGCAGAGAAGGCCTGATCGGGCTGGCTGATGCTGGAACCCAGGGCTTCGTTGAGCCGTATCGTCAGCGGTGTCCCTGCCGGAAGAACGATCGTTGCGGGCGCAATCAGCGCCGGGGGCGCATACGCCGTTGCAACCATCGGAGCTTCCGGAGAAGTGCTGACTGTGGGCTGGACGGCTGCCTTCTGTATCCGCACAACACGGGTCGCCCTGGAAGCCGCCACCGGCTGGCGCCGAATCACTGCAACTTGAGCTCCCGAATCGGAATCGCCGGCTACTGTTGAATCGCCGGAACCGTTCGAAGCCGTAGCCTGATTCGGATCGGCCGATGGGGTTTGATCGGAAGAGGCATCCTGTTTCTCTGGCGCGTTCTGATCGGCTGACGGATTGTTAGACTGCGGTGCGTTCAGGTCGTTGGCCTGGTCGGTGGGGGTATCCGAGGCTACGGGAGTACCCGCCGGCGGTTTCGGATTTGCAGGTTGTTCCTGAGCCTGCAACACGCTGCTGGCTGCGACAGCCTGGTGGCGGTTGGCAATTCCCTGGTAAACAATGGCCGATGAAACAAACGCAGAACCGAGAACGAAAGCGATCGCACCTTTGCTGATCAACATGGCTGTGCTCCTCTCCTAAGAATTCGGAATGAGTAAATCTGCTTCAGCGTTTAGGATTGAGTCGCGGCAACTCGGCCAGATTGTTGCGGAGAATGCCGCCGCTCAAGGTTGGGGAGGGTTAGCGTCTGCGGCCCCCGCCCATCCGCCCGCCGCCGAACCCGCTGGAGCGGCCCATCGAAGCGGGACGGCTCATCGGCCGGTTTCCACCCATGGAACGCCCAGCGCTTGCCGAGCGGCCTGCACCGAAGGAACGCCCGGCAGCGGAACCCATGCCGCGGCTTCCGCCGGAGGAGCGAGCCTGACCCATCGACCGGTTCGAATTGAAGGCCCGGCCCTGACTCGTCGAACGGCCGGCAGACGCCGAGCGGCCTGCACCAGGCGATCGCCCCGTCGAGGCGGAACGGCTCGAGGTCGAGTGTCCATACGATCCGGAACGGGCGCTGAGCGAACCCATGTGACCGGTAGACTGATTGCGGCCCATACTACGGCCGGGCGAGGTGCTGCGGCTTCCTGAAGTACTGCGAGCCGTTGAGTTGGAGCGGGTGGAAGACGTCGAACGGGCATTCGAGGTGCTGCGGCTTCCTGAAGTACTGCGAGCCGTTGAGTTGGAACGGGTGGAAGACGTCGAACGGGCATTCGATGTGCTGCGGCTGCCTGACGTGCTGCGATCCGTTGAATTGGAACGGGTGCCGGACGCGGAGCGGCCATTCGAGGTGCTCCGGCTTGACGACGAAGCATGGCTCGATGAAGAAGACTTAGAGTTTGAGATTGACGTGGACTTGCTGATCGACATGGACTTCGAAATCGAAACCGAGCGGGCCGAACCTGATTGTGCAGCAGCGTGATATCCGTTCGGAACGCCGCGACCACCGTGCTCGAATGCGCCGCTGTCGTGGCTGCCGAAGTTGCCGTGGTTGCTCACGCTGTGGCTCTGGGAGACATAGGTGCTGTGGTTGCATTGCACCGTGCCAGAGCCCCAGGAAGCAGACCACGAGCTGAAGCCCCAACCAAAGTGGCCATAGACGCCGACATTGATCGCCGGCTCAAACGCAACCGCCGACGTAACGACGATACCGGCAGGAGGAGGCAGTAGATCGTAGCCGGGATAGGCAACGAAAAGGGAGCCCCAGATGTGCCACGGGTTGTAATAAGGGACGTACACAAGGGCAGGGTTAGCCGGCAGAATCTCGATGACACCCGCATCGACAACAACGTTCTCCTGGACCGTCGTGACGAGAATGTGCGCTTGCTGCGCCTGCAGACGCATGGCCTGGATAGCGTTCATCACATCGCCAGGCTGGTTGAAGTAGGCATTCCCGAGTTGCGTCGTCCAGGCGCTGTTTTTCGCCAAGCTGTCGAGAACCGCGGGAAATGCGATCAGGCCCTTGATCGACGCGTCCCACGACATGGTGTTGGCTTGACTGGCGCGCTGATCGGGGCCAAGGTTCATATTCTGGTTGAGCCAATTGTCTGCGTCACCCACCTGGTCGGGAAATGTGGACCCGGTCAGAATCTGAGCGACCAGCGGATCAGGATCGAGAGCGATGGGCGCCACAAGCTGGTCCAGTTGCACGGCGTTGAGGGGGATATAGGAGGGCGCCGGTGTCTGCGCTTTTGCATTCAATTGAGCCAGAGGGGCGATCAGCAGTGAGAGAGTTGTCGCGATGAAAAGGTTGTGACAGATGCGGCGTGTGGCGCACGCTGCAGAACGAACTCGGGAATTCTTCGAGCTTTTCATGGGAGTATCCTCGGGGTTCTGAGATTGGCTGAGGTTTGATTTCAGCCTTCAACCTCTCATGCGAAAAAGCCGGGCAGATGGGACCAAACCGCCACAAAATTCTTGTCCTCGACAATCCGTTGGGGGTCTGAGGGGCTCTGTGGGAGCAGGGTATTTTAGGTTTTATTGCAGGCATGAGCAGAGTCTGAACCAAGCCCAGTCTTCGCCTGATCCGCTATGGGCTAGCGGGCTTTTTGCGGTTGTCCCGTAGAGGTTCCCATCGCTGGCTTGAATCAGAGGCTCAATCGTCCGGTCAGCCTCGTCATCGGCCCTGGCACCGACAAGACAATCGGGGGTTGTGAAGCACTCTACTCTTACCTTAAAAAAATCGACGATGAGAATCTTGCTAGGGCACGCGCGCACGATGACACCCGCAGATTGTTCTATGTTTTCGGAGGAGCGGATTACAAAGACTTTCTTGGCCATCCGCACACCGTCGAGTACTGCAATCAACTTTGGTGGGATAACCGAAGTCTCAAATTCGGTTTTCAGTTGGTTACATGTGACCCTCCAAACGATAAGTACAACTGCACAGATCAGGAATGCGAAGACTGGCATCCAGAAAGCGCAAAACAGACGCAACATGTGCGTCAACCGTTTTAACGCCGATGGATGTTGCTGACGTTGATAGACTTACGCGCAACTGAGGTCTTCGATATCTGCGTCGCAGATTTCGTTTCCGCTCTCTGAGATGCGGGTTGCGCGAAGTGAGGGCGATGAGCTATCGCAAATCGCCGAGGGCTTCCTGTCATCAAAACGCGCATCGTCAAGGCTTCGCAGTCCACCTCGTCCTGGCATCGGGATATGGGGGAGGCATCTGAGCTGTTAAGGACAACCCAATTCGGCGAGAGACGGAAGAGTGCCTCAAGTTTCGATTTTGAGACATGGGTTAGCCATAGTGAAGGGACGGCCTTCACAGGCCGCCCACTAGGTGGCCGGAGCCTTGCATGCAGCCATGCGGTCAGAGTCCGCACCGCGCGAATAGTCGCTTCCCTACCTTGCGACGACCCGCCGGCCATCTGCAGCCCATTGAAATCCCACCCTATCGAAACTGCCCCCGGCGAGGATCCAGCCACAGACCACCTTCTTTCGTGCCGGGGCAGTTCCGATAGACCCAACGTTTTCGGGGAGGATTCCGGTAGGCTATCAAAGCAGCTAACCAACGAATACGTTTCGCGCGGTCGAGGTCACGTCTCCGCCTGCTGGTGACCGGCCGCGCGTATTGACAACGTAGTCAATTAACGAGACACTTAGCCATCCAGAGAAACTCTAAAGGGCAGGTTCTGAAAGCCAGCTAATTATCCTCATGTTTCATATATGGATGCTCGCAGATGATGATCAATCCAAAGACCTTAGGCCATTTAGATGTGACCGATCCTTTTCAACCTGAAGGTGTCATTCCGGAGATATCGAATAGCTTCGATCCGACTGCGAAGGACTCACACCCCAGAGCGTATATGCTCGCGGTAATCGCCCAATCCGGCTTTTTTGATGCCGATTACTACAGGACCGTCAATCCCGATATCGAAGGGGATGACAGAGCCCAATTGGAACACTTCATAGACTTTGGGTGTGATGCGAACTTGCGTCCGAATCCATTCTTCGAGCCGGCTTGGTATGTGGAGAAGAATCCCGACGTGGCTGCTGCCGGGACGCAACCCCTCTTTCACTACATTGTTTACGGCGATATGGAGGGTCGAAATCCAGGGCCACTTTTTAACACCGCATGGTATCGACTCGAACACAAAATACCGCAGGCGGAAACGGCACTCGGGCACTATCTGACCGAGCGCCGGAATGGAACGGTTAGTCCACTTCCAGAGTTCGATGTCGCTTACTATGAGAAAAACAATCCGGATGTCGTAGCGGCAAGAGTCGATCCGTTTGAACATTTTCTCTCTTACGGATTTCGTGAGGGCCGCAATCCATCCGCTGATTTTGATTCGCGCTGGTATGCGAATGAGTACTTAGGGGGCTCACTCGAAAAGAACCCCTTCCTGCATTGGCTATCGCACAAGGAGGAGCCCGGAATATTCGGACGCATCCCGGACGACCGCCCCACGGTCGCGAGGGAAGTGAAGCGTTTCACCTGCCCGGCGCCCGAATTCGAGGAAGTCCAACCCCTACCTCAAACCGCGAACCGTAAGGCCAAGATTCTTGCCTATTACCTCCCGCAATTTCACAGCTTCAAAGAGAACGATTCGTGGTGGGGTCCAGGTTTTACGGAGTGGACCAATTTGCCGCGGGGCCTTCCTCGTTTCAAGGGACATTATCAGCCGAGAGTTCCGCGTGATCTTGGGTTCTACAAGCTTGATAGGGACGGAGTCGGTCAGACATTGCGGCTCCAGGCAGAAATGGCCAGGAACGCTGGGGTCTATGGTTTCGTTTTTTACCACTATTGGTTCAATGGCAAACGTCTCATGTCTGGGCCGGTTGACCACCTGCTTGCGGACTCTTCCGTGGACATGCCGTTCTGTTTAATGTGGGCAAACGAAAACTGGACGCGACGCTGGGATGGCGCCGAGAGCGAAGTGCTGATATCACAAGATTATCGTAATGATGATATCGAAGCGGCGATCGCGGATTTTGCCCGGCATTTTTCCGACCATCGGTACATCCGCTTGGACGGACGCCCACTTTTGATGGTGTACAGGCCCGGTATCATTCCCAACTCTAAAGAGACGTTTGCCCGGTGGCGTGCTCTTTTTCATAGTCGCTTCAATGAAAATCCGATCCTCGTGATGGCACAAGCGTTTGGCGATAACAACCCTTCGATATTTGGTTTAGACGGGGCTATCGAGTTTCCGCCTCATAAACTTACTCAGGACATGCCGGATGTTAATGAAGAACTTACATTGCTTGACCCGGAATTTTCGGGAAAAGTTCACCGGTACGAGCACGTGATCGCTCAGTCACTTGACGAACCTGAGCCGGCATTCCCGCTGATCAAAACGGTTGTACCAGGCTGGGACAATGACGCCCGACGCCAAGGAACTGGGCTAACAATTACGGGCTCAACTCCCGCACTTTATGAAGACTGGCTCGCGCAACTTGTCGAACGTGCTGTTAAGGCACCGTTCTTCAGAGAGCCTATCGTCTGTGTAAACGCGTGGAATGAATGGTGTGAGGCCGCGTATCTTGAACCAGACCTCCACTTTGGCGCAGCATACCTGAATGCAACCGGTAGAGCTGTGGCGGGCTTAAGGCGTAATGAGGCCGCTACACCCGGCCGCTTACTACTAATTGGACATGATGCCTTTCCAGGGGGGGCCCAAATACTGCTGTTAAGAATTGGACAGTTCCTTCGCCGTAATCATGGCGTGCAGTATGAATACCTGCTGTTAGACGGCGGGCATCTGGTGCCCGAATATAAGGCTCAAGCACCGACAACTGTGCTAAAAAGCGGAGTAGGACTCCATGCAGCGGTCGAGAAATTGGCGGGGCGCGGTTATACAAATGCGATCGTCAATAGCACTGCCGCTGGCCTCGCCGTGACTGCGCTATCGGACATTGGTCAAAAACCACTTCTTCTCGTGCATGAACTTCCGAGAGTTCTTCGGGAAAAAAACCTTCTCGATGTCGCGCGTCAAGCATTCTGCGGCTCCCGGGCAACGATATTTCCGGCTCGCGTTGTACGAGACATCTTGTTCGAAGAACTCGGTTTGTCATTCGTTGACGTGGCCGAGTCTCTCATCTTGCCGCAAGGCTCATACACTTCCGTTGAACCAAGCCTTGAGAAGCGGAAGGCATTCCGCCTCGAATTCGGAATTCCCGAGGCGGATTCAATAGTGATCGGAATCGGATACGCCGATTTGCGTAAGGGCTTTGACATTTTCCTTCAGCTATGGAGAATGCTGAATCAAAACGACCGCGTTCATTTCTTCTGGCTGGGTAACATGGACCCCGGTCTGAATCGCTGGATGGCGGACGAAATTCATTCTGCCCGACAGACTGGCACCTTCCACATGCCGGGCCAAGTGTCCGATGTTTCTCCCGCACTTTCCGCGGCCACAGTGTTCGCTCTCACTTCTCGAGAAGATCCCTTCCCAACCGTTGTGCTGGAAGCGCTTGCGGCAGGTTTGCCGATTGTTGCCTTCGCAGGGTCAGGTGGAATTCCTGAGTTATTGGAAGAAGCTTCTGTTGGAGTTACAGTTCCCCATGGGAATGTTACGGCAATGGCTGCGAGTCTGTCCAAGATGATCCGCGCTGTTTCCCCATCGGAAGCGGCAAAGAGACAGAAGCTCGTCAAAGATCGATTCGCCTTTGCTCCATACGTCAACCGCCTGCTCGCCCTTGCCGTGCCTGGACTTGACCGGGTTTCGGTGGCGGTTCCTAATTTCAACTATGCCCGTTATATACCCGACAGGCTCGGGAGCGTCTTCAGTCAAAGCCACCCTGTTCACGAGATTTTGGTGCTGGATGATTGTTCGTCCGATGAGAGTCTCGGGGTGATTTCTGCTGTGGCGGAAGATTGGAATCGTGAGGTGGCAATTATCACCAATACGACGAATTCCGGGTCTGTGTTCGCCCAGTGGCGCAAAGCTGCAGAGTCTGCTACCGGGGACTGGCTCTGGATTGCCGAAGCCGACGACAGTTCCGACGGAGATTTTCTCACCGGTATTTTCGCTGCAATCCAACGCGATCCCGGAGTAACCCTGGCCTTTTCCGATAGCCGAACTGTGCTTGAAGACGGATCTGCACAGTGGGATAGCTACAAGCAGTATTATGCAACGATTGAAACCGACGCGCTGTGTCAAACACAGGTCTTCAATGCAGCAGATTTCGTGTCTCGTTTCCTCTCCATCAAGAATGTGATTCTCAATGTGAGTTCCGTAATTTGGAGACGTGAAGCCCTCTTGCGTGCCCTTGATGAAGTTGGAGAGGACCTGAAGAACTACCGGATAGCAGGAGACTGGCGCCTCTACCTTCAGGCGCTGTCGGTTCCAGGAAGTCGGATAGCATATGTCTCAACACCGTTGAACGTGCATCGACGCCATTCAAGCAGTGTTACTCATCAGGTGGGCGTGGATCAGCATATTGCAGAAATTCGGAGCTGTCAGGACTTTGCCCGATCTGCGTTTCATTCGTTGAGCAGTTCCCGAATATCGGCCCAGAACAAGTACCTCGCGGAAGTGACTGCACAACTAACCGGTATAACTCACACTGCGGCGAACGAAAGCCTTGAGAAGGGTTCGACATAGCCAAGCACTCCCGGTCTGCGCAATGCAACCGCCGCAAATCGCACCGGGACGTGCAAACGCAGATTGATGCAATTCTTATGAGAGGTATCCGTGTATCTCCCACCTTACCAACAGCTGCTTCGTGCGACTCACAACGAACCGAACGGGGAACAAGCTACTGATCACGTCACCATTCCCTTTGCTCTTTTCAAATTCCTTTTGCAGGCAGCATTGTCCTCAGCGGATTTCGACGAAGAAGCATATCTTGCTGCGAACGCCGAGGTCCGCGATAACCTCTCCCGCGCCGGAAACATCACCCCGCACCAGCACTTCGTCTGGTATGGCTATTTCGAGGGCCGTAGAGGCGGCCTGCCGAAAGTGGACGAGCCATGGTACCTTGCAACTTACAGCGATGTTGCCGCAGGGATACCTAACAGGGACATTGCTTCTGCGACAGAACACTTCGAGCAAGTGGGAGCAGCGGAAGGGCGAGCGCCTTCGCTTGAATATGTAGACGAAGCCAATGAATGGAAGCAGATTTTAGACTGTAAAGAAGGACACTCAGAGGGCCGTACGTTAGCCAGAGGCGACGAAATGCCGCAACCTCGGCAAGCACCTACAGCTTTGTCTAAGGGATTCGGTTCTCAAGCGGTCGGACCCTGCTTGCCATTCAAAGGAATACTCCATTGGAATGAAGAGTCAGACGCGGCTGTCGCCCAGATTGAGCGAGATCATCGCCCGTTTAAAATCTTGTTAAAGACGAAAGATGATCCTGAAATGCTTCGAGACTGGATCACGCACCACCAAAAAATAGTAGAGATCGGCGGATTAATCATCCTGGACAACATGTCCTCTGACCCGAGAGTCTCCGAGGTCTACGCAGGTCTCGATCGAAGGTGTCCGATAATACGATTCTCTGGATTTTTAGATAACGTACACAATACAGATCATTTCTCTAAGCTGTATCAGGCGCTGCGAGCAAGCTGTGCGTATTTTACTTTTTTGGACACTGATGAACGGTTGACCCTGTTCGATGGAGAGGATTATTTTCGCGC
>JBEKVS010000197.1:0-11003 GCA_049513795.1 Occallatibacter sp. | reverse complement strand
CTTCTACAACTCGTTTGAGAATCAGGGATACGGCCCGAACATCGGCGAGAACTATCCGTTTGTGTACAACTTCAGCTACGGACCTAAAGCGCCGACCGGCAGCGGCCCGCAGGCAACGGATGGAGTTTATCCCATCGGCTATAACAGTCCCTGGGCAGGATGCTCGTCGGCAAGCCCTGGCGGAACCTATACGCTGGAATCAGGTCTCGCCTGCATCGCCTTCACGCCCACCCAGGTGAACGCCGAGGGCCTGGGGCTGCAGGGACTTCAATTCAACTACCAGACACCCAGCACATTGAGCACCAATTTCACAGTCCAGTATTCGCTCAACCGCAACTTGTCCGCGACCGCTTCGTATGTGTTTACGCAGGGCGCGCATCTTCAAAACGGCATCGGAACGAACAATGTGAGTCAGATCTACTCCGCCACTCACAGCACATCCGATACCATCGCTTCCGGCCTGAACGAGATTCCGTTCCCAGATTTCTCCCAGGGCATGAGCTATCACGCAACGGTAGGAAACAGCGACTACAACGGCCTGCAAACCAAACTGGAATGGCAGAACGCGCATGGGTTGAACTTCCTGATCGCTTACACCTTCTCCAAGACGGATTCGGATGCGGGCGACTTGCTCAACGGCGGCAATACGGGCAGCGATCGTGCACCGGATGTCCCGGGCCTCGGTCCCAGGTTCGATTGGGGTCTGGCCAACTTCGACATCCGCCAGGTAATGCACATCAGCGGCGGCTACCAGCTGCCCTTCGGCAAGGGTAAGGACTTCTTGAACAATGGCAGCAAGGTGACGGACGCCGTAATTGGCGGATGGGCAATCAACTGGATCGCGACGCTGCAAGGCGGCCAGCCTCTCAACATCGGCTGCGTCGATGGAACAGCGGCTGGATTGGGTTGCAACGCCATCAAGGTTCCGGGGCAAAGCCAGAAACTGGGGCTGCACAAGGACGCGAACGGAGTCCTGAACTGGTTTGGCAACCCGGGGGCCTTCAACCAGGCCTGCGAGTTGGGTGTAAGCCCGCCGACGCCGACCAATTGCATCAATGTGACCGGCAAGGATGCGCTGGGCGACGGGCCGGGGCAGACCGTGACTCCGGGTTTCCATCGCCTCGACTTCTCCACCTTCAAGGCCTTCCAGCTGAACGAACGCTTCTCCCTGCAGTTCAGGGCGGAGTTCTTCAACATCCTCAACCATCCCAACTTCAACGCTCCTGGATTCGGCGGCAACGGCGTTGTGTCGATTGGCGGCTCAACCAACTTCACGAGCACCACCTTCGGCGAAATCGGCTCGACGCGCGATAATCCTCAAGATCCGCGCCAGATTCAGTTTGCTCTGAAGCTCTACTACTGAGCTAAAATGGAAACGCCCCGGAAAGGCACTCAAACTGGGTGCTTTTCCGGGGCTTTCCTTTTGCGTAGCATTTGCTCACGCGACGATCTTGGGAGGGGGACTGTGAGCAAGGGGTCCAGGTTTCAACTAACGATTCTTTGCTCCTTTCTGGTTCGCGCCGCTCTGCTTTGCGCAACCTTTGCCGCCGCTCAGCCAAGCCAGCCACAAAATCTGGACCGCGAGAAGCTGAATCGCGAAAAGGTGGATAGCGAAAAGCTGGATAGCGAGTTCAAGGCGGCTTTGACGCAATACGAATCCGGCCATTTCACTGAGGCTGCCCGCCAGCTCGAGGAGCTTTTGCCCAGCGTCCCGAACAGCTTCGAAGTTCATGAGCTCCTGGGGCAGGTTTATGCGTCTGAGTCGCAGACCGCGAAAGCGCTCGAGCACCTGCAAGTGGCAGTTCGATTGAAGCCGGATTCAGGGCCGTCCAGGACCAACCTGGCAGCTGCTTTGCTGCATGCCGGCAAGACGGAATTGGCCGGGGAGCAGTTTCACAAGGCTCTCGATCTGGAGCCGCGGGATTACGACGCCAACCACAATCTTGGGGAGTTCTACATTCAGACGGGAAGAATTGCAGAGGCGATTCCTCTGCTTGAGCGGGCGCAGAGCATCAGTCCGTCGTATGACAACGGATACGATCTGACGCAAGCCGATTTGCTCACCGGACGGCTGGACGCTGCCAGGCAAACGGCTCAAACACTGGTGCGCACCAAGGACACTGGAGAGTTGCACAACCTGCTCGGCCAGATTGAAGAGAAGGATGGGAAGTTCGTCGCGGCCGCAAACGAGTTCCAGACCGCAGCGCATATGGACCCCAGCGACGACAATTTGTTCGATTGGGGAAGCGAGCTTCTGCTGCATCGGACCTATGAACCGGCCATCGAAGTCTTTCGCCAGGCCTCCCAGCGCTTTCCGAAATCGCCGCGGCTGCTGATCGGGCTGGGAATGGCGCTTTACTCACGGGGCCGGTATGACGACGCAGTCAAGGCTCTTCTTGCTGCGGCAGATTTAGACCCCTCCGACCCTCGCTGTTACACAATTCTCTCCCGCGCCTACGAAAGTTCACCCGACCAGGCGGACGATGTGATCGGCAGATTCCGGCGCTACGCTGAACTGCGGCCTGACAATGCGCTGGCCCAGTACTACTACGCCATGAGTTTGTGGAAAGGCAAGCGCGGAGGAGACGCCAACCTGGATCTGAAGGAGGTGGAGTCGCTGCTCGAAAAGGCCATCGCGCTCGACGATAAGCTTCCTGAAGCTCACATGCAGCTGGGCAATCTCTACGCCGACCAGCATGAGTATGCCAAGTCCATGCCGTTTTATGTGCGCGCCGTTGAGTTAGACCCGAATCTTTCTGACGCTCATTATCGCCTGGGGCAGGACTACATTCACACCGGACAAAAGGATCAGGCACAGAAAGAATTCGAAATCTATCAAAAGCTTCGCGCAGAACACCTGGCCGAAGTCGACAAGGAGCGGGCAGAAGTGCAGCAGTTCGTTTATTCCGAGAAGGCTGCCACTTCCACCAAGCCTTAAAAAAAAAACGGCCTGAGGCATTTGTTTGTGGCCCACATTTGTTTTTGACCCGGATTCGTTTGATACGAAGGAGCTTTGTGGATCGTCGCGATTTTCTCAAAACTACTGGAACCTTGATCGCCGCTGCCTCGGTCGCGCCTGCGCTGCCTGCCACCGGTCTGGCCGCGGATACCGTTTCCAACCGTCCCGGCCGCGTGGTGCTGCCCATCAACCGCAACTGGCGCTACAGCCCCGCGGCCACACCGGCCATGCGAACGCGCGATTTCGACGACAGCAAATTCGAGCGCGTCATTGTGCCGCACACCAATCTTCGCCTGCCCTGGCACAGCTTCGATGAGAAATCCTATGAGTTCGTCTCCCTTTACCGGCGCCGGTTCAGTCTGCCGGCATCGGCGCGCGGGCAGCGCGTCTTCGTGGACTTTGAAGGGGTCATGACGGCGTCCTCCGTATGGCTCAACGGTGTCCCACTGGGCGAATACAAGGGCGGGTTCACGCCGTTTTCCTTCGAGATTACCCGTGAGGTCAGCTTTGACCACGACAACGTCCTGGCTGTCGAAGTGGATTCAACCGAACGTGCCGATATTCCTCCCTTCGGATACGAGATCGACTACCTGACGTTCGGCGGCATCTACCGCGAGGTCTCATTGCGCATTGTTTCACCCACTTTCATCGAGAACATCTTCGCCCAACCCAAGGATGTTCTTTCCGGTCATCCTTCGGTCGATGTGCAGTGCGACTTCGACAGCGACTCAAAGTCTCTGCCTGCCGGCCTGACCTTGGAAGTTGCGCTCTACGATGGCGCGCGGCAGGTGGCGAAGAGCGCGCAGGAACTGAAGGGAATCTCAGATGGGGTGGTTGTGAAAAGCGCCGTGGGTCGGCTTGACCATCTGGAAGGTATCGAGCTCTGGGACCTAAGCAAGCCGAAATTGTATCGCGTCGAAGCGAGATTATTGGAAGGAGAGAAGCTGCTCGACGCGGACTCGCGGCGCATCGGCTTTCGCGAGGCGCACTTCACGCCGCAGGGTTTCTCGCTGAATGGCAGCGTGATCAAGCTACGCGGACTCGACCGCCATCAGACATTCCCCTGGGTGGGCCAGGCCATGCCCGGCCGCGTGCAACGCCGCGATGCTCACATTCTGCGCCATAACCTGCATTGCAACATTGTGCGCACATCGCACTACCCGCAGTCGCGCCACTTCCTTGACGCCTGCGATGAGATCGGGCTCCTGGTACTGGAAGAGATCCCCGGCTGGCAGCACATCGGCGACCTCCCCTGGCAGGATATAGCCGTCGACAATGTGCGTCGCATGATTCGCCGCGACTGGAACCATCCTTCGATTGTCCTGTGGGGCGTGCGTATCAACGAGTCGCGCGATAACCATGACTTCTACACCCGCACCAATGCCATGGCGCGTCAACTCGATCCATCACGCCAGACCGGCGGCATCCGCTACTTCCAGGAGTCCGAGTTTCTGGAAGATGTGTTCACCATGAACGACTTCGGATGGCCGCTCAAGGCGCCCAATCACCCCATGTATCTCAATACCGAATTCGTCGGCCACACCTATCCCACCAAGACCATCGACAACATCGAACGACTGCGCGAACACACCGTGCGCCACGCGCGCGTGCATGATCAGCTGGCTTCCAATCCGCAATACGCCGGCGGCATCGGCTGGTGCGCCTTCGACTACAACACGCATGGAAACTTCGGTTCCGGAGATCGCATCTGCTATCACGGCGTGACCGACATATTCCGCGAGCCCAAGCCGGCCGCCGGCTTTTACCGCTCGCAGTGCGACCCGGAAGAGGAGATTGTTCTGGTTCCCGCCTTTCACTGGGCGCGCGGCGATGAGAATATCGGCTTCACCGATGCCCTCGTATCATCCAACTGCGACCACTTGAAGTTCTATGTTGCCGACAAGCTGGTGGCCGAAGCAGATCCAGATCGGAAGCAGTTTCCGCATTTGAAGTACGCGCCCTTTACGGCCGAGATCGGCAGGCACATCGACCCTTGGGGCGACCTGCGCATCGACGGATTCATCGCCGGCAAGCAGGTCATCTCGCGCAGCTTCTCGGGCAAGGGCATCGATCAGAAATTTGCGCTTCTCGCAGACGACACCACATTACTTGCCGATGGAGCCGACACGACGCGCGTCGTATTGCGCGTGACGGACGAATTCGGCGCCATCCGTCCCTTCGCTGCCGACGCCATCCGTTTCGAGCTTGCCGGCCCGGCACAACTGATCGGCGACAATCCTTTTTCATTGGTCGGAGGTACCGGAGCCATCTGGATTCGAGCTATCGAGCAGCACGGCAAAGCTCGCCTCACTGCGCATCATCCCTATCTTGGCGCCCAGAGCATCGAGTTCGACTTCACGCCGGTTTCGCCCGAGACTATCTGAGGCTCGATTCAAACCTGCGGCTCCTGCTTGGTATGGCCGCCAGATTTGGTTTGTCATTTATCACCTGATGCGCTGGCACACCGCATCGGCCATTCAGGAGGCGCTCCCGGCCCGGCTGGCGCAGAGAAAACCTCCGTAGGCAACCTGCGGGTTTCTGAACCGGACCGCATGATCAATAGCGAATCCGTACCGCCACAGCTCGCGGCGGTAGGGATGGAGCAAGCTCGCGCCAAGGGTACACGTCCTGGCTTCCATCCGGCTCAGATCGTCCGCGATAAGGATGTGATGGGCCGACCGGCCCGCGGCTCGAAGAACGCGGCCGAGCTGAGCGGGAGACATGGCGTAACAGACGCTGCTGATAAGGAAGATGTCAAACCGCCTGTTCGCGACCAGTGCGAAGATCGTCTCGTCGCCACCCAGTACAAACTCGCACTGGTGCCGCGACTTTTCAAATTTGGCTCGCGCAAATGCCAGGTTCTCGGCATTCGGATCGACGCCCAGATAGTTGAGTTCGCCCTTGAGCTCTTCGTCCAACAGGCGAAGCATGTTTCCGCAGTGACAACCAAAGTCGAGCACCGATAGCTTCCCAGCCGCGTTGTCGAAGGTCCTCGCCAAATATGCGACGAAGGCAACCCTGTTCTCGTCGCGGTACCTAGCCCAGTAGTGTTCGAACGAAGGTTGGCTGTTGACCGTTCTTGGTGAACCCGCGATGCGGCGATTGGCTCTTGCGAGCCGCTCGAATGCGCGATAGCGCAAGACGACCGGCAAGAAGTTTACTGCCTTCCAGGCCAATGACTTCGATCTCGCCATCCACCCTCTATTTTCAATCATGTCTTTTCAATCATGTCTTGTCACTCGGGCGCGCTGGGCTCATGGGCGGTTCGCTCAAGTTCGATGCGCTGTGCGCTCGCCCGGCGAAGGTCAGGCGCGGTTTGACGATAAAGACTCATAAGCTCACGATGCACGCGGTCCACGGTGTAGAGCTCGAGGTAACGCGTTCGACCCGCCTGTCCCATCTCGGCCCAGTCCGAAGCAGAACGCGAGGTCAAGACCATCGCGAGGCTCTGAGCGTCGTTCTTGGGGATCAGCCGTCCGGTAATTCCGTCGACCACGATCGACCGCAGCCCGCCGACGCTCGTGGCAACGACCGCCTTTCCGGCACGCATGGCCTCGATCGCCACCAGGCCAAACCCTTCCCATCGCGATGGGATGACGATCACATCGCAGGCCAGCATGTGAGCCGCAATGTCCTCCTCGCCCATCCAGCCAAGCATTTCGACATTCTGCAAGGCAGCAGACTCATTGCCAGCGGATTTGCCGGCGGAGTGGATGGCTGCGCCGATCGCGCGCACCGTCACTTGGTCCTCGAGGCTGTACACGGCACGGACAAGAACATCGAATCCCTTCTGCACATCCATTCGGCCGACAAACAGCACGCGCAGGCGCTTGTCGTTCCACACCGCTTGCCTCTTCGAGACCAGGTCTCTAATCCCGTTGACTATTTCCACAAGTTTGCCCGGATCGATGCCGATCTTCTTGCCTGCCTCATATTCATAATGCGAGATGGCGACGATTCTTCCGGTCAACGTGGCCAGCAGGCGCTCGATCCTGCCCAGCAGCCGCCGAGGAGCGGCCGGCATCTCCACATCGAATACCCAGCCATGCGGGCAGTACACGATGAAGCTTCGCCGCGCCAAGAGCGGCGCCATCAGGCGAATCACCACGCCGGCGAAGGTCGAGTGAAGATGGACGACGTCGGGGCGAAACGATTTTAAGATCGTCCCCGCCGCGGCGGCCATGAAGAACAAACCCAACGAGCGGCGCGGGCGGTGAAAGGTTCGCAGGCAGCCCGGATCAATGCGCGAGAGGTGCGATGCGTGTTGGGCGGGAACCAGCACGCGCATGTTTTCCCGGCCCAGTTCCGCGATCTGCGCAGGAACCGTCTCATTCAAGTAGGTTCCGCAACCGCCTCGAATCGACTCGGCAACGTGCAGGATCTTCATTGGATTTCTGAACAGGGACCTGGACGGGCTCGCAGCGTAGGGGAAAAATGGGGGTTTGAGAACGCGGCTCTTGGATCGCGCTGGAAAGAGTCCTAGCTTTCGCAGCTTGCTCCGGCTAGATTGGTCATTACTTTCATGGCCGCTGTTGAGCGCCGGCATAGCGCTGCTTGCCCATGCCGAGCGGCAGCAAATCCCACGCCTGCCTTCGCTCCGCTCGGCTCATCCCGGTCATCGCAAATAACGCAACATATACCGCAACCGCGAATACGGCCTGCACGATGACCTCGCCCATCGAACCGGGCTCCCACACGCGCATCAGCAACAGAAGTGATGCCGTGCTGGCCAGGGCCTGCGGGTAGGTGGTTAGAATCGCGGCGAAGAAAATCTCCTTGGCCGTCACCTTGAAGCTGCGCATCATCAGGCGCATGTAGGGGAAGAAGGCGACAAGATTCCCCATCATCGTGCCGTAAACGACGCCGCTGACCCCGACATGACGAACAAGGACCAGCGAAAGTCCCAGGTTGATGGCCACCGAAACCAGTTGAATGCGCACAATGGGCTTGGTTTGCCGAACCCCGATGAGCATGTTCCAACCTACCGAGGTAACGCTCCAGAAGAGCATGTAAGAGAGAAATAGCCGAGCATAGAAGGCCGACCCCACATACTGCGGTGAAATCCAGTAGCGGATCAAGGAAGGAGCCAGCACAAACAGCGTCGAGACCACCGGGAGCGTCATGGCCAGCGCGTATTTCGTCCCTTTCAGGAACATGGCTCGAATGGCTTCGCTCTCGCTGCGGGCGTGGGCCGCCGAAGCCGCCGGAATGACCACAGTTCCAGCCAGACCCATGACCATCAAGGCCATCGAGTGAATCCGGTTGCCGATGTCATAGTTGGTCACCATGGCAGTCGACAGCACGGCGGCGATGATCATCTTGTCCATGTTGTTGTAGATGATTCCATTCAAGCGCAAAATGAGCAGATCCTTGGTCATGTCGACTACGCTCAGCAACTGGGTACGCTCAAAGCGCCAGACCAACCGCCAGCGCCCCAGCTCAGCGGAAGCGAATGCGAGCAAAGCCAGCGCATGGAAAAATGTGACTGCCAGCGTGACTCGGGAAAGAGCCACGATCGTTGCCCCGTGCAACAGAACAACGGCGAACAGGACTGCCAGCAATGCCGATTTTCCGAGCTCCAGTGCGGCCAGGATGTCATATCGCTGCAACCCACCCAGTACGCCGTCGAAGCACATCCCGGGGAGTTCAACCGCGACCTGCACGGCCATCAGGTCCAGCATGAGAATCGCTGTCTGCGCCTGTCCGGCCGGGATGGCAAACCAGCGCGTGAACCATCCGAGCGAGAACCAGAGCAGGCCAAAAGCGCCAACCACGCCCATCGACGCATACACATAGAGCGTGGAACTGATCAACTGATTCAGTTCGCGCCGCTTGCCCAAAGCACGATATTCGGCAACGTGTTTGACCAGGGCCGCCTGCATGCCCAGCGAGAGCAGCGACAAGGTTCCCGAGACGCTGAACGAAAGCAGAAGTATCCAGACTCCGTAAAGATCCTTGCCCAGATGCAGAATCAGAAAAGGAGTGAGAAGGAAGTTGATCAGCACCTTCCCGGCGATGCCGGCGCCGTTCGAGAATGTATTGCGAGCCAGAGTCTTCAGCATGGTTTACTCAGGGCCCTTTTCAGAGTCCCTTTCGGGGACCTTGCGCTTCACCAGCTCGCCTAATCTTTGTTTGGCGCGGCGCAGCAGGCTGAGAGCGAGAAACCTGGCCGGCTTGAAGACCTTCTGTCCTTCCCACGGGACAAGGGCGTCGACCCCGAACTGGCTCTTGTACTTGCCAATGTTGTATTCCTTCTCCGATGGCCCGGGCGGGGCATAAAAGTATCCCACTTCAAAGCATCGCAACCCACGCGCCTTGGCGTCCAGAATGGCATTCCAAAGCAATATGTTGTTGGGGCGCAGCTTCAGCGCCGTCCGGCGAGAGCATCCCGCCCAATAAAAGGCGGCATCCTTGTATGTGTGAATGATTACCCCCGCGATCGGTTGGCCTTCGTGCTCGGCAAAGAGCATGCGCATCGATCCCGCGGCATGGAACCGGTCCCACATGTTTTCGAAGTGGCCGAGTCCATGCGGGTCGAGGCCGGTTCGGGACCAGTTCGATGCGTGCAGCTCGGCAAACTGGCGCAGGTCGGCGCGCGCTTCTGAGACACGCACGCTCACGCCATTCCTAGCCGCATGGCTCACCATGCCGTGGATCTTCTTGTCCATCTCCTGGAGCAACTGCGCATGCTGCTTGTCGAGAAGCAACACCCGGCTCAGAGGCGGGCAAATGTTGAGCGGGTTGAAGGAAAGAGGACCGCTCACGCCTACTGTATAGAGGGGATTGACGTCCGGGCGCCGTCCCGGCTGGTATGCCGGCACCATGCTGGTCAGGCGGACCTGAAGAAGATCCGCGTCCTGTTCGGCGGCAATACGGTCGACCTCGCGAAACATCTCCCTCCACGCCTGGGCGCGGGCCTTGGGGGAGAGACTGTCGCGCAGCGCCGGTCCCGACAGCCCGGTGTGAATGCGCCGCAAGCCAAGCGGCCCGCGTCCGCCAAGATCTTCCCGATAAAGGGAAAAAACGCCAACCAGATCGCCTTGCTGTGAACGGAGCCCGAAGGTTAAGGATCGGGCGCCGCATTGCTGGGCAAACTCGATCCAGTTCGTCGTCTGGTAGAGCCAGCCTTCTGGGGATTGTTGGACCAGGTCGTCCCACTCTGCCGGAGCGATCTCGGCGTAAGGGACCGCTGCAAAGGATCTCCCGGATTGCGCTGGCGCCAGGGCACGGACTGTGGTCGCAGGCGTCAGAGTCCCTGGACCAGATGCCGGACCCAATGCTGTAGCCAACTCAGGGCCCAATGCCAACTCAGGGCCCAATGCCAACTCAGGGCCCAATGCCAACTCAGGGCCCAATGAAGGACCCTGCATGGCTGCTTGCCCGTTCATACCTTTTGCCGCTCGATTTGCTGCCCCATTTGCTGCATGGCTCAACTGGACAGGATCCTTTCGTAGCATTGTTCCAGGGCGGCCAGGTGCCGCTCCATGGTGAGCGGGTGTTGCCAATAGCGCTCGAAAGCCGCGGCTCCCAGGCGCTTGGCGAATTCTTGGTCTTGAAGCAGTGCCATCTTGGCGGCCAGGTCTCGCTCGTCGCCGGCCTTGAACCAGAGCCCCGTCACTCCGTCGGAGACGATCTCGCGGGCCGCGCAGGCATCGGAGACAATGGCGGGAAGGCCCATGGCCGCGGCTTCGAGCACCACCAGGCCCTGGGTCTCATACCATTCAGAGGGGAAGATCAGCACCCGCGCCAGCCTCATCTGCCGCTGCACTTCCTCGCCAGACACCCAACCGGTGCATGTGGCATGGGTATCGATTCGTTCTACCCCCTGGCGACAGATTCCGTCGCCCACATACGTAACCGATAGGGCGGCGGCTTGCGCCGCACGCGCCAGCGTCATCACGCCCTTTTCCTGGGCCATTCGCCCCACATACAACATCCTCGAATTGACGCCCACGTCGATGGGCGGTTCCCGCCCCGTGTCGACGGGATTGGGAACCGGATAGATTGTGCTCGCCCGAGGGAGAAATGCGCCGATCACATCTCG
>JBEKVS010000196.1:0-11010 GCA_049513795.1 Occallatibacter sp. | reverse complement strand
GGGGTTTGTGACCGCACGCGCCGCAATGCACTCGGCCGACCATGCGCATCCCGACCGCGATGAAAACATCGCACTGGTGCGCTTTACTTCCA
Source organism: Occallatibacter sp. (assembly GCA_049513795.1). Classification (GTDB taxonomy): domain Bacteria; phylum Acidobacteriota; class Terriglobia; order Terriglobales; family Acidobacteriaceae; genus Telmatobacter. The sequence continues at coordinate 10,918 of JBEKVS010000196.1, read as the reverse complement.
TGCTCGCATTCGCGACAGGCGATGAGCGCTTTCATGCGACGGCCGCCGAAGCGATGCGCTACCTTGCCGCTGATTCAATTGCACTGCGACCGCTTTCGGCCGGCATTTTGCTGGCCAACCAGGATTTCAACGAAGCTCCGATTCATGTCACGGTCGTGGGGTCTCCGTCGGACCCTGACGCGAATGCGCTGCATTCAGCTGCACTGCGGTCGATCACCAGCCACGAATTCATCGAGGTACGCGACCCCTCAGACCCGTCGCCTTCGCCGACAAGCATCGACTATCCCAAGCTCGACCGCGCGGCGCTTTTTCTTTGCACCGCACGGGCGTGCTCTTCGCCGGTGTTTCATGCGGAGGATGTCCGCAAGAAGATTGAACGGGCGGAGTTGCAGGCGGGGCGGTGAGATCGACCAGTCTCTGGTCTCCTGGCTTCCGCCGCTCGACGATTTGACGCGCGAGGCGCTACGCGCTACATTTTCATCATGATCCAGTCGTTCCGGCATGCCGGCCTGGAGAGGTTCTATCTCACGGGAAGCAAGGCCGGCATTCAACCGGCGCATGCCACCAAATTGCGCAGGCAACTTACGCTGCTGAGCACAGCCAAGAACGCGAGTCGCATGGACGTTCCAGGTTGGGAATTGCACCCGCTCAAGGGAAAGCTTGCGAATCATTGGTCGGTCAAGGTGAATGGAAACTGGCGCATGACGTTCAAGTTTGAGGATGAGAACGCGATCCTGCTGGACTATCAGGACTACCACTAACCGAATAGGAGAGACAGCATGGGAATGACGATGCATAATCCGGCGCACCCAGGTGAGATTCTTCGCGAATATCTTGGCTCTGTGCAGGTTGGCGTGGCGGCCAAGCGGCTGCGGGTGGCGCGGTCTACGCTTTCGCGTCTCCTGAATGGAAGGGCATCGTTTACCGCGGCGATGGCGCTGCGTCTTTCGGACGCTTTTGGAACTGAGCCAGGAATGTGGCTGGACTTGCAGCAGCAGTACGATCTTTGGCACGCGGCACGGAAAAAGCGGCCGAAGGTGGGGAAGTTTTTTGAGGCGGCTTGAGGCCCCAGGTCTCGAAGGCGAAACCTGGGGCAACCACTAATTAGCTTGCGGCAACTTCTTGGATTGCCTCACCGATTTCCGACTTCTCGTCCGTTTCGGAGACTTCCTCGATCACAAGGAGGCCGTCGCCAGCGACCCCGACCTCGGCACTCGAAGATAAGGAAGTGGACCTTCTATCCAACTATTCACTAAAGGCTAGCAACGCAATCTTGCTCCGAGTGCAAATGATTGAATTTGCTGGGGTTTATAGTGAGCAGAAGCTGCGGTAAGATACTTGCATCTAAGGCCGCTCGGCCCAACCGGGTCAGCGAAATCAAAGAGGGGAACCTGTTCTTACAGGCTCCCCTTTCTTGACTTTTGACGGCACGATCTGTGAAGCCCGTCAACCTTGGGATCGCCAGGTTGATGCTAGACGAGATTTTGATTGGCCCTAAATCCTCGCTAGAAGAGTTCGCTGTGAGAGCCCAGGCGCACAAGCCGCAAGGTCTGGTCATCCGGTCTTTTGTAGATGAGAAGCAGATCGGGTTTGAGATGGCACTCGCGATGGCTGGCATAGTCACCCGTCAAAGGATGATCGCGGAATCTTGCAGGCATGGCCTTGTCAGCGGCCAGTAAAGAAACAGCTGTAAATAGATCGGCGTCGAGCGTTGTGCGATGCTGGCCTTTGGATTCGCGCTTGTAGTCCTGCTTGAATTGAACGGTTCGGCTAATCGTCCGCATGAAGATCGGCCATCAATCCTTCGATACTGCCGAATTTCACAACCTCGCCCTGATCACCAGCATTCATTGCGGCGATGGTTTCGGCGTTGGGAACTCGAAGCTCAAAGGGAAACGCCTGGTCATTTGCAACTCGCGTGAGAAACACGCGCACCGCCTCGGAGAGGCTTAGTCCCATTGCGTCCAGCGTCTTAGAGGCTTTCGACTTGAGGTCCTCATCAATGCGGACATGGATCATGGCACTCGGAGTCGACATATTAGTCCCTTCGCTCCTATTGTATACGAATTGAGATACACGAATTCGGTCAAGGTTGCAGATGCCGCGCCAGGGACCACTTCAGGTCTTCGATGCCCTGCCCGGTTACGGCGGAGATGGCGTGGAACTCCAACTTCTTTCTCTTCACGTGGGCGGCCAGCTTCTTCAGCTTGTCGGGGTTGGCGGAGTCAATCTTGGTCGCCGCAACGATCATGGTCTTCTTGGCCAGCGGGAATTCGACGGTAGGGCCGGGGTTGTCGTCCATGGGCTGCTCGGGAGTGGTTACGGAAAAGCTGGCCAGTTCCTTGTTGATGACTTTGAAGTCTTCTACGGGATCGGGACGGCCACTGGCGTCGCTCACGTCAACGAGATGCAGCAAAAGTCTTGTCCGCTCGATGTGGCGGAGGAACTGGGTGCCTAAACCCGATCCCAGGTGCGCGCCTTCGATGAGGCCGGGCATGTCGGCGACAACGTAGGAGAACTGGTCGGGCTCTTCGCCTACGATGACCACGCCGAGGTTGGGTTCGAGGGTGGTGAAGGGGTAGTCGGCGATTTTGGGCTTGGCTGCGGAGATGCGGGAGATGAGGGTGGACTTGCCGGCGTTGGGATAGCCGACCAGGCCAACATCGGCGAGCAGCTTCAGGACCAGGCGAAAATTGCGCTCCTCGCCGGCGCGGCCCAGTTCGTGCTCGCGGGGCGCCTGGTGGGTGCTGGTGGCGAAGTGCTGGTTTCCGCGGCCTCCACGTCCTCCCTTGGCGATGACGACCCGCTCATCTGGAGTTTCGAAATCGTGAATCAGCTCGCCGGTGTCCTGGTCGTAAAGGGACGTGCCGACGGGGACCTGGAGGACGATGGAGTTGCCGTCGAGGCCAGTGCAGTTGGAGCCCATGCCGTGCTCGCCGCGCTGGGCTTTGTGTTCCGGGTTATAGCGGAAGTGGATGAGGGTGTTGTGGCGCTGCGAGCTGGCCATGACCACGTCGCCGCCACGTCCGCCGTCGCCGCCGGAGGGTCCGCCGCGGGGCACGAACTTCTCGCGGCGAAAGGCCATGCAACCGTTGCCGCCGTCGCCGGCTTTGACGCGAATTTTTGCTTCATCGATGAACATTGAACGACCAGGGACTCGGGATTAGGGACTAGGGGACTAAACGTGCCGATGCCGACAGACAATGCGAAATTCATGATGCCGTCTATTCAGTTTACTGAATCGGGCTTAGAATTGTTTGCAACTTCACTTTGGGCGAATTGGGGCGCTTGCGGAGGAGAAATCTCCGCGTCCAGGGTATTGCCCCGTCCGCACCTGCCGAATCGAGACCTGCCACATAGAGCGGGCCGCTGAAAATTCCTGAGGTGTTTACTCCCACGATCTGCCGCGAGAAGGTATCTCGGTGGCAGAGGCTACAAGGGAATGGATCGGGACGCTGGTGCTGGCCATGCTGATGGCCGGCGCGGGCGCGATGGCATGGGCGCAGACGGCGGGGACGGCCGGTGAGAACGGCGCTGCACCTGCTGCAAGCCAGAGCCCGGAGCAAACTCCTCATTCTGACAGCAACTCCAACCTTGATCGAGGACGTGATCGCGGCAGAGGCCGTGCTCTCGGCCGCGCTGGGTCGATTTCCGGCAGGCTGACGGATCTGGGATCGACGCCGCTGGCGGGTGCGACGGTGGTGGCGCGCAACGAAGCTACCGGCGCAGAAGCGCAAACCATTACTGCGAAAAACGGAAGCTATCGGCTGAACGGGCTGGAGGCTGGCCTGTACACGCTGGAGGCTTCTAGTCCTGTGCTCGGGCACGGACAACTGCGCGGCGTGTATGTGGCTGGCGGAGGCTATGAGGCGCGCGTGCAGGCGGCAATGGCGCTCGCGCACGACCTACCCGGTGCGCCGGCGGTTGCTCCCGCGCCTGCGGGTCAACTGGCAGCGACGGCGCGAAACGTACCGGAGCCGCCTGGTCCTAATGCCTTAATTGCGCCAGTTCGGCCGGTGCGACCCGAATCCGGACGTAAAGAGGCTGCAGAAAAGGGGCTAATTGCCACAAATGATCCCGAGACGCATGCCTCAGCGGCTGAAGCTCGCGTTGATCCAACTTGGCTTCCGCAGGGGCTAAAGCCGCCGCCCATGTCCCAAATTGCAACCCCTCAAGGCGCTAATTCCGAGAACATTTCCCGGGGGTTGAAGTTCTCTGCTCCCTCTGTGCCAGGCAGCTGCAGCAACTCGATTCCTCAAGCAGAGCGGGACTCTGTGACGGCAGAGATAGCGGCTGCGCCGGCCGAGCCAGTGCGCGAGATGGCCCTGGCAGGACGGCCGGTGCTGGCGGAGGCCTCGGTGAGGATGACGGTGGAATCAGCGAACGCGATTGCCGCGATCGCCAGCGAGCCGATGCTGCGGTTGGGATTGTCCGGTCGCGATGCGCCTGGGGCGTTGGCGGCCACGACATCCATGCAACCGCCAACCGCGCCGCCGTCACAGTCTTCTCCAACTGTTGGGCCGGGGACATTGGCCGTCGTCACGACAATGGCGGCGACGGAGTTGCAGTCGTTGCCGGCGAGCGGCCGGCGATGGCAGGACTTTCTGCTCGACACTCCAACAGCGGGAACGGTTGCGGGCGAAAGGTCGGGCGATTCGCTGCGCGCGGCGGGGCAATTGCCCCCCGATACCAGCATCGACGAGATGACGACCCGGTTGGCGTTCGGAGGAAGTGGAAGCTCAGGGCCGCAGTCGTCGGGACCCGGTTCGAATGGCCAGGGCGGACGCGAAGAGAATGGGATGGCGAGCACCTGGGCGGGCGGGCACGGATCGCCGGTGGCGGAGGCGGCCATCCACGAGGTGCAGACAGAGGCCGGCAATGCGGAGGCGGAAGGGATTCGCAACGCGGGCGGCGAGGTGAATGTTGACACCACGCGAGGGACGAATGGCCTGCATGGACAGGGGTTCCTCTTCGATCGGCAGAATACGTGGGGAGCGCAGAACCCTTTTACTCAATGGGTGAAACAGACGGCGCCGGCGACCTTGTCCACGACGCCCACGTTTACTGCGGAGCCGTATACGCCCCCGGATCACGAGACGGTTTGGGGGGTTGGGGTGGGAAGCCAGATTCAACGAGACAAGCTGTTCTGGTTTGCAGCGGTCGACAGCTACAACCGCAACGATCCGGGGCTGGCTACGGTGAAACATCCCGCCGAATTTTTTGCGCAGCCCTCGAACGACCAGATGCAGGTGCTGAGCGCGCGACTGGAGTTGAGCAGCCTGAATCCAGTGGCCGAGGGGTTGGGGGCTTACTCGCAGATGCTCACCACGCTGGATGGATTGCTGGGGCCGGCTCCGAGAACGGCGGCGCAGTGGGTGGGGTTCACTCGGATTGACTGGGCAGCAACCGAGCGGCACCGCTTCACGCTGGAAGCGACGGGCGCGCGCTGGAATTCGCCGGGCGGCGGGCTGACGCGCGTTTCGGAGACATACGGGGCGAACAGCTTTGGATCGAGCCAGGCGAGCGAATATCTGCTGCTGGGACGCTGGGAAGCGTTTCTCACGCCAAACCTGCTGACGGTGACGCAGGGCTCGATGGGACGCACAATCCAGAGTGCGCATCCGGATACGCCCTCAAGCTATGAGCAGACGCTGCTCAGCGGGAACACGTGGGGGCAGTTGCCGCAGATTGTGGTGGACTCGCGGTATGGGTTTACGCTGGGCAATCCGTCGCGCTTCGGGATGGGGAGTTATCCGGATGAGCACTTACTCGAGGCTCGGGAGGAAGTGAGTTGGGTGCATGGGAACCTGCTGGTGAAGGGCGGCTTAGAACTGAGCCACAATGGGGACGCAACCAGCCTGCTGCGCAATGAGACGGGCACCTACTCCTACTCGAGCGCGGAGAATTTTGCTTCCGACGCGCTGGTGTTTGCCGCGTATGGTCTGGCTGGACAAGAAAACCCGAATGATCAGCATAACTGCGACCAGACGGGGAAGGTTTGGCGCGATGCGACGGGAACGCTGCACGGGCTGGGTTATTTGCCCTGTTACTCGTATTACTCGCAGACGCTGGGGCCGACGAACTGGAACTTAAGTACGAATGATTGGGCGGGCTTCACGACAGTTCAGTGGCAACCGCGAAAGCTGCTGGTGATCAGCGGGGGCTTGCGTCTTGAGAAAGAGCAGTTGCCACCCACGATTGCGGCTCTGAACAACGCTGAACTCGCGCTGACGGAAAAGCTGCCGCAGCTGGGCTTCGATTGGGGTCCGCGAATCAGCGTGGCGCTGGGCAGCAAGGAAAACCGCTGGCCGGTGTTGCGGCTGGGGTACGGCTTGTATTTCGGACGCACGGAGAACGCAACTCTGGAGACAGCGCTCACGCAGACGGGCAGCTTGAAAGGCGATCTTAACTTCTTCATGCGGCCGACGGACAACCTGAACGCGGGCGGAGCGCCGCCGTTCCCTGCCGTGCTGATCGGGCCGCCGGGGAGCGTGATCAAGCCCGGGGCTCAGGAATTTGCGCCGAGTTACCGTAACCCCGAGGTGCACCAGGCTGTGGCCTCCCTGGAAGAAGAGCTGCCGGGACATATCGAAGTGTCGGCTGCCGCCCTTGTAAGCCTGGGGCGAAGGCTGCCTGTGCGCATCGACGCAAATATTGACTCCCCGACGCCGCAGCAAACCGTCACCTACAATGTGTGCGACCAGACTCCGGTGGGCGTTGACAATGGCCAGTGCGGAAACCTGGGGCTGGGTCCAATCAAGGCGACGCAGATCACAGTTCCCTTTTATGCTTCCTGGCCGGCGGGTGGGGCCACCTGCCCGTTCTACGCACCGACAAGTACAGACGTTGCGGGTTGGCTCTGTCCGGACTATCAGCAGATCGACCAGTTCACGAGCAAAGCCAATTCGACCTATGAGGCAATGCTGATCAAGGTGGCCCGTTACGGGCGCCACGGGATCAGCTTGCACGCCCACTATACCTATGCGCACGCCATGGATTGGAACCCGGACGAGAGCCCACTGAATCCGGACACATTGAGCCAGGCTTCGAGCTTCAAACAGGAATACGGAACCAGCAACCTGGATATGCGCACTCGGCGGCGGCCATGGTGATCTACGAGGCGCCGTGGAAGTTGGCTGATCTGGCGGGAAAGCTGGGGAACGGCTGGATGATTTCGGGGATCGCGCAGTTCCGCAGCGGAATGCCGTACACCATGCGCACAGCGGGATCGCTGGCCGAGGAGTTTACTTCCGGCGGCACATCCATCGTGGGCCTGGGACCGGGGATGAACGGCTCAGGAGGCGACAACCGGGTGTACGGCGTGGGCAATGATAACCGAATCTACAACATCGGCCGCAACACGTACCGCTATCCAGCCACCTGGAAGGCCGACATGCGGGTGGGCAAGAAATTCGATCTGGGACAATTGCGCGAGTTGGAAATGCTGGTGGAAAGCTTCAACCTGTTCAATCACCAGAATGTGACCGAACTGGAGACGACCGGCTACTACATCGAGTCCGGCAGCCCACCGAGCGCGCAAGGCACGCCGGGAACGCCTCCGACGCTGAATTTTCTCACTGGCCTCAAAATCAACCCCACGACCGGCCTCGCCACCACGGGCTTCGGGCAGCCCTTGAATGTGAACGCGACGAACTTCTACCGGGAACGGCAGATTCAGGTGGGGGTCAGGGTGCGGTTTTAGATTGGCGGGTTCGAAGACGACTTTGCCACGGCAACTTAGCTTCCTCCCACTTGAGAAAGCCGCTCGCGCGTGCTCTCATTCGACGAGATCCGAAGACTCTCGATACAACTTTTGGGGGATGCGGTGTGGCTCGAAAGTCCGCGGCGCTTCAGCCTTTAGGTGAGAAGAGGAGAGTTCACTTCTCCCTATAATTCATTCACTGGGGGAAGCCTATGTCAGTAGAAAATGGGAGCTCTTTAGAGGAAGATCGTAAGACGCGTGTCACTTTGCTGCGGCAGCACCGCGGATTTCGGCTAACGCTTGTGTTTGCCGTGGTTGCACTTTGCTGGGGCTGGAGCCTGAATTGGGTCAGTGGGCGCAGCATTCCCGGAACGCAAATCGTAGGCCAGCAGGTTTGGCAGTTCGCCCCTTTCATCTTCGGCTTTTCAATTAGTCTCGTATGCATCGGCTGGGCATTGAAGGTGCTCTGGGATGGGCTGTTCCGTCAATGGACAGCACCCCGTGCGCCGCGTGTCGCAGCAGAGCTCACCATGAAAAAGAAGTCATGGGTTTTCGGCAAGGAAATGAAGACCATCTCGTCGGTGCTTGCGACGGGGTTGATCCTGGGCCTGACCTTCGGCATCATATCGGGGTACATCGCGCTCGCTTCGGCTCGCGGAGTTTTTCTTGGCGCGGGCATCAGTCTCTGGATTGTGCTGATCCGTCACTTCTTCCATCTGCTGGCCAACAAGGCGCGCGAAGGCAATTGGAGGAAGTTCTCTCCTCTGTTGATCGCTCCCCCGATCATCGCCCTGGCGGCAACCGCGATCGTGAACGATCCCAGCCAGCCGGGCGCGCGCAGCCCGCTCTACTGGGCTCTTTGGGCAGCGATGGCCGTATCCGCACTGGTGATTCCGGCATCCACACTTCCCGGGTTGATGACCGTGGCACTTGTACGCCGCGGCAAATACGACCTGGCATTGAAGGTGAGCCACGTCTTCTTCTGGGCACTGGGAAATACCCGGTCGACGGAAGGCTGGATCCTGGTAATGGCGGGTCGGTATGAAGAAGCGCTGGCTTATCTGCGACCACTGGCATTCGACAAGGAAGGGCACCCGTTGCTGACCAGCCAGGAGTTCTTCCTTTACACGCTGGCGCTCTCGGTTGAAGGCGAAGGCGCGACGGCAGAAATGCTTTACGAGGCGGCGGTGAACGTGCCGCAGAAGACAGGCGACTTCCACTTCGGGCTGGCCGATTGCCTGCTTACGCAGAAGAAGGACGCCGACCGCGCGCGCAAGCTTGTGGAGAGCGTGCTGGCCGGGTTTCCGGTCAACCCGCGTTCCAAAGAGCAGCGGGCTAGCCGGGCGCAGATGCTTGCCTTCCATGCCTGGGCCCTGGCCTCGAATGGCTGGCGTTCGGACGCGGAGCAGAGGCTTCAGGAGGCGTCTGCAAGCGCCTCTGGAACTGACAATTGCAGCCGGGCGGCGCTGAAGCTGCCTGAGGGCGACACCTGGCTGACGCTGGGCGACGCGGACAAGGCGCGGACGGCCTTCAAAGAAGCCCTGGTCCTGTTTCCTTTCGGCGATGTCGCGGTGCGCGCACGCAAGAAGCTGGCCGGTCTGGATCAGCAGCAGGTGGCATAACGGCGTTGGCGCGCGAAACCGCAAATTGGTTTGGTACGCCGGTTAAGTGGCATCCAACGCAACCGTCATGTCGATTCTGGCTTCCCAGGTCTCAAGAGCGAGACCTGGGGCACCCAGATTTGTGGACGCGATCGAAGAGTCACAAGGCCTGGCATTCGGCGGAGTTGGCGAGCCTTCTTTTGGCTCAGGGCGGACGCTCCCATCCGCAAGCGACATCCGGAATCACACGCTTTCCATCAAGAAGAAAACAGGCGGCGCCGTTGATGTCGGTGGAATAGGTGCGAACCTTGGCGGCTTCGAGCGCCGCGAGCACCTCCGGGCGGGGATGGCCGTAGCGGTTGTGCAATCCGCAGGAGATGACGGCCCATTGCGGAGCCACGCGGGCCAGGAATTCCGGACGCGTGGAAGTGAGGCTGCCATGGTGGCCCACTTTGAGCAGCATGCTTTGCAGGCCGGGTTCGGCCATCATGGCTTGCTCGATGGGCGCTTCGGCATCGCCCTCCAGTAAAACCGAAGTCGCTCCATAGGCAACGTGCAGAACGAGAGAATCATTGTTCGAGGCCTCAAGACCGGGTTTGTAGTTGGCGAAGGGTGCGAGGACAGCGATCTGCGTATCGCCGAAGGAGATCGCATCGCCGGCGCGAAAGGCGCGGACGCGGATGCCGAGACCGGCGGCCTCGTTCAGGAGCGCATCGTAGCCGGGCGAGCTGGGGTTGTTGCCCACCCAGAACTCGCTGGGATGGAAGTTGCGCAGGATGGCGGGAAGTCCGCCCATGTGGTCGGAATGGGCGTGGGACAGGGCAACGAAGTCCAGGCGGCGAATGCCTCGAGCCCAAAGAGCCTCCGAGACAACTTCTTCGCCGATGTCGAAGTCCTGCGGCGCCTGATGCGGGCCGCCGCCGAAACCTCCACCGTCGACGAGAAGCGTTTTCCCGTCCGGTGCAATCAACAACAATGAATCGCCCTGGCCGACGTCGATGGCTTCCATCAGCAGCGCGTTGTGCGGGTGCTGTGCGGGGCGCGGAAGAACGGCGGACAGAGCAGCAAAGAGCAGCGCGGCCCACGCGGCGCTTCGTTGCCAGCGCGGGCCCCGAGCCAGCACCATGGCCGCGGCCAGAAGCGCGCAAAACACTGCCGTGCGTGCAAGCAGCGGCGCGGGGATGCGGAAATCTCCGAGAGCTCGCGAGCCGAACAGATGCACCAGCCATTGTCCGAAGTGCAAGGGCAACGCCACGAAGATTGCTGGCGCTATTGCCGCAGGGGGCCAAAGGAGCGCGGTGAGCAGGGTGATGAGAGCGGCCGGCATTAGCAGCAACAGCAGCGGCAGGATGAACAGATTGACGGGCAGCGCGAAGATGGTGATGCGATGGAAATAGAGGGCCATGGGCAGAGTCATGACAAGTTCAATCACACAGGAAACCACGAGGAGCTCAGTGGCGCGGAGAGAGACGCGAACGGCGAAAGGAATGATGCGCCGGGCAAATCGATGAAATGGAGCGTCGGCAAAGGCCGAGATGAAGATGCGCAGAGTCTCACGGAACTGAGCCTGCTGCGGGGACAGCTTGACGTCGGTCACCGTTCTTCGAAGCTCACG
>JBEKVS010000195.1:0-11062 GCA_049513795.1 Occallatibacter sp. | reverse complement strand
CTGCAAGGCAAGATCATCAACAAGGCGGCCGAGGCCGACTTTGCCACCCAGCGCGACGTCAGCAGCCGCAAGCGCGACATCAAGACCATCCAATTGAAGCTGCTTATCGACAACCCCCAGGAGCGCTTCGTTCCCGGCATGACCGCGGAGGTTTACATCCCCAAGAACAAGCTGGTGAAGCAATGAGCGCGCAGCCAGCCAACTCAATCCCAGCGGAAAACAGCCCGCCATTGGTGACGCCGAATCGAACCGCCATCGAGGTGCGGAACATCGTGAAGCGCTATGGCACATTTGAAGCCGTGAAGGGCGTCAGCTTCTCCGTGCAGGATGGCGAGATCTTCGGCCTGCTCGGCCCCAACGGCGCGGGCAAGAGCACTCTCATTCGCATGATGACCACGCTTGTTCCCATCACCAGCGGAAACGCCATCATCGCCGGTCACGACGTGGCCAAAGAGCCGGATGCGGTTCGCACCATGATCGGCGTCATTCCCCAGGCGCTCACCTCCGATCCCGATCTGACCGTCGAAGAAAATCTCAATATTTATGCCAAGCTTTATGGCGTCTCTCGGGCCGATCGCCAAAAAAATATAGCCGACGTGCTTGAGGCCGTTGACCTGCTGAAGTGGCGCGGCGCGCAGGTCAAAACTCTCTCCGGCGGCATGCGGCGACGCGTGGAAATCGCCCGCGGCCTGGTTCACAACCCGCATATTTTTTTCCTGGACGAGCCCACCACTGGCCTTGATCCCGTCTCCCGAATCGCCGTCTGGGAGATGCTGGACAATCTCAGAAAAACCCGTCACCTCACCATGCTGCTGACGACTCACTATATGGAAGAGGCAGATAAGCTTTGCGATCGCATTGCAATCGTCGATCACGGCAATCTGGTCGCTCTCGGCACGCCCATCGAGCTTAAGCAGGGCGTACCCGGCTCCAACGTGGTCGAGGTTCACTTCGATCGTGAAACTCCTGAATGGAAATCCCGCCTCGAAGGCCTCAGTGGAGTTACAAATGTGCAGGCCGAGTCAGCCGGCTTCTATCGGGTACTAACTTCTTCCGGTTCCACAACCACCATGCAGTTAGTCGAGTTAGCCGCTTCGCTGGGTGAGACGCTAACATCCCTCAGTGTGCAGAACACCACTCTCGATGACGTCTTTGTCCACTACACCGGCCGCCAGCTTCGCGATGAGCAGGTCAAGCCCGATGTCTTCAAGATGCCGCCCCGTCCCGGAGATCAGCCATGAACAGGATGTTCGCCATCATCGAGCGCGAGATGCGCAAGTTCTTCCGCTCGCCCACCCTCATGATCATGTCGCTCATGATGCCGATCATGCAACTGCTCATTATGGGCAACGCTTTCGGCGGGAAAATCGTCGGCGACAAGGTCGCAGTCGTCGACTACGATCATGGACCTGAAGCCGTCAAGATCCGCGAAGGATTCGCCGCCATCGCCGCCAACATCAAGACCTTTACCACCGTCGACTACACCGACGAAGACAAGGCGCGCGAAGACGTTCGCACTGGTAGGGTCGACGCTGCGGTCGTCATTCCCGCCCAGTACTCGCGCCGGGTTTACTCGCAGGACGCACCGCAGCTCGGCTTCGTCGTCGATAACTCCGACCAGTTCACCTCCGGATCGCTCGAGGCCGAAATGCAGTCGCTCGTTACCGCGCTCACCAGCCCCGTCATTCAGCCCCGCCTGGCCAACTCCATTGCGCTGGAGATAGTCGAGCTTTATCCCTACGTCAACTATATGAAGTTTCTTCTCCCCCTCACGATAGCGCTAGCCATGTATATATCGGTCATGATCGGCGGAGGGATGTTATACATCGACGACAAGGCTCGCGGCGTTCACGAAGGCTATTTAGTAACTCCAATCACCCGTCTTGAGTTAGTTTTCGGTATGAATATTGCCGGGTCCATAAAGGCCGTACTGGCCGGCATCTCTCTAACAGTTATCGGATCGCTCATGGCTGGCCTCGGTGTGATCTTTCATCCCGAGGCCCTGGCTGAACTCTTTTGCCTGATCGTCGTCACATCCATCGCCTTCAACGGCATGATGTTCCTGATGATGGTCAGGGTCGACGATCCGCTCGTGCCCCGCGCAATGTTCGGCGTTCTCAACATTCTTCTTCTTTATCCATCAGGAGGTATGTACCCCGTCGCCGCATTTCCCGCCTGGCTCCGAGCCATTTCCATCATCGATCCATTCACCTACTGTGTCCACGGTTTCAAAGCCGTGCTTCTCAAAGACGGAGGCTTCGCCGCTATTCAATTCGACCTCCTGTTCCTGTTTGTTTTCGGCATCGGCACGCTTCTGATTGCGACGCCACTCTTCAAGCGCACGCTCTGATTGTCGCCCCGTGCGCCGGCGAATGACCTCGCCCTGCGGGATCAAAACAAGATTTCCGGCATTCACGATTCCATGGCCGGGATGCAAGCAGGCGGTCCATTCCTTGTGGGAGGATGGGCCGTCTTGCTGCATTTGACCTTTCCAAATGCCGCCCGTAGGCTAATCTCCATAGCACCAGCTCAAATGGACTTGAGTCCCCGCAGCCCTTGTCCAACGGCGCAGCCGAGGGAGGAACCGCCTGATGAATCTTGAAGCGGCTTCCATCTCTTCGCAGCCTGCGTTGCTCAAGCCATTCTGGCTGGCCTTCATCGGACCAGCGTGGATCGTCTCGCTTCTGTTCTACGCTCTTATTGCCTTCATTCGGTTTTTCGCTTTTTTCAGTCCATATGAATTGCAGGAGGTGTTTTTCCTGCAGACGGTCGCCATGTGGGCGCTGCCTTTCCTGTTCCTCACCCCCAGTGGACGCATCGAAATCGGGCTCTCCGAACGCCGTTTGGCACCTAGGACTCTGCTTTTTAGTGCTCTCGCAGGTGTGGCCTGTGCTTTGATCTTTTTCGGCGTCGGAATGGCGATCTACGACCATTCGCCCAATAACTGGTGCATCAGCATCCGCAACTATCTGCACCTGGATGAAATGCACGGCATCATGTCCCCCTCAGCCCTCTTCGCTCTCTACGCCCTGCCGGCCATCTTGCTCAATCCGATCGGTGAAGAACTCCTCTTCCGCGGTTTTATTCAGCAGGCGTTTGCTCGTCGGTTCAACGCCACCGTTGGAACCATCGTGAGTTCGTTTCTCTTCGGACTGATCTACCTCTACCTGCACGGTATATGGCACGACACCACCGGATTCCACCTACGCGCGGCCTCCGCAGCTATCGCCGTGTGCCTCATGGCCTCGACCGGATTTGTTTTCGCGCTCTGTCGCGCTCTTTCCCGCTCTTTGTGGCCTGCAATGGTTGCACACGCCGCATTCAACCTCACCTTGTTGGGCGCGGCAATCGTGAAATTTGCCCGATAATGCGTGATTTTGTCGCGCTTCCGGTGCAATTTTTGAGTGCAAAATTCGGTTGCTTAGTTTTCCACCAAAGTGATTAGATTTGCACAGAAATTAACACTCAAACCGTGTTGACACGATGCTTCTGCGAAGAGCATAGTTATCTTCATTCCGGGTTGCTAGATAGACCTGAACATCTTCACTTGTGACGATTCACTCAGGTTTATCAATAGGTCCCAGCGCGGAGCATAAGTGTTGAGCACGGAGCAATCTGCGACCAACACAGGGTGAGTAAGTCAGGCGTGCGGCGATATCCGCAAGCTGAACTTAGGAGCCAAGCGTCGCACGCAGAGTAATCGGCGTACGGGGCGGAGTGATAAGTGTCTGGACGGAGTACTACGGTCAGATGCAAAGCTCTGAAGTGTTGAGCACGGAGCAATCCGCGGGCAACACAGGGCGCAGAGTGAAGAGAGCGGAGCGATCCGCAAACCGAACAAAACGCCAAGCGTCGAACACAGAGAAATCGGTGTCCGGTGCGAAGCTTGAAGTGTTGAGCACGGAGCAATCCATGCACGACACGAGGGCGCGAAGTGGTTGCGTACAGAGCGATCTGTAGACCGTCACGGAGCGTCAAGCGGCAAATGCGGAGCAATCCGCAGGCGGCGCGAAGCGGGAGAAACCGGGCAGAGGAGCGATCCGAAGACCGGCGACGAACGCCCAGCATCGAGTACGGAGCAATTCGTAATCGGGGCGAAAGCTTTGAGTGTCGAGCATGGAGCAATCCAAGCGCGGCACGAGCGCAAAGAGTCGCGAGCGGAGCAATCCGCGAACGACACAGAGCGTCAAGTGTCGAACGCCGAGTCAAATCGGTTGCCGACACCGGGCAGGAGAAGTTGGAAGCGGAGCAATCTGCCGACAGCGAGGAATGTCAAGCGTCGAACATGGAGTAATTCATGGCCGGTGCGAACCGCAAAGTGCGGGGGCCAGCAACTCGGGACGTGATTGGGTCGAAAGACCGTGAGCCGCACTTAGCGATAAGTGCGGCTTGTCATTTCTGCGGATAACTCAATATCGAGTTCATAACTCGACTCCGTCAGCATTGAACCATAACATCGTTGAGGCTGAATCTCCGCAACTGCATTTTTTATCTTGCTGCGGGAATATTGTTGCGCATCTTCTCCCGGATCGGCTCATTGTCCGCATAGACACGCCATTCGATTACCAGGCCATCCTCCACCTGTGCGCGAATTGCCACCGGAGTCTTCCAGCGATTTTCGGCCTTCAACTCGCCGCCTGGCGCATAGGTTCCTTCCGCCACTCCTACCAGCATGACAACGGGCCCGTCGCAGAAGCTCTCTTCAATAGCGATTGAATAGTCCGGAACCATGCCGAAGTAGCCCTTCCAGCCGGCGCGCATCTTGTCCCGGCCCGCGACCACATTTCCCAGCGAATCTACAAAGCGGTGCTCGGGCGCCATCAAGGCCGCAATCTCATCCAGATTCTGCCGATTGATTGCCCGGACAAACGCCTGCGCCACCG
This sequence comes from Occallatibacter sp., assembly GCA_049513795.1. Taxonomy (GTDB): domain Bacteria; phylum Acidobacteriota; class Terriglobia; order Terriglobales; family Acidobacteriaceae; genus Telmatobacter. Next base: position 6,179 of record JBEKVS010000195.1, on the reverse strand, counting down.
ATTCAGATGACTTGTTCATGCCGCCATTGTAACCATAGTTTCCTCCGTCTTCCCACTCTCTGGTCGCACCGCCTACAATGGTTAAAGAAACTCAAGACCCGAGGAAACCCATGCCGTTGTCCGGAGAAGCGATCCGCCTTATGAACTACATTGACGATGTTGCCGTTACCCTGCGCCGGGTTTTGGCGACGGTGCCTACGCTTTCCGCCGAGGAGCGCGCCCGCGTAGCGGAGCACCTTGCCCAGGCCTCGCCCAGTGCCGACGACGTGGCCAAGGCGTTGGCCCTGCAGTAAGTAGTCATCCCTTGCCTGAAACCGTTGCTATTATTGGAGCTGGTCCGCTGGGCCGGTGGCTTGCTCTGCAAGCAGCGCGCGGCGGTTTTCGCGTGCTGCTTGAAGATGTGATGCCCAGTAACCTGCATCACGCACAGGAGTGGCTGCGTGAGGAGCTGAGTTCGGAAAGGCTCCTTCGGCAGTTGACTGGCCCCGAAGAAGCACTGGGCCAGCCCCACAGTCTTGGTGTTGCCTTCGTTTCCACCATCGAGGATGCAGTCCGCGAAGCTGACCTGGCGATCGATTGCGTGCCGGATGAGCTGGAGTCGAAACTGGAAATCTTCTGTCTTCTCGACCGCATGGCGCCGCCGCGCACCGTCCTGGTCACTCCTACAACGCGCCTCTCCATTGCCGACCTGGCCAGTTGCACCTACCGGCCTGACAAGTGCGTCGCCATCGTTGCGGAGGCTTCGGGATTGTGCGCAGGTGCGAGTGCGGAGATCCTCGTGCAGACCACAAGCAAAACGAATCCGGAGGCGATTTTGCTGCTCGAGCGATTCTGGAGCCGGCTAGGTTTCCTACCTCGATTCGCACTTGACTCAGCCGAGGCGGCAAATTCTCCGCGCTGAGGCAATATAACGGCAGGTTCTGAGTTGACGACTCCCTCCAATGCGGCTGAACTGCACGGGCTGTTGCGATCCGTGTTTGGATTTGAAGGCTTCAGGGCAAACCAGGAGCCGGTTTGCGATGCTGCGACCGCGGGCCGGGATCTGCTGCTGGTAATGCCCACCGGAGCAGGGAAGAGTCTGTGCTACCAGTTGCCGGCCTTGGCGCGCGGGGGAACGGCACTGGTTATCAGCCCCCTAATCGCACTGATGGACGACCAGGCAGCCAGATTGACGGCGCTGGGTTTGCGCGTGGCGCGAATTCACTCCGGCCTGGATCGCAATGTTTCGCGCCAGGCTTGCGTCGATTTTCTGCAGGGCAGCCTGCAATTCCTTTTTATCGCGCCGGAACGGCTGCGGGTGCCCGGGTTTCCCGAGATGCTGGCCAAGCGGCGGCTCGCCTTGATTGCCATCGACGAGGCGCATTGCATCTCGCAGTGGGGGCATGATTTTCGCCCCGACTACCGCATGCTCGGCCAGTATCTCCCAGCATTGCGTGCCGCATTGCATGGAGAGACCGATGCGGCGCCGGTTCTGGCCATGACGGCAACGGCCACGCCCGGCGTGCAGGCAGACATTGTGACGCAGCTGGGCATGTCTGATCCCATGCTGTTCATCCACGGCTTTCGCCGCGACAATCTGGCCATTGAAGTGGTGGAACTCCCCATGCCGCAGCGTGCAGCGGCAATCACTCGTTTGCTGGCTTATCCTGAGCGGCGTCCAGCCATTGTTTATGCGACATCAAGGAAGCAGGCCGAGTCTTTAGCCCACGAGCTCTCTCACGCGCCGGCCATGCAGGCAAATTCGGGGCGCGCTGTGCGCGGCATCCGGGCAGCAGCCTACCACGCTGGCCTCGATGCGGAGACGCGCGAACGCGTGCAGAAGGCCTTTCAGGCGGCGGAGCTTGATGTTGTTGTGGCCACCATTGCCTTCGGCATGGGAATCGACAAGGCCGACATTCGCACCGTGATCCATGCCGGCTTGCCGGCCACGCTCGAAGGCTACTATCAGGAGATTGGCCGCGCCGGCCGCGACGGCGCCATGAGCCGCACCTTTCTCATGCACAGTTACGCCGATCAAAGGACGCACGACTTTTTCCTGAATCGCGACTATCCGCCGCTGGAGCATCTGGCGCAGATCTTTCGCACCCTGGCCAATGAACCGCAAGCCGTGGGTGAGCTGCGAGCACAATCACAACTGAGCGAAGAGGAGTTCGACAAAGCCCTCGAAAAGCTGGAGATTCACGGCGGCGCGCGGAGAGATTTTTCCGGCAACGTTACGCTGGGCACTGCCGGCTGGAAGAAGACCTATTCCGTGCAGGCGCAATATCGCGCCGAGCAGTTTGCCAAGGTGCTTCGATTTACAGAACAGAGTGAGTGCCGCATGTCGGCGCTGGTGCGTCACTTCGGCGACGTGGAAGATTCGAATCGCGCGTGCGGAATCTGCGATGTGTGCGACCCCGCGGGCGCTGTGCTGCGCCAGTTCAGGCGAGCCACGGCGGCCGAAGCTGAGCTTGCCCTGCGTATCGTGGAAGACTTACGTGGAGTAGATTACAAAGCCGCGGGCACGCTGCAGAAGAGTCTTGATTTGGTGGGGAGAATCAGCCGCGATGAATATGACGATCTGCTCGGCGCAATGGCCCAGGCGGGGATGGTTGAGATTGAAGACGCTGAATTCGAAAAAGATGGCCAGGTGCTTCGATTCCGCAAGGTCAGGCTTACCGCAACAGGCCGCGAGTTGCGCGTTGGATCGCATCTGAATCTCTTAATCAGCGATGGCATTGTCGAAGAGTTCGCCGGAAATTCGGCGCCTCGCATACGTGAACGGAAGGCAAAGCCGGCGACAAAGGCAAATGCGGATAGAAGCGCCAACAGAGACAGCGGCAAGCCCGCCGAGCCAGTGCAGTTGTCGGCGGAAGGCGAGGCGCTTGCGGCTCGAATTCGCGACTGGCGTTCTGCAGAGGCCAAGCGGCTCAAGGTCCCAGCTTACGTTGTATTGCACGATCGCACATTATGCGCACTGGCGCAGGCTCGACCGAAGAATCCAAGAGAGCTGCTGGCCATCGACGGCATGGGGCCGGCAAAGGTGGAGCGATTCGGAGACCAGCTGCTGCTCCTGTGTGCGGAAAAGTAAGCCCTGCGGCGCCATCGCGGCAGCTGGGCTCAATCATCGTGAATTCCATAGCCTAATAGCTATTCAGCACTTATCGAACTGCTTTGCTTTTACAAAGCAATGACAAAGCAATGACATGAACGAGCAGGCACCGGCATAGGATCGCAACTGTCTCAGTCCCAGGGAAAATTCTGCATTGGAGGGATTTACCATGAAGCTCATTCTCACGTGTTCTTGCTTCCTCTTGCTTACTGGCGTCGCAATTGCCTCAGCGGCGGCTGCGGAAGTTTCGGAAAGGCCGAGCGCGGGTCCAAAAATAACTTCGGTCAGTAAGGTGACGACCGCACAACACCAGACCATTACCATCAAGGGCACGGGCTTTGGCACGTTTGTGCCGTATACCGGCGATTCCGTCTTCACCAGTCTGAAGGATTTGACCAAGCCGCGGCAGTGGGAGGCCGGTTATCAACCGGATAACAATCCTGTAACTCTGATCGTTAATAAATGGACCAACACGGAGATCGTCCTGGGAGGGTTTGCTGGGGCATGGGGTAAGAAGAACTATAAGCTCGAGAAAGGCGATAAGGAGTTGATCAGGATCTGGAATTGGCAGACAGAGGCCGGTCCCGCATCCGCAACCGTTACCATTGTGGCCGCTCCCTAAGAAACGTTTCTTGCTGCCTCTGCTTCGTTTTCGCAGCAATGGTGCGCGTCAGTCTATCTATTTATGCGGCAAGGAAATATTAATACGAATTGAAGATACGGAACCCCAGTATTGCGCTGGGGTTCTGTACATTTAGCGAAGCTTACATCTAAGCCACGCGATCGATGGTCACCGTTTCGAGGACGACCGGCTTGTGCGGTTTGTCCTGGCCATTGCGCGCGACCTTTGAGATCTTCGTCACGATGTCCTGACCCTCGACCACTTCGCCAAAGATGGTGTGGTTGCCGGTGAGCCATGGCGTGGGCGCCACGGTGATGAAGAACTGGCAGCCGTTGGTATTGGGACCGGAGTTGGCCATGGCCAGTTTGCCCGCCTTGTCAAACTTGTGCGCCGAGCCCTTGGTCTCATCCTGAAAGCGATAGCCTGGCCCGCCCATGCCGGTGCCGGTTGGGTCGCCGCCCTGGATCATGAAGTCGGGAATGACGCGATGAAAGATGGTGCCGTCGAAGAGTTTGCTGGTTGATTTGGCGCGGGTGGTGGGATGCGTCCACTCTTTGCCGCCTTCGGCCAACTCGATAAAGTTCTTCACGGTGATGGGCGCGTCGGCCTCAAAGAGGCGAACGGTAATCTTGCCTTCTGTGGTTGAGAAGACGGCATAAGTGCCTGGGGCGAGTGACATGAAAGCTCCTGAATTCGATTCTGTTCGTGCTCTCCCAGGTCTGAGAGTCCAGACCTGGGGCACCCAGTTTTGATGCGGATTTGAATCTTGGATTACTGGTTTGATACTGCTGCTGGGGCCGCTGCCGCGGCAGGCGGCGGAGGCACTTGCTGGCCTTCGTGAACGATGGTCACCTTCTTGAGAACAACGGGCGTCAGCGGCTTGTCATTCGCGTCGCGCTGCACCCGCGCAATCGTCTTGACCACCTCTACGCTTGAGTCGTCGCATTGTCCGAAAAGGTTATAGTGCTGGTTAAGCGAGTCGTACGCCTGCTCAGTAATGAAGAATTGACTGCCGTTGGTGTTCGGTCCGGAGTTGGCCATGGCCAGCTTACCCGGCTTGTCGAAGTTCAGGTTGGGATCGAATTCATCGTTGAAGGAGTAGCCTGGATCGCCCATGCCTGTTCCCGTGGGGTCGCCCCCCTGAATCATGAATTCGGGAATGACGCGGTGAAAGGCCGTGCCATCGTAGAGAGGCTTTTGGTGCATCTTCTTTTTGGTATTTGGGTCGACCCAATCAATGGTTCCCTCGGCCAGGCCAATGAAGTTGGCCACGGTCTTGGGCGCTTCCTTTTGATAGAACTGGCATGTGATGCGGCCCATCGATGTGTCCATGACCACCGTCGGGCCGTTGGGATGGATGGTCGCCGCAACCGTGGCCTGGGGTGCATCGGGCAAGTCCGCAGCTGGAGCAGGGGACGAGGGCGTAGCGGCCGGTGGTGTGGATTGTGCGATTGCCAGCGCGCCAGCCGTCGCGCCTAGAGCGAGAAGTTGAAGCAAGTGCGAGAGTCTCATGCCACTGTCGAGGGTAAATCATGGGGCAGGGGAACTGCCAGAGGCGCCGGGCAGGTTGTATTGTAGGGGAATGACCGTTCCCCATTCGCAGCTTGCCATCCGGCGCATGGCTCTCGTCGTGTGCGCGTTCTGTTGTCTTGGATCTTCCTCGTCGCAGCTTTCCGCACAAGCTGGAAAAGAGCCGGGTTCATCCGGCAAGCCGGCGGCTGCCGATGCCCAGGCGGCAGGCGACAAGTCTGCTGATAAGGCTGCCGACAAGAACGCGCTTCCCCCATTACCTGCCGACGCCCACGCGCCGCAATCGATCGAGCTCGATGGCAAGACACTGAAGTACACGGTGACGGTGGGAGCGCTGCCTGTGCGCGACAGCGATGGCAAGACAGCAGGCCAGGTTGTTGTCACCGCGTACACCGTCGCCGGCGACAACCGCCCCGTAACCTTTGCCTTCAACGGAGGCCCCGGCGCATCCAGCGTGTATCTGAACTTTGGCGCCATCGGCCCCAAGCATCTGCAGGCCGGCAATGAAGGCGACAGCCCTTCCGATCCCACCACACTTACCGACAATCCCGGCACGTGGCTCGACTTTACCGACCTGGTTTTCATCGACCCCGTCGGCACGGGCTTCAGCCGCTCCAGCGTGCCCGAGGCCGAAGCCAAGAAACTCTTCTATGCGGCCACTCCGGATATCGAATATCTCTCCCGCGTCATCTATGACTGGCTGGTCAAGAACGATCGGCTGAGCTCGAAGAAATATCTGGTGGGCGAGAGTTATGGCGGCTATCGCGGCCCGCGCATTACGCATTATCTGCAATCGCAGCTTGGCGTGGCCATGAATGGCGTAGTGCTTGTTTCTCCGTATTTGAATCCGACCATCGACGATAACGCCGACCTGTCGCCCGTGCCGTGGATGATGACGCTGCCTTCGATTACCGCTGCGCACTTTGAGCGCGAGAA
>JBEKVS010000194.1:0-11070 GCA_049513795.1 Occallatibacter sp. | reverse complement strand
GCTGCCGGCGGCGTCAGCGTCTTTCCTGGCTGGGAGTTTTTCTCCGCCGTCGCCGGAGCGAAGAAGTCGCTGCTTTCGCTGTTGCCCAAGTGTGCGCTCTTCATCGAGGAACCGGCCATGGTGCGCAACCAGATCGAGCGCTGGTGGAACAAGGTCGAGCAGCGCCACGAGCGCTCGGCGATGGGCTCGCTCATCACGCCGGAAGACATCTATCTGCGTCCCGAAGTGCTGCAAGCATCTCTCGACTCCCACACCGGCCTCGATCTCGATCAACTTGGCGTAGTTGATGTGCTGGATGAAGACAACACCCTTGGCGAAATCGAGTTCAACACCCGGCCCACGCTCAAGTTTCACGGCTCTCTTTCGGCGCTCACCGAGCAACTGAAGAACCTGATGGCCGGGGAGTCGCGTATCGTGCTCGCCGCGCCGCATCAAGGTGACGTCGAGCGCCTGGCCACCGTGTTGCGCGACTATCAAATCCCCTACCGCCTGGGCAGTCGCAACCCCCACCCCGGCGAAACCATGCTCGATGAGGGCAGCTATCTGGCCGGCGACTTGCGCGTTCCCGTCATCGTGAGGACGCCTCTGGCAACAGGCGTCAGTTTTGCCGACGCCAATCTTTATCTCTTCGGCGCCAACGATCTCTCCGATGAAGCCGATGTGGCCGCGCGCCCCGAGCCCAAGCGTTCGAAGACCGCCGCCTTCGTCTCCGATTTTCGCGACCTCGCCGTGGGCGATTACGTTGTCCACGTCGAACACGGCATCGCCCAATATCAAGGCTTAAAAGAGATCGTGCAAGACGGACTGTCAGTCGAATTCATGATCCTCGAATTCGCCGAGCAGGCCAAGTTATACGTTCCGCTAACTCGTCTCGACCTGATCCAGAAATATCGCTCGACGGACGCGGGTCCCGCGCCAGTGCTGAACAAGCTCGGCTCGCAGCAATGGGCCAAGACCAAAGCCCGTGTCCGCAAGGCCATGCAGGACATGACGGGCGAGTTATTGAAGTTATATGCCGAGCGCACTACGGCGCAAGGGACGGCTTTCTCCAAAGACAACGAGTTTCAAAAGGAATTTGAAGATAACTTCGATTACAACGAAACCGATGACCAGTTATCCGCCATTCGCGCCATCAAATACGACATGGAATCGACCACGCCCATGGACCGCCTGCTGTGCGGCGATGTGGGCTACGGAAAGACTGAAGTCGCCATGCGCGCCGCCTTCAAGGCCGTGCAGGATGGCAAACAGGTCGCAGTTCTGACGCCGACAACCATCCTGAGCTTCCAACACTTCGAGACATTCAAGAAACGATTCGCGCAATTCCCCATCAACATCGAAATGATCTCTCGCTTCCGCACGCCAAAAGAACAGAAGGAGATTGTTGAAAAGGTGGAGACAGGACGCGTCGACATCCTCATCGGCACCCATCGCCTGCTGTCGAAAGACATCAAGTTTCAGGATCTGGGCCTGCTAATCGTCGATGAGGAGCAGCGCTTCGGCGTCCGCCACAAAGAGCGCCTCAAGCAGATGCGCAAAGAGATCGATGTCCTTGCCATGAGTGCCACACCGATTCCGCGTACCCTGCATATGTCCCTTGTGGGTCTGCGCGACATGAGCGTGATTGAGACGCCGCCGAAAGACCGCATGGCGATTCAAACCGTTGTCGCCAAGTTCGACGAAAAGATCATTCGCTCGGCCGTCGAAGTGGAACTGGAGCGCGGCGGGCAGGTTTATTTTGTGCATAATCGTGTTGAGTCGATCTACGAAATTGCATCGCGCATTCAGGAGCTTGTTCCTTCGGCCCGCGTCTGCGTCGGCCATGGGCAGATGGGCGAGACGGAACTTGAGCGTGTGATGCTGGCCTTCATGCGCCACGAATACGACGTGCTGGTGGCCACAACCATCATCGAAAACGGCCTGGACATTCCTCTGGCTAATACCATGCTCATCAATCGCGCCGATCGCCACGGCCTGAGCGAGTTATATCAATTGCGCGGAAGAGTCGGCCGCTCCAATCGCCGCGCCTATGCCTATCTGCTTATTCCTCCCGAGCAGGAGCTGACTGAAATCGCGCGCCGGCGTCTGGCGGCATTGAAAGAATTTTCAGACCTTGGCGCCGGATTCAAAATTGCGGCCCTCGATCTCGAACTGCGCGGCGCGGGCAATATGCTGGGCGGCGAACAGAGCGGCCACATTGAGGCTGTGGGTTTCGAGCTTTACACCTCCATGCTCGAAGCGGCGGTGAAAGAGATGAAGGGCGAAAGCAGCGAAGAGCGGCCGGCTACGCAGTTGAATCTCGGCATCGCTCTGCGCATCGACGAGAGTTATGTGCCGGAGGAAAATCAGCGCCTGCGACTCTACAAGAAGATTGCCGGCGCAAGCAGCGACGCCGCCGTTGCCGAAGTGCGCGCCGAGATGGAAGACCGCTACGGCGCGCCGCCCGACGCTACCGTCTACTTGCTTGAAGCGGCCATGCTGCGCCTTGAATGCGAGCGCCTGGGTATAGCCCAGGTGGATCGCAAACGCGGCGAACTGCAGATTCGATTCATGGAGAATGCTGTCGTCGACCCGCAGCAGCTCATGCGCCTGGTAGCCAAAAACGCCAAGCGCGGCGCGCAGTTCACGCCGCAGGGGCTGTTGAAGTTTCCCTTGACTGCAACTCGGCCTGACGAAGTCCTGCTTGAGATTCACGAAGTTCTCGCCAAGCTCACGCCAACTCCGGTCAATGCCTAGTCCTGTTTCTGTTTGAAAGGAAATTATGAAGAAGCTCTTTCTGCCCGTCGGAATGGGAGTTTATATGGCCACTGCAGTTGCGCTGCATGCTGCTGCTCCAGACTGGAAGCAGCAACTGGACAAACTCACCGACGAATACTTCGATGAGGTCTATTTCCACTACGGACCCAGCAACGGAACGCTCGCCGGCTTCCACCAATACGACGGCCAATTGGAAGACTTCTCTCCCAAGGCGATCCAGGAACAAATTGCAGCGCTCAAGACGTTCGAGGAGCGCTTTCAGGCCATTCACCCGGATGACGCGAAAGAGAATTTTGTTTCTCGCAGCGATCGGGATATGGTCCTCGGCACCATCCGCGCGCAGCTTCTCACCCTCGAAACGATTCGCCCCTGGGAAAAGAACGCGGATAACTATTCCGGCGCCTGCGCCAATGGGGCCTTCACTCTGATGGAGCGCAAATTCGCGCCTCCCGACGATCGTCTTCGCTCCCTCGTCTCCCGCGAGAAACAGATGCCCGCATTGCTCGCCGCAGCCCGCATCAACCTGAAGAACCCACCTCATATCTACACCGAAATTGCGGTCGAGCAACTACCGGATATCATCAGCTTCTTTCAAAAAGACGTGCCCGCGGCCTTTGCCGACGCGCAGGACGCCAAGCTCAAGGCGGAGTTCGCGCGGACGAACGCGGCCGTTGTCTCGGCGCTCAACGACTATCTTGCCTGGCTAAAGTCCGATGTGCTTCCACGCTCGCATGGAGACTTCCGTATCGGCGCGGATAGCTTCTCGAAAAAGTTAGCCTACGAGGAGATGGTTGATACGCCGCTTGAAAAGCTCCTGGCCATCGACTGGGCGGATATGAAGAAGAATCAGGCCCAATTCAATGAACGAGCCAAAGAACTCGAGCCCGGCAAGGATCCCCGCGCCGTGCTCGAAGAGTTAGGCCAGAATCATCCCGCTCCGGACAAACTCCTTGACGCCTTCCGCGCCACCTTCGATGATCTGGTCGGCTTCATCAAGTCCCATCACATCGTCACCATTCCGTCCGACATCCGGCCCATCGTCGAAGAGACGCCGCCTTTCATGCGCGCCACCACCTTTGCCTCCATGGACACACCCGGCCCTTTCGAGACCCATGCCACGGAGGCATACTTCAACGTCACGCTGCCTGATCCGTCCATGACGCCCGCGGAAGTAGAGGGCTTCATGCACTCCTTCAACATCGGCACGGTGATTTCGACTGCGGTGCATGAGGCCTATCCCGGCCACTACATCCAGTTCCTCTGGACGCCGCAAGCTCCGAGCAAAGTCCGCAAGCTTCTCGGCGCCAACACCAATGCCGAGGGCTGGGCCCATTACTGCGAGCAGATGATGCTCGACGAAGGCTACGGCCAGCCTGGCATGGGCGCGAAAAGCGAACGCGATTCGAAGTTTCTGCGTCTCGGCCAGCTTCAGGATGCGCTGCTGCGCAACGCGCGCTTCATTGTTGGCATCGAAATGCATACCGGCAAGATGAGCTTCGATGAAGCCGTTGCATTTTTCCAGAAGGAAGGTTATCAGTCGAAGGAAACGGCGATGGTTGAGACCAAGCGTGGAACGAGCGATCCGACTTATCTCTATTACACGCTTGGCAAACTTGAAATCATGAAGCTGCGCGAAGACATGAAGAAGAAACAAGGCGCGGCTTTTTCACTGGAGAAGTTTCATGACGACTTTCTTCGCCAGGGCTTCCCGCCCATCAAGATCGTGCGCGAAGCCATGCTGGGCGATAACACGCCGGCTCTCTGATGTGGATACACCGAATCAACGGAGTTATCCCCAGCAAGAGTTAGAGCGAAAGTTGCAGGCACCGCGTATTCTGTCAGCGAACAGAGCGTCTGCATGATCGTAGGGATCGCGCAGAATGAGGACGAAAGAATGAGCAAACGGGTTCGTAAAGCGGTATTTCCGGCGGGCGGATTGGGCACGCGATTTTTGCCGGCGACCAAGGTCATTCCCAAGGAGATGCTGGCCCTGGTCGACAAGCCGATCCTGCAATACGGAGTTGAAGAGGCCCTTGCGTCAGGCATTGAACACATCATCATTGTCACCGGCCGCGGCAAGGGAGCGATGGAAGATCATTTCGACATCAGCTACGAACTGGATGCGACTCTCGAACGCAAAGGGAAAACGGAACTTCTCGAGCTTTCACGATCAATTTCCTCCATGGCGAGGATCAGTTATGTGCGCCAAAAAGAGCCCCTCGGGCTGGGGCACGCAGTGCTCTGCGCCAAGGAACTGGTCGGCGACGAGCCGTTTGCCGTGCTGTTGCCCGACGATGTGATTGATGCCGATCCGCCCTGCCTTAATCAAATGATCGGTGTGTTCGATGAGCGCGGAGGCTCGGTGCTGGCTACGATGACGATTGAGGGGCCGGGCATCAGCGCGTATGGCGTGCTGGCCGGCGAGCAGGATAAGACGAATCCGCGCATCTATAACTGTTCCGGCATGGTGGAGAAGCCCAAGTTCGAAGATGCGCCATCGAAGCAGGCCATTATCGGACGCTATGTTTTGACGCCGCGCGTCTTCGAACTGCTCGAAAAGACGACGCCGGGAGCGGGCGGTGAGATTCAGCTGACCGATGGAATCAAAGCATTGCTCAAGGAAGAGAAGGTGTTTGGCTTTACATTTGAGGGCAAGCGTTTCGATGCGGGCGACAAGTTTGGCATGTTACAAGCGACCGTCGAGTTTGCGCTCAAGCGGCCGGAGTTTGCGGACAAGTTCAAAGAGTATCTGAAGGGGCTGGCGATCTAGACTCCGGGCACAAGAGTAAGCTCTCAAAATCAAGTCTGCGCCATTGCGGAGTAATTTTATGCAAATGGCTGCCATGAATTTGCAGAATTAGTTGAACTACCCCCTTTTGCTCGTCAGCTACCGGTTAGCGAGCTGGCGGGTAGATAGCGTCAGTGGGGCTGTGCTCATCAGGCCTTCCATTTGATGTTGCAGCCAATCGAAGGCCGCTGCGCCGTGGGTACGGGCTGGTCTTGAAGGACCTGGTCGATCGCCGTGCGCAGGGCCTTTCCGGTGACGGGAAGGTCGCTTCCCGGCCTGCTGTCATCGAATTCGCCGCGATAAACGAGACGGAAGTTGGCATCGAAGAGATAGATATCGGGTGTGCAGGCGGCTTTATAGGCGTGAGCCACGGCCTGCGTTTCGTCGTAAAGATAGGGAAAGACGAATCCGAATGTCTCGGCTTGCTTTTTGAGGCCGGCGGGGCTGTCGTCGGGGTGGGTGGTTACATCGTTCGATGAGATGGCGACGATGCCGAGCGGTTTGCCAGCGTAGTCCTTGCCCAAAGCGGCAATGCCTTTCTCGATGTGCTTCACATAAGGGCAGTGGGTGCAGATGAACATGACCAGCAGGCCCTTTTTCCCCTGAAAATCGTCGCGGCGCACGACGTTGCCGGTTACAACGTTGGTGAGCGCGAAATCTGGCGCGATGGTGCCCAGCGAGAGCATGGTGGATTCGGTGAGTGCCATTGGAGTTCTCCTTCTTGATCGGGACGTTTGGTTCGTGCTCTCCCACCCTTGGCACAAGGACAAATACGTGCCAAGGATGGGGCACCCGGACCTTTGTTATGGCTAGAACAGGGTGACTTGCCGGCCGGGCATGGTGAGTCCGAAGTGTTCATAAGCCAGGCGCGTGGCAACGCGACCGCGCGGCGTGCGATCGAGAAACCCAATCTGAATGAGGAATGGTTCGTAGACCTCTTCCAGCGCGTCTTCCTCCTCGGCCAGCGTTGCGGCCAGCGTACCCAGCCCCACCGGCCCGCCGCCGTACTTCTGAATAATGGCCAGCAGCAGCTTGCGGTCTATCTCGTCGAAGCCATGCGCATCCACTTCAAGCATGGTCAGCGCGGCGTTCGCGGTCGGCCGATCAATCACGCCCGATCCGCGCACCTGGGCGTAGTCGCGCACCCGCCGCAGCAGACGGTTGGCAATGCGCGGCGTGCCGCGTGAGCGCAAAGCGATCTCCGCTGCTCCATCCTGGTCGATCGGCACCGCCATCACTTCGGCCGAGCGGGTGACGATGAAGCGTAGGTCTTCCTCTGAATAAAACTCCAGGCGCAGCAGAATACCGAAGCGCGAGCGCAGTGGCGATGAGAGCAGCCCCGGCCGCGTCGTCGCGCCGATGAATGTGAATGGCCGAATCTCCATCACGTGGGTGCGCGCAGCCGGACCCTGCCCAATGATGATGTCGAGTTTGTAGTCCTCAAGCGCCGTGTAGAGCTTCTCCTCGAGCACTGGTTGCATGCGATGAATCTCGTCGAGAAAAAGCACCTGGCGCTCGCGCAGGTTGGTGAGGATCGCCGTCAGGTCGCCTTGAATCTGCAGCGCCGGGCCGGAGGTCTGCTGAAATCCCACGTCCAGCTCGTTGGCAATAATGGTCGCCAGAGTCGTCTTGCCCAGCCCCGGCGGACCAAACAGCAGCACATGGTCGAGCGCCTCGCCGCGCGACTTGGCCGCCTCAAGCGCGATGGCCAGTTGCTCCTTGGCCTTGGCCTGGCCGATGAACTCGCCCAGCCACCGGGGGCGAAGTTTCAGTTCGAAGCCTTGCTCTTCCTCGGCGCGCGAAGCACTCACGAGCCGTTCAGGGGAGTTGTCGCGCGCGATGGCCATGCTGAAGGAAGTGTAGCGGGGTGGGGTTGAGGGCGCAACAGACCGGCATCTCGGGGAAGGATCGCTTCATTGAAATCCACCAACAGTCGACTGCGGGCAATTGTGATCCGTGTGCAACACGACCTTGGAGCTTCTGGATTCCTTGCTCTTCGCCGCTGCTGAATGAAAAATGCCGCCGGATGAATGCGTGGCGGCCAGCTTGTAAAGCGGAGTACTTGCGTACCCAGGGCTGTGTACAGATGGTTACACTTTGCTGCCGCGCTGAGGCGTCCCCCGCAAGATTCTAAAGCACTTAATCCCTCGCAAGATTGGTTGTCGACTTGCAGTACCAAAGTGTCTTCCAGGTAACATCCACTGGCTCGGGAATGGAACTCGACGCGCTCCATGCCGATAGATCCGGGAACTGATAACAAGGCTTCGCCGCACCAACAAAGGAGGCGCAGTCAGCAGGAAATGCGAGGAGGCACAATGTTCGGACGTAACTGCTTCAAGGGGCTCGGACTCATCTGTCTGGTGTTGCCATTTACCGGGTGCACCAACACCCAGGTGGGTTCCATTCAGGTTTCCCCATCGTCCCAATCTATTGCTGTTGGCCAAACCTTGCAGTTCACCGCGACCGGCATCATCGGCCACGGCAGCCATCCCGCCGGGTCAGAGAATCTGACCACCGCGGTCACCTGGTCTTCCAGTTCTCCTGGCGTTGCGACCGTGAGCGCAGCCGGCGTCGCAACCGCCGTGAGCACGGGAAGCACGACAATTTCGGCCACCATGGCCGGTGCGCCCGCGGCTACCGCGACGCTCACCGTAACCGGCATCGGCGTCGGCCCGGGTGGGGCGACGCTCGCTTCCATAGCCATCATTCCAGGGGCCCAATCGGTTACTGCGCCCGGCCAGACCACCCAGTTTATCGCCATTGGAACCACCTCTTCCGGAGCGACCGAAGACCTTACCAGCCTGGTCACCTGGAGTTCCAGCAGCTCACAAATTGCCACCATCAGCACCGGAGGGCTGGCCACGGCTGTCAGCCAGGGCTCGGCCACCATCACGGCCATAGCTGGCAGCGCAGGCAGCACCGTGGTCACTGGGACTGCGGCCTTCACTGTCTCGGGTGGAAACTCCGAACCTCTCACCGCGCTTGCCATCACGCCCAACGCCCAGTCGGTTTCGGCGTCCGGTCAAACCGGCCAGTTCATTGCGCTCGGCACTTCGGGAAGCACCGGACTCCAGGAAGACGTCACCAGCTCCGCCAGCCTGCAGTGGAGTTCGAGCATTCCAACCATCGCTACCGTCAGCGCTTCCGGGCTCGTGACCGGCGTGAGTGCGGGCTCCAGCGCGATTACGGCAATATGGACCAACCCCGACGCCAGCGTTGTGTCGGCAACGGCGACCGTCACAGTTACCTCAAACACTGCGCCTGAACCGCTGCTTTCGCTCACCATCGTCCCCAGCAGCATTACCGTGGGCAATTTGCAGGATACGGGGAACTTCCTGGCCATCGGGACCTTTGCAAGCTCCCCGCAGGTCAGGGACCTGACCAACCAGGTCACCTGGATCTCCTCCGAGCCCAACGTCTTCCCGGTTGACACCAACTCCGGCGGAACTCCGGGTTCGCCGGGCGGCATTGTCACCGCCGATGGATCCGGCTCGGTGATCATCATTGCGGAAGCTACCGATGCAGCCACCGGGTCGATACAGACCGCCACGGCAACCTTCTCGTGTCCCTATCTTCTGCCCGCGCCGCCAGTACCGGGTTCGTGCTTTGTGGGATCAGAGACATCGAGTTTGCTCTCGACGGTGACCATCTATAACGAGGGCCTGAACACCACCAACTGGCTGATCACGGCTCCTTCCGCTACGGGCACGCCAGATGTGATTCACTGCGGTCCTGGTTGGACGGGCGCTGGTGGCTCGGTCTGCGTGGGGACCTACCCCACGGGTACACCCCTCACCTTGACTGCGCCAGCCGGGGCGGGATCTTTTGGCGGATGGTCAAACAACTGCACGCCGAACCCGAATCCACCCACCGCGGCGGGGCCAAACACCTGCGTCCTCACACCCACTACCTACAACGAATCCGTGGGCGTCATCTTCAACTAGGAATCAGCCGTGGGCACTGGCAGGCAAGCCGCTCTTCGGGGCGGCTTGCCTGCGTTTGGAGTTAGCCCGCTGGGAGTGCATCGGGAATATGCCGGCCGCGTCGCCTCGCAGCCGGCAGCCGCAAAGAGCTGCCGTCCACACGCCGTTCAGACCACATCGGCCGTTCAGAACACCTTAAGGTCCAGGCGCTTAAACTGGATCTGACTTCCTTGATCGTGATGACGCCTCGGTTTGCCCGGATTCGCCGCTTCCAGTTCAATCTTCCGCAGCGCATTGCGGCTGGGTTCCTGCTTCTTTTCCTGGTGCAGGGGTTGTGGCTTACCGGACATCTGACGCTGACCGACCGCGATTATCAATACGCGCGCTGCGGCCGCGAGACCTGGGAACGGCCATCGGCACTTGCCGGCTACTACACCACCTGCGGCAATATTCACGATGGCATTCTCGGCTATCGGCTGGCCGGTCTGCCGCTCACGCTAAACCTGCTGGCGGAGCGCGGGCTTGACATGTTCCGCAAGCCCGAGGATCGTGTGTTCCAGGCCAATGGCGAGACCAGCACCTGGGAGTTGCGCCATCAGCTTACTCATGTGCTGCTTCTTCTGCGTCTGCCGTTTTTGCTCGCCGGATGCGTCCTTGGCGCCGGCCTCTGGTGGGTAACGCGGCGGCTCTACGGCAATCTGGGTGGCTACACAGCGCTCGCGCTCTACTGTTTTTCTCCCGCCGTGCTGCGGGCCTGCGTGGCGCCCAACGCCGAAGTGCTTGCGGCGCTTGGCGTCTATGGGGGTGTCTACACGTGCATTGGCATGGCGCACGCCATGCAGGGCCCGCGGCGCAAGTGGCGCCCGCGCATGGTTCTGCTCATTGCGGCCTTCGCGGCCGCTGCTGCATCGCATATTGCTGCGTTGCCGGTTGTGGCGTTGTTGGGGCTCGTGGCCATGCTGTGGGTTGCCGAGGGACGCCGCAGCCAGGCATTGCCGGTGGTGCTTGTGGGCGTCGCCGGTGCGCTGCTGCTGGTGTTTGCCTGTTACGGCTTCTCGCTGGATGCATTCAGCTACATCTTCCGTTCCGCCGCTGGATTTCTCTCCGTGTCAGCCGACCCTGCCCGAAGGTTCTTCTCCACGCTTGGTAATGCCGGCATCACGCTTGCCGCAGCTGCCGCCGTGGTGCTCTATCTCGGCCTCAAGCGGGCGCGTTACTTCGGCAACACGGCCCCGCTGCTGTGTGCGCTGGTGTTGTTCGTTCTCGTCACGACCGGAGTGCCGGGAAGCCCATGGCTGTGGGCTCTGCCTTTTCTGCTCACGTTTGTCGGCGGCGTCTTCGCCGATGCGTATGAGAGTCTCCGAAGACGCATCGCGCTTGCCGCTGGCGTGGCAATTGTGGCGCTACAGGCTGTGTTTTGCCTGTTGAGTTTGCCGGGACTGTTGTAGCGGCTGAGGAAAAGCTCATGACATTGAGTCGAGCCTCAAGCGGCGAGGTTTTCGGGTAAGCGGTCTGCACCGGCGAAATCGGAAATCGTTGACTTAACGTCAGCCCCGTGCTTGAGTGTTCCGAAGCGAACGAGAAAATGCGCTTGAAGACATT
>JBEKVS010000193.1:0-11129 GCA_049513795.1 Occallatibacter sp. | reverse complement strand
CCACAGAAGTGTGTTCCTCTTGTACCAGAACAAAGGCTTGGATGCCAAGCACTGTTCTAAGAACAGTGCAGCCCTCCGCAAAATATCAGCCCTTGGCGCGCTTCGCCGCAGGCAATACAACCGATTTCCCTTTCTTTGCCCGCCACTGCTGCCAGGCCACCAGCATTGGCGCCGCCACTGCAATCGATGAATACGTGCCGATCAGAATACCCACCACAAGCGCGAATGAAAACCCATTTAATACTTGGCCGCCGAAAATGTAAAGAGAGAGTACTGTAAGAAATGTCAGGCCGGAAGTCAACACCGTCCTGCTCAAGGTCTGATTAATGCTGCGGTTGACCACATCAGGCAGCGATTCCCGGCGGTTGAGACGCAGGTTTTCGCGGATGCGGTCAAACACCACGATGGTGTCGTTCATCGAGTAGCCGACCAGCGTCAGAATGGCCGCGATGACGGTAAGGCTGATCTCTTTGTTCAGCAGAGCAAACGCTCCCACCGTGATCAATGTGTCGTGAAAAACGGCCACCACCGCCGCTACTCCATAAATCAACTGGAAGCGAAACCACAGGTAGACCAGCATGCCCAGCAGCGAGTAAAGCGTTGCAAGCAAAGCCTGCCTCTCCAACTGATGGCCTACTGTGGGGCCGACTACGTCGACCTTGGTCCCCGAAGGAACAATCGGATTCGCATAGTGCTCGTGCAGTGCGCTCAGCACCTTTGTCTGGCCGGCTTCGAGCGCCGTCTCGTCGTGCTGCTCGGGAAGGCCGATCAGCACTTCATTAAGCCGCGCCTCATCGTAGCGCACAACAGTCGCATCCTTGACGCCCGCGTCATCCATCGCCTTGCGAATCGCGCCGGTCTCGGGGGTCTGCGTGAATTCGACCTGCACCTCGGTGCCGCCACGAAAGTCGACGCCGAGAGGAACCGGACTGCCGATGGTGTGCATGTGCCAGGCCATCGAAGCAATGCCGGAGATGCTGAATATCAATGAGAAGCCGAGGAAGTACCACTTCAGCCTCAGCCAGTCCACATTTACGCCGCGAAACAATTCCACTGGATCTCTACCCTTCCTGGATCTTTACTCTTCCCGGTTCTTTACTCTTCCCGGCACATTACCGTTTCGGCCGTAATTCCGTTCCAGTTTCAGCACTCAACCCGACGGTGCCCCAGGTCTCGATTTTGAGATCGGGGCTACGAACCCAACACGATCCGCAATGAGACTAAATCGAAACCAGTTCTCCCGCCTTCAGCCTGCCCAGGTGCCAATCGAAGATCACCCGCGACACATAGACAGCGGTGAACAGGTTGGCCGCAAGACCGAATGTCAGCGTGACGGCAAAGCCCTTCACTGGACCGCTTCCGAATAAGAAAAGAATTGCCGCCGACACGATAGTCGTGACGTGCGTATCGAAGATCGTCGTCCAGGCGTGCGCGAAGCCCTGGTCGATGGCCGCCGCGGGTGCTTTTCCTGATCGCACTTCTTCGCGGATGCGCTCGAAGATAAGCACGTTCGAATCCACACCCATGCCGATAGTCAGAATCACGCCGGCAATTCCCGGCAGCGTGAGTGTCGCTCCGCTGTAGCCCATGAAGCCGAGCAGGATCACCAGGTTAAGAAACAGCGCCAGATCGGCATTCACGCCCGAGCCGCGATAATAGAACAGCATGAAGGCCATCACCACCAGCACGCCCACAATGGCCGCTGTGACACCCTGGCGAATGGAGTCCGCGCCGAGCGATGCGCCTACGGTGCGGTCTTCAAGGTAGGTCAGCGAGGCAGGCAGAGCGCCCGTCCGCAGCATCTTCGAAAGCACCTCGAGCTCGGTCGGGCTGAAGCTGCCCACAATCTCGCCCGTGTCGCGGATGGCGCTCTGAATGTTGGCCACTTCCTTCACGCGGCCCCCCATAACCACCGCCATGCTCTGGCCCACATTCTTACTGGTGTACTCGTAGAACTTGTCGCCCGCGTCGTTGGTCAACGTGAAGTGCACAGCCGGGCGGCCGTTCTGGTCGGTACCCTGATCCGCCGAACGAAACTCGTTGCCGGCCACAACCGAGATGCGCTTCAGCACATACACTGCGTCGGCATCTGACCCGGTGGCCAGGCTTCCCGAACCATGCAGCATCATTTCGTCGGGTGGCAGACTGCCACCGGTGCCGGCCAGCGCCTCTTGCTCGTCCTTGTACGGCCCGCCGACAACGGCATGAATCTCCAGCCGCGCCGTCGCCTGAATAATGCTCTTTACCCGATCCAGATCGTCGATGCCCGGCAAGTCGACAAGGATCTGATACTTGCCCAGCCCATAAGGCGCAACTACCGGCTCGCTCACGCCCAATGCGTTTACGCGGTCGGTAATCGTCTCGATGGCCTGGTCAACGGTCTTTTGCTCAAGCGCCGTCTCGACGCTCGGCTTCATGGTCAGCGTCCACGTATTATCTGAGCCGCCGCCGGTCAGATCGTATTCGCTCGAGAACTTGTCGTCCAGTGTGGAGCGCACCGTCGAAGAGCTGGCCGGCGCCGTGCCTTCCACGCGTATCGCCTGCGGCTGTTTTGGGTCGGGCTTGTAAACCTGGGTATAAGCCAGGTTGGCCGCCTTCAACACCTGCTGCACTCGTCCAACCGTGTTGTCGGTCTCCGCGCTCACCGCCTCTGCCACCTCTACCTTCAGAATCAGGTGAGCGCCGCCGCGCAGGTCGAGTCCCAGGTGAATGCGCTTGGTCATCGAATCCAAGAGCGCCTTGCCGCTGAAACCCGATGGCAATCCCGTGAACCCATAAACGCAAAATGCCAGGATTGCGACAATCAGGGCAATTTTCTTGTTGATGTTCTTGTTCATTGTCCCGTTTCTCTATTCCCAAAAGATAAAGTGAAATGCTCTTTGCTCCGTGATTCCATCATGCGGCTGAGGCACCATCCTGGGTAGTTACTGAGGCAATGGCGCTCTTCGCGATCTCCAGCTTGATGTTGTCCGGAGCCACCCGAATCACGATCACATCTTCCTTGATGGACAGGATAATTCCCCGGATGCCGCCCGCGGTGGTTACCCGGTCGCCGGACTTGATGCTGGACAGCATCTCCTGCCATTGCTTTTGCCGCTTCTGCTGCGGACGAATCATCACCAGGTAAAGCACGGGTATCAGCAGCAGCGGCAGAAGCATGGGGAGACTGCCACCCGCGCCGCCCGGCCCACCCGCGAAAATCGCCAAACTCCCCGCTACGTTCATTCCGGCTATACTCAATCCCACTCGTTTTCCTTTACTCGCCCGTCGCCGCGCATACCCGCGGACGTTCAGGGCACAGGCATAACCGGCTCCTCACCGGCCGCCTTCAAGAGATTTTGTCTCCGGGAATCAGCCTGGAACGATCCAGACCGTTCGAGCCCGCCTCGCCCAGGCCCTTACTGGGCCTTAAGCCAGAACTGGAGCCAGACCTTGAGTCAGACGTTGGGGTGGTTGAACCGGTTGTCACAGCTTCGCTGACCAAAGCCCCGTTCCGCGCCCGCTTACCGGTTAGTGACCCATCCGTCTGCTTTCTGTTCGACACGGCCTTCCAAGGAATCCGGACCTGCCATCTAGTCTACAAGTCCCACCGTGCAACCGGTGCACCTACCGCCAGATTTCCAGAAGAATGCCTGGATACGATAAGAAACGTGCAGAGTGTCGCATGTCAAGGCGCGCGCAGGTCGCCCGTCGTCAGTTTTCAGTCATCAGCCCCGTGCCAGCCACCCGCCGCCGGAATAGGTCACGAGCTCGGCGGCGGGAAACTACCTTGCCTCGGGCGATGTTTTGCCGTACTCTGGGCCTCATGGAAGTCGAGTCCACATCCGATCAGGACGCGCAGCTTGCGCAGATCGCCACGAGCCCTGGACCCGACCCCCAGGGTTTGGTGACACCGCGCGATTACGTCCAACACGGACGCCGGCATTCTTAAACGAAGGAGCGCCGATCATGGCAACTCTGGATTGGTCGCAATGCCCAGCCGTCGAAAGCATCCCCGGCAAGGTTAGCGGCGCATGGGTGTTTAAAGACACGCGCTTGCCCGTTTCGACGGTCATCGAGAACCTTGAGGATTTAAGCGTCGAGGAAGTGATGGAGCAATTCGACGTGACGCGGGAGCAGATCGCGGCGGTACTGGATTTTGTAGCCCAGAGCCTCACCGCTTCAGCGCCGGAGCAATCCCCTGTGCCGGTCGATGCTCATTCTCTTTGACCACGGAACGCCCAAGGGCCTCATCCGCGCCCTTCCCGGCCACACGATCATCACGGCCCAATCCCGGGGTTGGGACAGGCTCAACAACGGGGTGTTGCTGAGTACCGCAGAGGAAGCGGCGCTCGATCTCCTGCTCACCACCGACAGAAGAATTCGCTACCAACAGAACCTTACCGGACGGAAGATCGCCCTCGTCGTTTTGACCGGCACCACTAAATGGTCACGCGTCAGATTGCACCTTGAACGTGTCGCCGTCGTGGTGAACGCAGCCACACCTGGCAGCTATGCCGAGGTGGAGATTCCGTTCGACTGAGCTGTGTCTTTTCGCTGCCCGTCGCGCGAAGGGCGCAGCGCCTTGCCCCACAACCGGCGGATTTTAATGGGCCGTGATAAAGTGGTTTTCACTCTCCGCTGAGGTGTCAGGTAGAGCGTTGAAATACCCGCAAGGGCGATTCCATTCAACGAGGTCCGTATGACTCTTTTGATAACCGGGCTGGCCTTGCATTTTGCGGTACGGCTCATAGTCAAACACGTCAAAGTGTCCGTCAGAATCAAGGTCAGCTGTCACTAAACCCGCGTCCCCGGTCCTAAGCCGGGGATTCGGTTTGATCAGATTAAATCCATGAATGAAGAGCGGAAAAAGCAGAGGCGCGCGTACAAGACCGAATGGGAACGCAAACATTACGCAGGTTTGAGCGACGCTGAAAAGCAACTTAAGAATCGGGCCACACTCGACCGCTATAAGTCTCTTTCGCCTGAGCAGAAATTACACAAGCTGGCTTTAGAGCGGCGGACCTATGCTGAGCGTAAGCGGAAGGCGGATTTGGCCAAAATGTCGCCAGAGTTGCGCGAGCGCGAGGTTGACCGCTGGGCTAAGCTAACGCCTGAGCAGCAGGAGGTGGAGGACACGCTGGCGTTCGAGTTGCACAAAAGGAGTACGAATGCAGTCGATGATCTAGGGACGGACACTCCGGATTACTCACCCTCAGAAGAATGGTCGTACGCTCGCAACAAAAAGGTACGAGATGCAGTTTTGAGACGCGCCAACGGCAAATGTGAGTTTTGCGGCAAACCTGGATTTATGACTCGAAGCGGTAAACGGTATTTGGAAAACCATCATGTGATATTTCTGGCAAATGAAGGCGCCGACAAGCTGACGAATGTCACTGCCCTCTGCCCGAACGATCATCGTGAAGCTCATTTTGGCAAACGACGTGAAGCAATCGAAAAGGAGATGATTCTGAAACTGAGGGCCATAAACCGCTAAACCTCAGGTAAATTGCGTTGACCGAATCGCGACCGGTCCTCACAATTTTCGGTTTGGGAATGGGGCTTTGTTCGCTGACCGATGTTCTCGGCTTGCCAGTAACGAAGGCCTGGATCGGCGCAACTGAGGCACAGCCGCTGCCCGGCGACTTCGGCGAACCGCCCAAAGTTCACGCCCTCGCCGCACCCGGGACAAATCACTCGCTCCCCTTTGCTGCCGGGCAGTTCGGCCGCATCGACATTGACCCGCACCCACTGCTCACAGAAGAGTTGAGCGTCCGCCAGTTCGCGATACGCCAGCATCTGCTGCCGGCTCTTCGGCTCAACGTCCGGATGCAACTGCCGCGCCAGCTCGCGCGAGTCTTCGAGCGCCACAATGCGCACTCCGCGTCCCGTCGCGAGGTCGACAAAGGTCGCCGCCATCTTGCCCCAGTCGCGAAACTTGAGCGCCCGCTTGCCCAGCCTGCATCCTGTTACCAGGCCGATTGCATCGGTGGCGCAGCGGTCAATCTCAACATAGGTGACAAGCCGCTTGCGGTCAGCTCCGCGCGGGTCAGCAATCCCCAGCCGCTTCAATCCGAGCAAAGCCATGCGCACGCCCAGGATCTGCCCTGCGCATAGATGCCCATGCGCCGCCTCCGCCTTCACCAGAAGTTCATCGAGAGATTCCATATTTCCTTCGCTGATAAGTCGGATCGCTAACTCGCAACCCAGCTAAACCCCTGACTTCCTAACTCGTTGAAATTTATCCGCACTCCATGCTTAAAACCATTGGCTTCATCCCTTGTGCGGTCATGGCCCAATAGGTTGAAGGTGGCCAATCCCCTAATCGAAATGAGCGCTAGTTTGGCTTTCCTCCATCAACTGGCGCCTCTGCTTCATTGCCCGCATCTTCCACCAGTACCGCCGAGCCAGGAACAATGTCGTAGCTCACTGCATCCATAGCTGCGGGGTGAAAGGTGATGCGCAACGGCTCGCGCTGCCACTCAGGCGCTGCGCAAACCACATCGGGGCGGCCAGCCGGATCGATTGCGTGCAGCTTCTTCGCCAGCACCGGCTTGCGCGCAGCCACCTGGGCCACCACGGCATACAGGCTCTTGCCGCTGGCCGTCACCCCGCAATAGGCGCCGTAGTCGCGAAACCAGCTTACCTGACTCACCCCCGGATCGTAGTCGGGCAGCTTGAGCGCCACAATGTGGCCACTTACGCGGTCCACGAGCAGCCACGGCCCTCGCTGCCATACCCACTCGCCCTGCTTGGAGACAGAGACCGGCTTGTCACCCGGCAACGCATCGTTGAGCCGGATCACGCGGCGCACCACGAAGCTGCGGTCGGTCACGTCATGAGCCTCACCGGTCGTCCACTCTTTCAAAACACTGTCGACCAGCAACGCGCGAATCCTGAGCGAGTCTTCATTGGCGGCCGCTCCCGCCGGATCGCCGACCTTTGAATACGTCACCTTTCGCGCCGCGCCCAGAACCACCGTATGCGCCTTGCGCGGAGCCGCTCCCAGCTGCTTCGGCCCATGAAAAAACGCGATGGCCAGCCCTGCAGCCGCAATCCACCCAATCGTCCTCATCTCGCCCTCTCCTTCTGAGCTGGCGCAGACCTATGGGAGAAAAGAGTTGCGGTAGACCGCATCAAGCTCGCAACGAAACAATAAAGGCGACCGTTGAATCCCGGCGACAGGCTCTGCACATCGCTTGCCGTCCGGCTGGTGCAAGCTCAGCAAAAAGCGCTTAACCCTGTGCGGCCTCAACAGCGCGCGCTACACGAAAGGCGGTTCCCTCGTTCAAGTGGCGGGCGAGCACCTGCATGCCAACCGGCAATCCCGCCGACGTTTTGCCGCAGGGCACAGACACTCCGCAGATGCCTGCCAGGCTCGCCGTCACAGTATAGATGTCGGCAAGATACATGGCTAGCGGATCGCCGGTCTTCTCGCCCAGTTTGAACGCCGCCGTGGGCGCGGTTGGCGTCACGATCGCATCCACTTCTGTAAAAGCGCGCAAGAACTCCTCGGCCAGCAGACGCCGCACCTGTTGCGCCTTCAGGTAGTAGGCGTCGTAGTAGCCCGCCGAAAGCGCGTAGGTGCCGAGCAGGATGCGCCGCTTGACTTCGGCGCCAAAGCCCTCATCGCGTGAGTGACTGTACATGGCCGCCAGGTTCACCGCATCCGGCGACCTGTAGCCATAGCGCACGCCATCGAAGCGGGCAAGATTCGCGCTGGCCTCGGCCGTCGCCACCAGGTAGTAAGTGGGAATTGCGTATTTGGTATGCGGCAGGGATACCGGCTTGATTGTGCACCCAGCGGCTCTCAGGCTCTCGATGCCCGACTCAATGGCCGCACGCACTTCGGGGTCGAGGCCCTCGCCAAAGTATTCGGCGGGAACGCCGATGCGCATTCCATCCACCGGCTTGTCGCTCTCGGCGGCGTAGTCGGGGACCGGAGCGCGCGAGCTCGTGGCATCCTTGGGATCGTACCCGGCAATCACGCCCAGCAGCGTCGCCGCGTCACGCACATTGGCGGCGAATGGCCCGATCCGGTCAAGAGACGAAGCAAATGCAATCAACCCATAGCGCGAGATGCGGCCCCACGTCGGCAACACGCCCACCACCCCGCAGAAGCTCGCCGGCTGGCGAACCGATCCGCCCGTGTCGCTGCCCAGCGTGGCCACGGCCAGGTTGGCCGCCACAGCCGCCGCCGAGCCGCCGCTGCTGCCGCCCGGAACCCGCTCCGGATCCGCCGGATTGCGCACCGGCCCGTAGGCAGAATTCTCGTTCGAAGAGCCCATGGCGAACTCATCGCAGTTCAGCTTGCCCAGCAAGACTGCTCCAGCAGCCTCAAGCTTCTCCACCACGGTCGCATCGTACGGCGGCCTGTAGCCCTCAAGAATCTTTGACCCTGCCGTAGCCGGAGCACCTTTCATCACCATCACGTCCTTGATGGCGACTGGAATGCCCGCCAGCGGCGGCAGGGGATCGCCCTTCGCCGCGAGCGCGTCGATGCGCTCCGCCTGGGCAACCGCCCGCTCTTTGGTCAAGCTGAGGTAGACATTCAGCCGCGGATTGATCGCCGCGATGCGGTCATAGTAATCCGCCGCCAGTTCGCCAGCCGTACTCGCGCCGGCGGAGATCGCAGCACGCAAATCGGTTAGCGTCTTTGGCTTTTCTACAAAGGCTTCCGCCATTTTGACTGCGCTTGCCAATCGAGCTTCCTCCGAGGATCAGGATCAAAAGCCGGTGCCAGATGGGCCTTTGCTCCCTCCGCACCTGCGCCACCTACTCAACGCTCAATCACCTTGGGAACCTTGAAGAAGACGCCGTTCGTCTCCGGCGCCGCGGCAAGCACGTTTGCGCGATCAAGCGAAGGAACCAGCGTGTCGCCGCGCAACGCACCGCCGGCAACATCCAGAAGTTCCGTCACCTGTGCCAGCGGAGCAACCCCGGCCGTATCCAATTCGTTGAGCTCGGCCACATACTCCAGAATGGCGTTCAAATCGTGCTGCATGGCGCGGGTTTCTTCGGCCGTCAGCTCCAGGTGAGCCAGCTCAGCCACACGCTCTACGTCCTTTACGGTTACCTTTGCAGCCATCTTCCCGCATTCTCCCGCACTCACGACCCCATGGAAGCGTTCGCAAGCCGTGCGCTTTCAAGGGCCTCACTTGCACCCAACCGGCGGCGAACCCCGAAGATAGAGTATACGGCGTTTTGCGGATTGATTCTCGTATCCTGATTTCAAACGTACCCCCTGTCGAGGCGCATGAGCGGCGGGTCAAAAACGCGGAGGCAGCAGCCAAGCTTAGTCCACGACCAGCGTCACGGTCAGGCTGTGCGAGACTCCGGTCGAGGTCACGGTAAATGGAATTGAATAGGTGCCCGCTGGCGTCTGACCGGCGCCTCCAGTGCCCCCGCCCGACCCCCCACCACCCCCACCGGACTTGGTGCAACTGAAAACACCGCCGGCCAGAACCCCAAGCAGGATGAGAAGAACCCACGCCCGCAAAATCCTGCGGCGACCCTTCCAGCCCAGCGGCAGCAACAGAAGCCCACAGGCCAAGGGAGCGACGCCCAAAAACCGGATCCCTCTCACACCACGGGAAGTTGTAGCACTCCCCGTTGACACCCCAACCGTCACATTGCCGATCACGCCCGTCGTCAGCGTTTCGGTCCCCGGGTTAAACGCGCACAGAGCATATTCGGGAAGCGAATCGCATTCGAAAGCAAAGGCCCCTGAGGACCCGTTGAGCGGAGTCAGAACCAGCTTGTAGCTCGCTGTCTGACCCGCGGCCACGCTTTGCGAGCCCGACCCGCTCAGCGTCACGGTGAAGTCAAATCCGGTGCCTTGCAATACCACCGAAGCGCCCGTGGCCAGCGTGCTGCTTGTTACGGTAAGGTTACCCGTCTGCACCCCCGCCGACGCTGGCGCAAACTGCACTGCGGCATTGCAGCTGACGCCGGGCGCCAGCGTCGCCGGGCAGGTATTACTCGCCAATTGAAATCCCGACGGCACTGCCAAAGTCAGATCGGCAAGGGCGGAAACAGCCCCGCTGTTGGTCACCGTAACCTGGGCCGCGCTGCTGGTCAGCCCCACACCGGTAGTCGCGAAGCTGAGCGTCGCGGGCATAACCTGGATAGCCGCAGCAGCAGCGCCCGTTCCGTTCAACGCCACATCGGCAGAGTTCATGATTGAGGCCGATGTCACATTCAGCGTGCCTGTGGCCGGCCCCGCGCTCGAGGGCGCAAAGATCACCCCCACGGTGCAGCTTGCGCTCGCCGCCAAAGTCGCGGTGCATGTGTCCTGCACCAATGCGAACCCGGCCGTCAGCGAAACCAGCAACTGGCTGGCGGCGAGGGGACTGGTATTGGTCACCGTGACCGTTTGCGCCGCGCTCATCGCCCCTACTACGGTTGATGGGAAAGCAAGCTGGGCAGGACTGATGTTGAGTCCCGAGGTCACCTGCCCGGCGCCATTCAGCGGCACCTGCACCTTGTTGGCTCCCTGCGTGGCCGAAACAACCGTCAGGGTTGCCGAATTGCCGCCTGCCAAGCTTGGCGTAAAGATCACCTCGACACTGCAGCTTGCGCCGGCGCTCAGCGAAGCACCACAAGTGGTCGATCCGGTCGCAAAACTCGCCGCGCCGGAGCCGGTAATCTCGAAAGCCACATTGGCCGCCGCCACTCCGCCGTTGTTGGTGATGGTGAGTGGCGATGGTGCGCTGGCCACACCCACGTTTTGAACTGCAAAGCTCAAGCTGGTGGGGCTCACGTTGAGCACGGCGTCTTGTACGCCCGTACCGCTGAGGGGAACCGTCTGCGTGCGTAGCGCGTCGTATACCGTAAGCGCGCCGGATTGCGGACCGAGGGCCGTGGGGGCAAACACCACGCCGATGTTGCATCCCGCATGACCAGCCAGCAGCCCGTTGCAGGTGTTCGACGACACGGTGAACTCCCCGCTCGATGGCTGAGCGGTGCAACTGCTGGGGTTCGTCGGCCCGGTTCCGGTCCAGGTAACGATGCACGTCAGCGGCAAGTCGCCCAGATTGGTCAATAAGACCGGCATCGGCGCGGACGGCTGGCCGCCCACTGCTGTCGCCGGGAACGCCAGCGACGTGGGAATCAGGTTATCCGTCGGAGGAGAATATCCAAATCCGCTC
>JBEKVS010000192.1:0-11149 GCA_049513795.1 Occallatibacter sp. | reverse complement strand
AACTTCAACCAAGCCCCTCCTCCAATGTGATTTGAGCCGACGGCTGGGGCGCGGATAGCAAGATCGGCACGGGAATGACCCCCCTTCCTGCGACTTGTCGCGTTACTCGGTGAAGGCTGATTACGACATCAGATTCACGGAGGCGGCAATGAAAAACTCGACTCGCAGCACACGGCCTGCAACTTTGGTCGCCACGACGTCACTTAATAGGCGGTCCACGTCCACATCAGCGGGAAACCCGAAGCTTAGCTTCTCGAAAATGGCCTGCATCCTCTCCGTGTTCTATGTCGCCACCGCGATTCTTTCGTCTGCGCAGGCGAATTTCAACAGCTTGCTGAGCTTCGACGGAAGCAACGGCGCCAACCCCCACTTCGTCACCCTGGTTCAGGGCGAAGACGGGCAACTGTATGGGACGACAACCGTGAGCACCGGCAGCGGCGGCACGGTCTTCAAAGTTACCACTGAGGGCACGCTGACCACGCTCTACACCTTCTGCCTGGGCGGCGCACCTTGCCTGGACGGATCCAAGCCGAATGCAGGGCTGCTGGTGAACGCGAACGGATTTTACGGGACGACCATGTATGGCGGGACCAATAACGATGGCACCGTGTTCACAATCGACTCCTTGGGCGACCGCACTACGCTGCACGACTTCGCCGGAACCGATGGCGCCAACCCGGTGGTCACGCTGACTGCGTCGAACAACGCCGCCATTTTATATGGCACTACCTCGATTGGCGGAGGCACCTTGAACTCCGGTACGGCCTTTCAAATTGACAGCGCGGGGGTGTTCTCCAAGCTGCATAGTTTCGACGGCACGGACGGCGACTATCCGAACGTCAGCCTGGCCGCGGGCAGCAACGGAAACCTCTATGGGGCAACGCTCGAAGGCGGAAGCTTTGACGGCAGCGGCACCGGCACGTTCTACGAAATGACTCCCGCTGGCAAGGTCACGCCGCTGCATACCTTCGAACCCGCGCAGGTAGCCGGGTCCAGCGGTGCGGTGATTGAGGGCAACAATGGGAACTTTTATGGGACCGACATCGGCGGTGGCAACGGCGCCGGTACCATCTACGAAGCCACCCCAGCGGGCGAGATCACCGTGCTTTACACCTTCTGTTCTCTTACGGACTGCAAGGATGGATCCACTCCGTACGGAGCAATGATCATAGGCTCCGACGGAAACTTCTACGGAACGACTTATGCGGGCGGAGCCAACACCACTGCCTGTAATGGCGGGTGCGGCACACTCTTCCAAATCACTCCCGCGGGCAAGCTCACCACGCTCTACAGCTTCTGCTCGCAAGCGAACTGCGCGGACGGCAGCCAGCCGGAAGGCGGACTGCTTCAGGAAACCAACGGTACCTTCTACGGGACGACCTACTCCGGCGGAACCTACGGCCTCGGTACGGTTTACAGTCTGTCCACGCCAACCACACAGACACCATTTGTGAAGCCGTTGCAAAAGTCGGCGAACACGGGAGCGACAGTGACGATTGTAGGGAACAATCTGACCGGCGCGAGTGAAGTCCTCTTTAATGGCATAGCGGCAGCGTTCACGGTTATCTCCAGCACTGAGATCAAGGCCATCGTACCGGCCGGCGCGACCACCGGCCCGGTGACCGTCGTTACACCCAGCGGCACACTGAAAACAATCGTGATCTTCTACGTGACGCCGCAGATCAAGAGCTTCACGCCGAGCAGCGGCAAGGTGGGAACCGAAGTGACCATCACCGGGGTCAGCCTCACAGGGACGACCGAGGTGAGGTTTGGCGGGGTGGCTGCCACGAGCTTCAGCGTGGACTCCAACGCCAAAGTGACCGCGACCGTACCGGAGGAGGCAAAAACAGGACAGATCGCGATCACCACGGCTGGAGGAACTGTAACGAGCACGTCCAGTTTCAAGGTGAAGGAATGATCCTGAGCTGTTTCCGCTCCCTATCTGGATGCGTAGAAGGCCGCATTCCGTTCGGCAAACTCTATCTTGTCCGGCGGCAGTTCGTCGGCTATGTGGATGGCATTCGAACTGCACGCGTCGGCACATGCTCCGCATTCGATGCATTCGTTGGGGTCGATATAGACCTGCGTACTCCCAGCGAAATCCGTATCATCCTGGTTGGGGTGGATGGAGTCCGTAGCGCAAACATTGACGCAGAGTAAATCCTTGATGCAGTTGTCGGTAATTACGTATGGCATGGTATGTCTTCCTTGTTGATGGGAACCTGGTTCCCATTTGTAAAAATCCTTGATCGCTTCTCCACTTCAGCGTTTCTAGAAATGGTTGCATAAATGGTGCTTTGAAAAGGCACGGCTCCAGCCGCGCCGTGAAGGGTGCATAAACAGCGGGCTTTAACCCCTGAGGGATGCCTCCTTATCGTCAAAAGCTATTTATGAAACAAGTTCGAGTATTCACCGAGTCATACGAAACGAGTCGCGATCCTATACGGCTGTAACTTCGAAAGACTCCGTTGCCGATGTTTCCGAAGTTGCAAGAAGCTGTCTTGCGGCCTGAGACGCCTTGGCCGCCACCTTTTCCTGCACGATGGCGTTCAGCATCTCGCTGTTGTCGGAGTATTTGAAGCTCACCAGGTCACGCGCTCTCGCTTCGCGCTCTTCAACGCGCGCGAGTGTGAGCAGATCGCTCTTGTTCACCGCGTGAAGCCCCTTGCTCTCAAGCAAGGCCTCTATTTCGAATGGACGGAGCGAGCTTTTCTCGGGCTCGGTCTTCAGGTACTCAATGACCTTGCCCGCGGCGTTTTCGCCATCGTGGCGTGCGATGCCCACCAAGCCTGTGCTGGCGCGCCTGGCCCAGCCCGCAACAAAAGTCCCATCGAGGGCCTTGGCCGTCTGCGGGTCCCACATCTCGTAGACCGGCTCCGATGGCGATTCGAGATTCGGCCTGGTTGCATAGCCATCCGGCCCCATCGGCAATCCCAGTCCCGGATCGTGTTTGTCTCCGATTGCAAAAATCAGCGTATCCACGTCGAGGACAGAAGTATTATCGGTTGCCTTAGCTCCGGTACTGCCGTCGTCGCGCAGCACCAGATCGTTTTCCGTCACCACTAACTGCCTGATTCGGCCATCGGGTCCAACGATGATCTCTTTGGGAGAGCAGAGAAAGCGAAACGTCAGCTTCGGCGAGGCGTGGACGAGACCGTCCTTGCGCAAGCATGGAAACGTCGCTTCGCCGATCTTCTCCACCGACACATCCTGACCGCAGGCAACGCAGCGCGCTTGCACGCGTTCCAGTTCCTGACTGAATTCGTCGCGATCGAGATGAGCTTCGACGTGGGCAAGTTCTTTTTCGGCGAATTTTGCTTCATACGGTCCACGGCGAGCCACCACGATAACTTCTTCGGTTTGCCGCCCAGGGCTATCCTCGAGCAACCATCGCATGATATCGGCCGCCACGTTTCCCATCCCCACCACGGCAATGCGTCTACCGGTGGAGAAGTCCGCCGAAGCGTAAGGAGGCAGCTGATTGTAGTGATAGACGAAGTCTTTGGCGGAATAAACTCCCCGGGCATTCTCGCCGGAGAGATTGAGCTTGTTATAGCCCTGCGCCCCGCATGCAACCACCACCGCCGATGGCGCCAGCGCCTTGAGATCGTCAAGAGTGACATCGTAGGCGGAGCCAACCTTCACGTTGCCGAAGTAGTGAAGATTGGGGAGCGAAAGCACTCGCGAAAACTGCCTGCGCAAACCGGCCTTCATGGTCGTCTTCGCCGGATAAATTCCATACTCGGCAAGTCCGCCCGGTTTGATATCCCGATTGAAAAGGAAAACCTCATGCCCCGCCAAGGCTATTTTCTGTGCGGCGAAAAGACCGGCGGGACCAGCTCCCACCACGAATACGCTCTTCAAATCTTCCTCCAAAAAAACGTTCCACAATTGCTGTACCCTGCAGGGCACGATAGCTCTTTTATCGTTTGCGGCTTGAACAATCCGGAAGAGCCCGAACCCCATGCCCGGGCTCTCCAGGTCCTTCACATAGTGCAGGAAGCCTATACGTGGGCGAGAACGCCTTCTTCCGCAACTACGCTGTCGGTCTGCGATCCAGCTATGTCCAACACAATGCGGCCATCGATCGCACCGGCGTGCATCCGCTTGAAGATATCGTTGATGTCTTCGAGCTTCTCGGCCTTCGTGGTGGCGCTGACGAGACCCTCTCCGGCGAACGCGAGTGCCTCGGCCAGATCCAATCGTGTGCCCACGATGGAGCCGCGAATGGTCAAGGCCTTCAGCACCACTTCAAAGATGGGCAGAGGGAACGATCCCGGAGGCAGGCCATTCAGAACGATCGATCCACGAGCGCGCACCATGCCGATGGCCTGCGCAAACGCGCCGGTGGAGGGAGCCGTCACGAGCACCGACTTGGCTCCCCCAATCTCCTTTTGGAAGAAGGCCGCGGGATCCTGCTCTCTGGCGTTGACGGTGAGTTTTGCACCGAGGTGACGAGCCAAGGCCAGTTTCTCTTCCGACACATCCACAGCTGCAACACGGAAGCCCATTGCCTTGGCATATTGCACAGCCAGGTGACCAAGACCGCCGACACCGGAGATGACAACCCAATCGCCCGGCTTGGCCTCAGTGGATTTCAAACCCTTGTATACTGTGACGCCCGCGCAGATGATCGGCGCGACCTCAATGAATCCCACGTTCGAGGGTAGATGAGCGACATGGTTCGGATCGGCCACAGCATACTCCGCATAGCCGCCGTTCTTGGTGTAGCCGCCGAACTGTGCTTTTGTGCAGCAGGACTCTTGGCCAGCCAGGCAATCTACGCAGTGTCCGCAGGCGGAGTAGAGCCAGACGATGCCCGCGCGGTCGCCCTCCTTGACTGTCTTCACGTTCCTGCCCACGCCGGACACGTACCCGACACCCTCGTGTCCAGGGATGAAGGGTGGCGTCGGCTTAATTGGCCAGTCGCCTTCCGCGGCGTGCAGATCGGTATGACATACGCCGCATGCCTCCATCTTGATCTGAATCTCATCCGGACCCGGTTCCGGAATTGCCACCTCTTCGATCACCAGGGGCTTGCCAAATTCACGAACTACCGCAGCCTTCATTGTTTTCGCCATTTTGTTTTTCCTTTCCGCCGTGTTAAGTGGTTATTGCCAGGGATGGCGAGGATTTCTGTAGTGCTTGCGGTGCTTGCGGAGGCTGAAAATCAGCTTCCGCAGGAATCGCTACAAGTGAACAACAGCCGCTCGTTCCCAATACCTTTTGCAAACCTGGCCCCGCATCGCGGCTCATCTGACTCAATGGTCACCACGAGCCGCTCTGCAGAGGTTTCCTAGAACAGCCCCAACGCCTTCGGGCTATAGCTCACCAGCAGATTCTTGGTCTGCCGATAGTGATCGAGGATCATCTTGTGCGTCTCGCGCCCGAAGCCCGACTCTTTATAGCCGCCGAAAGCCGCGCCGGCCGGATAAAGGTGATAGCAGTTGGTCCATACGCGTCCCGCCTTGATTCCACGTCCCAGGCGATAGGCATCTGTACCGTTGCGCGACCAGACGCCCGAGCCGAGACCGTAGGGCGTATCGTTGGCTATTTCAAGCGCTTCTTCGATCGTCCTGAACTTGGTTACAGAGAGGACCGGGCCAAAGATTTCTTCCTGGAAGATACGCATTTTGTTATCTCCCACGAAGACGGTCGGCTTTACATAGTAGCCATTCTCCAGATCGCCGCCCAGATGCGCCTGCTCGCCGCCAGTCATGCAGCGTGCGCCTTCCTCTTTCCCGATCTTGATATAGGAGAGAATCTTCTCCAGTTGGTCGCGCGACGCCTGGGCACCCATCTGTGTCTCAGGATCGAGCGGGTTACCCACCTTGATCTTTGCTACACGGGCAACGGCGCGTTCCATGAACCGATCGAAAATCGATTCATGAATGAGCGCGCGGGACGGGCAGGTGCAGACTTCCCCTTTGTTGAACGCGAACAGCGCAAATCCTTCCAGCGCCTTGTCGAGGAAGTCATCGTCTCGATCCATCACGTCGGCCATGAAGATGTTCGGCGACTTGCCACCCAGTTCCAGGGTCTGCGGAATGATTGGCTCGGACGCATATTGCATGATCAGGCGGCCGGTGGTTGTCTCTCCGGTGAATGAGATCTTGGCGATGCGCGGATTCCCGGCCAGCGACTTGCCGATCTCGCCGCCCGGTCCAGTCACGACATTGATGACACCCGGAGGGACGATGTCGCCGATCAGTCCCATCAGGGTAAGCACGCTGAGGGGTGTATTCGAAGCCGGCTTGATCACCGTGCAATTTCCAGCCGCGATTGCCGGCGCTATCTTCCACGCGGCCATCAACAAGGGAAAATTCCACGGAATGATCTGCCCGACCACGCCCATCGGTTCCTTGAAGTGATAGGCAACGGTGTCCTTGTCCAACTCGCCTGCTGAGCCTTCTTCAGCGCGGATGCAGCTTGCGAAGTAGCGGAAGTGGTCGATCGACAGGGGGACATCGGCGTTGCGCGTCTCGCGAATAGGCTTGCCGTTGTCCAGCGTTTCGACCAGGGCCAGAAGTTCGAGGTTCTCTTCCATCCGATCGGCGATCCGGTTGAGAACGGCAGCACGGGCGGCAGGCGATGTGCTGCCCCACTCGTCCTTGACTGCGTGTGCGGCGTCGAGAGCGGTTTCGACGTCAGCTGCCGACGACCGCGCGAACTCGGCGAGCTTCACGCCATTGATTGGGCTGTAATCGGCGAAGTACTTGCCTTGAATCGGAGCCACCCATTCTCCGCCAATGAAATTGTCATACCGGGAACGCACGCCCTCCTTATGAATAGTGGCGAATGCTTCCTCAAAAATTGCATCTTGAATCCCTGCTACTGCTGTCGACATAAATTGCCCTTTCCAAGTGAGGTGAATCACTTTCAGCGAGAGTCTGCTACCGGGCCTGCACGACTGGATGTGACCACCATCACAAGGGAGAGTGCTCTGCAAGAATCTCAATGCTGCGTATATCTTCCAATCCAGCGCTCCACCAAAGTGAGCGGGCTGCCGCGCCGAGGGCGAAGCGGAATGGCTAGTTTGGACTTCGTCCCACCCGCACGTCGTTCGCCCGACTGCCGGAGTTCATGAGCCAAATCAGGCAGGTTCTCTCAGTGGGCATTCTCTTAACAGTCAAAGCTCGAAATCGATCAATTAGGGGCAAATCAATCAAGCGAATGATTACCATTTTGAAAAAAGTGGCACTATTCTTCAAAATTAGCGAAATAGGGTTGCAAGCTTACATGGTGGAGCGGTTAGAATCGGCGAGGTATGTCCGACGCCATTAATCGCCGTTCCGAGTTGATCGTCAAGTTCCTGCTTCGGACCGGAAGCGCAACCATCGAGGAGATTCTTGCCGTGGCCGGTTCCTCCGCGCCCAGCATCCGGCGCGATTTGGTGCGCCTCGAAAACCGCGGGTTGATCCGGCGCACGCACGGCGGAGCCACACTGGTTGAGCCGCTGCTCTACGAACCGTTCCGCTATGACAGCTCATTCCTGGCTCGTGAACAGCGCTTTGCGGAACAGAAGCGGCGTATCGGGTTGGCCGCTGCCGAGCTGGTGATGGCAAACGAAAGCGTGGGACTGACGGCGGGCACCACCACGACGCATATTGGCCGCAGTCTGCGCCATCGGGACAAGATCCGGGTGGTGACCAACGCCATCAATATTGGCATGGAGCTGTGCAATCAGCCGGGCATCCGCACCTACCTTACCGGTGGCGTGGTGCCTTGGGCATGGTCGTTTTCGTTGACTGGGAACGCCGCGATGGACTTTCTTGCCGACGTGTACATGGACAAGGTGTTCCTGAGCGTGACGGGGCTGGACACCGAACGCGGCGCGACCACCCTCGAGACCGATGAAGCTCTTGTCTACCGCAAGATGATGAAGCAATCGAAGCAAGT
This sequence comes from Occallatibacter sp., assembly GCA_049513795.1. Taxonomy (GTDB): domain Bacteria; phylum Acidobacteriota; class Terriglobia; order Terriglobales; family Acidobacteriaceae; genus Telmatobacter. The sequence continues at coordinate 3,250 of JBEKVS010000192.1, read as the reverse complement.
GATTGTGTGCGCGGACTCAAGCAAGCTGGGCAAGGTGAGTCCGGCATTTATCTGCCCGGCAAACGAGATCCACATCTTGATCACCGACACCGGCGCTTCTGCCGAGAGTGTGATGCCGTTTGAGCGGCAGGGAATCCGCGTCATGCGCGTGTAGATTCCGAGCCATTTCCTTTCGCCAACCTTATGGGTTTCGCATGCCGTGGAGATGCCGTCCTCCGTCCGCATCCTGCGGGGTGCGATCTGCGTTTCTTTAGGGAAATAATCTCTGCATGCGCGCGGGCCAAGATGCATCTGAATTGGTGCAATTTTGGCCTTGTCCCAACGAATTTCTCAAAAGATTGATCGTTTCATGCCATTTTTTTCAAAATTACTCTTGCATTCTGCACGGGATTGGTCTTAATGTTTCTTCAACAAAGGATTCTCTGAAGATCGCTGCAAACCGGGCACGACGCGAATAAAGCTTCGGTGGCGGCCGCAATAAATCGAATGCGAGACTTCTCCGGCAGATGGTTGGCGCGGGTGGTCCGAATTGAAACACTTGGGGGATGTGACGTAGAAGCTCAAGAGTCTGTTTCGGAGTTCCTGCTCCGAGAGCGGCCGTGCAATCTGAGCAGCAAGATGGCTCGCACGGGCAGGCTTTTGTTGCGCCCTTTCTGAATATCCCAGGTGAATGACCCGCTGACCGTTCTCTTCTTTTTTCAGTATCAGTATCAGAACTCAACTGCCAGTCCGCCGCAGCGGTTGGCGTTCACCCGGAATTAGAAAAAAGAGGTGTGAAGACGATGATTGAGATCAATCGGCTTTCCAATCGCTCCTGTTTTCGTCTACCTGTCCATCACGTCCCCAACGTCTCTGCGCAGAGAATCGGTATCAATTTGGGGCCTCTACATCTGCTTTTATGCGTGGCGCTTCTGTTGGGATTCGGCAGCCAGATGGCGCGTGGCCAGGAACTGTCGGCAACCCTGAGCGGCTCCGTCACCGACACCTCCGGTGCAGTGATTCCGCATGCCGCGGTCACGATCACGCAGAACGGCGTCAACGGCGCGGCCCGCGTGGTAGTCTCCGATGCAGCCGGCAACTACACGGCCACGAACCTGTCCGCAGGAACGTATTCGATCACCGTGACGGCTCCGGGCTTTGAGACATACAAGGGCACGAACATCGTCCTCGACGTGTCGGAAAAGCATGCCTTCAACGCGCAGCTCAAGGCAGGTGCGGTGACGACGACAGTGACAGTCGAAGACAATCCGGTCTCGGTGGACACGGAAACCAGCGGCCAGGCGGGAACGATTTCCGGCGTGCAGATTCGCGAACTCGAGATCAGCAGCCGCAACTTCGAGCAGCTCCTTACCTTGCAGCCCGGCGTCGTAAGCCAGCTCGGTGACGAGCCCTCGGCGAGCGGGACAGCCATGTCAGTGAATGGTGCGCGCACCACGGCCAACAACTGGACAGTGGACGGCGCCGACATCAACGACTCGGGCTCGAACGGCACGGTTGTCAACCAGCCCAGCATGGACGCGATTGAGGAGATTACCCTGGAGCGCGGCAACTACGATGCTGGGTTTGGGCGCTCAGGCGGCGGCCAGATCGTGGTGGCCACGCGGGCGGGCGGTAGCTCGTTCCACGGCGAAGGCTATGAGTACGTGCGCAACACCATGTTCGATGCCAACGACTGGCTCAACAAGCAAAGCCAGGTAGCGGCCGGCGAACCGAATGAAGCCGGCGTGAACCATCACAACGTCTACGGCTTTACCATCGGCGGTCCGGTTTATATTCCCAGGGTCTACAACCAGGCCAAGAACAAGACCTTCTTCTTCTGGTCAGAAGACTGGCACAAGATCACCTCGGCTGCATCGAGCGTCACCATCACCGCGCCCACGACGGCCGAGGTTGGCGGCACGTTTGCCGGCAACATCACGGCGCAGTATCCGCAAGCCGTCTACGACGCAAGCACCAACACCTCCACCATCCCCAGCAGCGCTTTCAGCCTGAACTCGCAGGTCTATCTCACCAGCCTCTTTTCGCCGAACGCCAACGCGACTGGCCTGCTTACGCTCAACCTTCCCGCCGAAAACAGCTATCGGGATGACATCGTCCGCATCGACCACTATTTCAATGACAAGCTGCACTTCTATGCGCGCGGCATGAACGACATTATGCCGGTGACCGAGCCGTTGGGCCTTTGGGCAGGTAACAACTACCCCAGCGTAGCTGCCGCCGCTGTTGATTCGCCGGGCAAGAACGTGGTGGGTAACCTGACCTGGACCATTTCGCCGACCGTGGTGAATGAAGTCGAGTTCGTCTACTCCCAGGGCACATATCACTCGAGCTTCATCGGCACGCCCTTTGCCGATTCCGCTTCAGCTCTTAGTTCTCTGCAGTCCGGCACGGAAGAATTCAAGGATCCCTACGGCCGCCTGCCCGCAGTAAACATCACAGGCATCACCGGCTTTTCCGCCGGCTCTACTCCGTGGAAAGAGCGCAACTTGGACAGGAGCTACTTTGACAACCTGGCCATGACGCTGGGCAAACACACCTTGCGACTGGGCTTCCAGTTGCAGCAAATGCTGAAGAGCGAAAATGCCGTTGCCGGCGAAGCTAGCTTCAACTTCGGCACTGGCCTGACTGGCGATGTTCCGTTTGCCGATTTTCTGCTCGGCAACGTCTCGCAGTATACCCAGCAAAACAAAGACACCATTCCCGACCTTCAGTACTTGAACAGCGAAGCTTATATTCAGGACGATTGGAAGCTGACCCACAAACTCACGCTCAACCTTGGCCTGCGCTGGAGCAATCTGCCCTCCCCGGACGACAAGGCCAACATCCTGGCCAACTTCGATCCCGCACTCTACAGTCCGCAACTGGCGCCGACCATCGATCCAACCACAGGCAACTTCAACCCCGGCCAGGTCGTCGGCGGCTTTGCGCTGCTTCCGGCCACCTACGCCAACGGCATCATCTTCCCGCAAGGGTCGGCCTGCAGAACGGCGCAGACCTACTCCGCGCAGGTGCAGTGCTCGCCCTACGGAAAGACCATCGACCCCACGTATAGTGCCAACTTCGCTCCGCGCGTTGGTTTCGCTTACAACCCCGACGGTCGTGGGCTGACCTCCATCCGCGGCGGCTTCGGCATCTTCTACGATCGTGTTCTGAACGGTATCTTCGAGCAGAGCGCCTTCTACGATCCGCCGGAGGTGCAGTCGGTGACCGTCAACAACACCAGCTTCGATAGCCCGCTGGCGGTTGCCGG
>JBEKVS010000191.1:0-11268 GCA_049513795.1 Occallatibacter sp. | reverse complement strand
CCTTATACCACGGCAAATCAGTTCGAACCGTTCACTCATGCGTGATCGAATACTATGGGAAGTCAGGCGGCTTTGCATCTTTCCCACAGCCTTTTCGGTCCAACATCAGGTGGCCAACGCGCTCATACCGAACCAGGGCGTACGCAGGACGCGCACGCGCGCCGTATGCCCATTGTGTTTGATGTGCGTTTTGCTGCTTGCGTTTCGCCTCAGCGGGGAGCCGGATGCGCAGCCCGGCGCACAGTCTCCGCCGCAGCCGGCAGCAAGCGCGCCGCTGCCGGAGGTCCACCAGCTCATGGTCGAAGTCGAGCAGCACCAGAAGCAGCTCGACAAGGTGCGCGAGAACTATACCTACACCTCAACCGAGATAACGGAGGACATCGATCCGAATGGCAAGGTGAAAAAGACAGAGAGCGAGGAGTACGAAGTCTTCTTCGCCAACACGCATGAGATTCGCCGGCTGGTGAAAGAGGACGGCAGGCCGCTCGACGACAAGGGGCAGAAAAAAGAGACCGAGCGTGTAACCAGGCGGGTGGAGAAGGCGGAAAAAACGCCGCCGGGCCAGTCGATGGAGGGCAACCAGGTGAGCGTCTCGCAGATTCTCGGCTTGATGGATGTGAGCCATCCCCGCCGCGAGCTCTACCACGGCCGGCCTTGCATCGTGTTCGATTTCAAAGGCCGCAAAGATGCAAAGACGCATGGTCTCGCCGAAGACGCCTCGAAGAAGATGCAGGGTACGATGTGGGTTGATGAAGCTGACCGCGAGGTGGCGCACCTGGACGTGAGTTTCGCAGATAACTTCAAGGTGGGCGGCGGTCTGCTGGCTACCATCCAGAAGGGCTCAAACTTCCACTTCGAGCAATCGCCCATCAACGGCGAGCTTTGGCTGCCGACCGGCCTCGATGCCACAGTGGAGGGGCGCCTGCTGCTGCTCAAAGGCATTCGCCAGCACTTTACCGAGCGCGACACCGACTTCAAGCGCTTCCATGTGGATGCGCAGCAAGGGAAGGACGCCAAGGTTCCCGCGGAGCCCAGGCAATAGGCTCAAGGCAGAAATTCATGACGCAGCAACTCATGAGGACACCAACTCATGAAGGCAATAAAAGAACGGGGCGCTTTCTCTAAGAGGCGCCCCGATTCATTTTGACCACTTACCGCATCGCAGATGCGATCATCTGTCCGCTTCAAGCATTGGGAGGTGGCGGACCGCCTTCGCGGTGCTCCATTCTCTGCTTGCGCTCCTGCTGCCAGGCGGCGAACTTCGGCTTCTGCTCCTCGGTCAAGAGCGCATTAATTTTGGCGTCCGTGTCGTTGCGGATCGCTTCCATCTGTTCGCGGCTGGGCGGCGCGGCCTGACCGGAAGCGTCGGAACCGCCAGCAGACTTGCGCAACTCCTCCATCTTCTGGCCCTGCTCGGTGAGCAGGCCCCTCACCTGTGTCTGTTGTTCCGGGCTGAGCGACAGGACGTGCGTGAGCATCTCGACTTGCCGTTCGGGGTTGGGGCCGCGGTGGCCGTAGGGGCCCGGCGGCGGTGCGTCGTTTTGCGCTCGCAGCGCAATACAGGCGAGTGCCAGCAGGCCAGTAAACAAAACAGACCGGCCTGCATGCTTAGTCCAAAATCCAAGTTTCATAGAGCGATGCTCCTCTCAACGAGCAAATCGGGTCAACGAGCAAATCGGGATGGCGGTCTCTGATGCGAACGAGTTTCTTCCGCAACCAGACGGAGATACCACTTCTTGAGTTCTGAGCAGTCGGCGAGGCTGCTCACTCAGCTAGACGAGGCTTGACTGAATTCGTTGACGTGCGGGCAGGATTAGTTTTGGTCCGCGCGGCGCCATCGGGCAGACGCGCACCAACCATCGGGCGCTGAACTCCGCAGGCTCGCCGCGCTCGCATTGGCGTTCGTCCGTTAGAGTGGAATCATGTTCGTGCGGCGCATCTCCATCCAGCGCGTCGACGCCTCGGGCGCGACCCACCCCTGCCCCATCCGCTGGATCGACAACTTCGCCATGCGCAACTTCACCAACGATCCGGTCTTTGACGATACGCTGCCCGTAGCCGATGGCCTGTTGGAAGCCGGCCATCGCGTCCCGCTCGATCGATTGCAGCCGGCGATGGAAGACTGGTTTCGCCGCAAGGGCTATCTCAAGCGCGACGAACGGCTCGAAGTGCAGGAGTTTGTTCCTTGCGAGGCGAGCATGATCCCGGCGGAGAATTCTTCGCTCTGAATAGCGCGCAGACACAATGCGATCACTTCTTGTATTATGCTATCATTGATATCGTCAAGTACAGGAGCGATATCGAATGCCCGCAGTCACCGTTCGCAACATTCCCGACGCAACCCATCGCGCGCTCAAGTTGCGCGCCGCCCGTAACGGACGAAGCACCGAGGCCGAGATTCGCAAGATTCTGGAAGACGCCGTATCCACTCATTCGGCTGCGGGACTCGGCTCACAATTAGCTGCGCTCGGACGCCGCTTTGGCGGCATTGAGCTCAACATCACTCGCGATTCAAGACCGGCTGAACCGGCGGAATTCTCGTGATCGTTCTTGACACGAACGTGATCTCGGAGCCGTTGAAGCCGCTCGCCGATCGGGCCGTAGCTGCGTGGCTGGATCGTCAAACTAAAGAGTCGCTCTATCTGTGCGCCCCTGTCCTCGTGGAAGTGCTACTCGGCGTCGCGCTCCTTCCAGTCGGTAAGCGAAAGAGAGGCATGGCGACGGCGGTACAGGCAATCCTCACGAACTACTTCGCCGATCGATTTCTCGCCTTCGAAAGCGAAGCCGCCGTGGTGTATGCAGCGCTTGCGGGCCGCGCTTCGGCACGTGGGTATTCGATCTCGGTAGCCGATTGCCAAATTGCCTCCATCGCCGCCGCGCACGGTTTCGCGGTCGCCACGCGCGATGCGGCTCCGTTCCTCGCTGTTGGAGTGCCGGTCATTGATCCGTGGGCTACTTGAGTCGCGAGGATTTGCGCATTGTCCGGCAAATTGACTGTGCTGGGTTAGCTCTGGATGGGAGACCAGGGCCGGAGTGTCTACGCCGCAAAAGTTTTGTTCGGCGCGCTCTGATCGCCGAGGCCGGCGAGCAAGCCCTGGACAGAAATGTCCTCATCTAAAGCATCCCAATGCAGGCCGCGGCTGCTGATTCTCACTTGGCCGCGCTGTTCTACGGTTGCGCGCAGAAGGCGGGGAAACCAGGCAAGCGGAACTCCGACGGTGCGGCCGTCGCTCAGTTCGACCCACATATTGTCCTCGTCGAATCGCACTCGCGTCGCCTCAGCCGAAGAACTCATTCCATGCCCTCTCGATATGACCTCGATTAAGGTCGACTGTAACCAGCAACCCGCGAAGCGTGCGAGCATCGTAACCATCATCGTAAGCTACGCGAACTTCTGGACTCAGCCAGAATTTGGCTTCTGCATTGTCTTTCTCGACATGAACATGCATCGGCTCGCGAGGAGTTCCCTCGTTGGAATAGAAGAAGAACCGGAAGCCACTTTGACGGAAAACGACAGGCATAGCTTCCTTCGGACAATCATTTCCCTAGTTGAACAGATCCTTCATCTTATCCAGCAGCCCGGGCGAGGTTGGCTTATTATCCACGCTGAGCGACTCGGCCAGCTTGCTGACCAGTTCGCGCTGCTGGCGCGAGAGCTTGCGCGGAATCTGCACCAGCACCTTCACAATCAAATCGCCGTTGCCCTTGTCGTTGAGGTAAGGAACGCCGCGCCCGCGAATGCGGATCTCCTTGCCGCTCTGCGTGCCTTCAGGCACCTTGATGTTGATGGGGCCATCGATGCCGGGAACTTCGAACTCGGCGCCCAGCGCGGCCTGGGGAAAGCTGATGGGAATCACGCAATGCAGGTCGTAGCCGTGGCGCTCAAAGAAATCATGCGGCCGCACCGATAGCACGACGTACAAGTCGCCACGCGGACCAGCCGAGCGCCCCGCGTCGCCCTCGCCGGTGTAGCGGATGCGCGTGCCTTCTTCCACTCCCGGCGGCACCTTGATATTGAGCTTGAAGTCGGACGTAATACGGGACTGTCCGCGGCAGGTGGTGCAGGGGTCGCCGATGACCTGGCCGGTGCCGCCGCAGGCATTGCAGGTGCGCGCCACGGAGAAGAATCCCTGCTGATAGCGCAGTTGGCCGCGGCCCTGGCACTGGCCGCAGACGCTGGGTCCGCGGCTCGAAGCCGTGCCCTTGCCGTGGCAGGCGGCGCAGGTTTCAAGGCGGCGAATCTTGACCTCAGTCTCTTTGCCAAAGAAGGCGTCTTCAAAGTCGATGGTCAGATCGAAACGCAGATCGTCGCCGCGCTGCTGGCGCGATCCGCTGCGCTGCCCGCCGGCCTGGTTGAACATCTCGCCGAACAGGTCGCCGAAAATGTCGCCAATATCCACGCCGCCGGCAAATGGACCGCCATTGAAGCCGCCCTGCCCACCAACGCCCGCGTGGCCGTAGCGGTCGTACGCGGCGCGCTTGTCGGCGTCGCTCAGCACCTGGTAGGCCTCACTGGCCTGCTTGAACTTCTCTTCTGCGACGTGGTCGCCCGGGTTGCGGTCAGGATGATACTTGAGCGCCTGCTTGCGATAGGCGCTCTTCAACTCCTGCTCGCTCACGTCCCGCGAAACGCCGAGAACCTCGTAAAAATCTGCTTTGCTCACGTTTGTCTTGGTACTCATTCTTTATTAGAACTCATTTACCGGGTGAAGGACTCATCGGATGGGTTGGGCATTAATGGGCCAGCACCGATCCTGTTACGGCCTGTTATTCAGCGATCTGTTTTGGATTGTGGTTGACGCGCACCATGGCCGGGCGCAGCAGCCGCTCGCGGATCTTGTAGCCGCGGCGAATCTCCTCGGCGACATGCTGGTCGGGCACGTCGTCGCGCTCGACCGAGCCCAGCGCCTCGTGAATGCGGGGGTCGAAGGCCTCGCCGACGGTGGGGATGGGATTGACCTGCAGCTGGCGCAACACCTCTTCCATCTGCTTCACGATCAGTTCGACGCCATGACGCAGCTGCTCCGCGGTGCCATTCGACTTCAAGGCCAGCTCGAAGTTGTCGATGACGGGCAGAAACTGCTCGACAACGTTGCCGACGGCGTAGTCGCGGAACTCGAGGCGCTCCCGCTCGGCACGCTTGCGGGCGTTCTCAAACTCGGCCTGCAGGCGGGCCAGGCGGTCGATCAGCTGATCGCGCTCGCCCTTCAACTGCTCCATTTCGACGCGGCTGGATTGAATCTCAGGCGGCGCAGGCGCAGCTTCCGGACCAAATCCGAGGTCTTCCGCGGGTACGCCGGGCGCAGCATCCTGAGGTTCCAGCACGGTCAACTCTTTCTCCTTCTTGGACATAACTCTACGATCTCTCCGAAAAATCAAATCTGCCTGATTCCGATGCATTCTGGCGGGAAATGCAAAAGGCGCCCCGAGGCGGCGATCGATCCGTTGGGATCAGTGCGAACGGATAACCGACCCTCGTCGGGCTTCATTTCTATTTTATCGTGAGTTCTTATCGTGCGGGCCCGGTGCGGTTTGAGCGCCCGTTATTGTCCCTTGTCCGCGGGAATCTCCCAATCGGCGGGACCGTCCATAACCCGCTCGGCCAGGATGCGCTCGGAGAGGCCGGCGATGTAGCGCACCGCCTGAATCATCTCCTGGTACTGGATGCGGGTGGGCGCAATCACGGCCACGGTGCCCAGCGTCCCTCCGCCGAGGCGAGCCGGCGCGCCAATCAGCACCAGGTCCTGCATGGCAGGCGAGGCTTCGTCCAGGCCGACGACCACGCGCACTTCCTGCTGACGTCCGTCCACATAGGCGGTGAGCAGCTCAACCAGGCGCTGCTTGGCTTCAAGAGCCAGCAGCATCTGGCGCAGCCGCTCGCGATCCAACTCCGCGGTGATCAGGTTGGCCATCCCGTCGACAAAGATCGCCGGAGGCGCTTCACCACCGGCCAGCGCGCCTTTGCGGCAAAGCTCCTCAACCGAGGCCAGCATCTGGCGGTAGGCTTCGCGCTCGGCATCCACGCGCCGCGCCACTTCGGCACGGATGCGTTCAATGAGCCAGCCGCGGAAGTTCTCGTTCAGGTAGCGCGCAGCGGTTTCAAGCTCGAGATGCGAAAGCTCACGATCGAGGGTGAGCACGCGGTCGAGCACCGCGCCGTTCTGCGTCACGAGGACGGCCAGCACGCGGCCCGTCGACAAGCGGGAAAAGTGAATATGCTCGAGAACCTGTCCGCCTGGCGAACTGGCCAAGGCCACGCCCAGGCCGCTCGAAATAAGCGCCAGCACGTGCGAAGTCCGCTCCAGGTATTCGTTGGAGCTGTTCACGCCCGTGAAACTGTCTTCGATCTGCTCGCGGCGCCGTTCGCTCAGCAGCGATGGGTTGTTGAGCATGGTCGGATTGATGCTGGCCGCGCTCGCGCCGATTCCGTTGGCCTGCACACTCGCCGCCAGCCTGCCCTGCTGCGTGATTTGCTCGACGTAATAGCGGAAAGCCGCTGCCGTGGGAACGCGGCCGGCTGAGGTGTGGGGCTGTTCCAGTAATCCCGCTTCGCCGAGCGTGGCCATCACGTTGCGGACGGTGGCAGAGCTCAAGCCTTCGCGATCGGCGAACTGCGTGGCAATCGCCTGCGAGGCCACCGGTTCCCCGGTTGCGATGTAAAGCTCGATGATGGCCGTAAGCACCAGCCGCTCGCGCGGGCTGACACGGACTTCCGCCATGCTGCCTGCTCTCGGTCTTCACTCCCACGGCCCAAGGCGCGCAGATTGTGAGCAATCCTTGGCTTGCTTAGAATCGGCTAACCCCCTGCCGATCTTCAGCTTATCTGGAGAAAAAGGGTAGACTCACCCTGTTTAATTCTAGGCACGGCAACTTCGTATGTCAATCGGATGAATCCAGCCGGAAGGAAGCCAACCGGCGTTGGCAACTTCAATTCGGGACACTCGAATCAAAATCGGTCACTATGCGTGTCTGCGAACGGAACACGTGATAGTCGGTAAACGAGACATCGTTCAACGAGGTCGCGAAAGGGCCAAAGGTTCCGAATTCTCCCGGCAGTCCGTAAAGAACCTTCACGGTGCGATACTTCGAGATGGAGATGCTCTTCACCGGGCAGATGTAGGTCTTTCCTCCAATGTCGACGGGGCCGTACTCGACCATCGTGCTGGCGCGCGTCATAGGCAGGGTTGGCGCCAGGTCCGCTTCGACTGAAATGCGCAGGATCGCTCCCGTCGCCGGGTCGATCGCGAACTCCCCGTGATGGCCGGCGTGCATCTTGAAGGTCTCGGTGCCATCCCCATCCGGAAGGCAACAGTAGGAGATCTCGAAACGCGACCGCTCCTGTGAGACCGCATAGCGAAATACTGCCACATTTCCGCTTGAGCCGGCTCCACTTGAGCCCGGCCCGCCTGAGCCTGGCTCTCTTGCTCCATTTTCATCCGATCCCCGTTCCCAGTGGCTCCACGTCAACCCTCCCGGTGCGGCAAGCGCTTCCGCGAAGGCGCCCAGAATCGGGCCGAAACTTCCCCGATCAACCAGGCCTTGCGCCTTGTCTGTGCGCTTCTTGCCGTTTGCGGTCCCTGAATCGAGAACCTCTTTGCCATTGCGGTAGAGCACGGTCGACCGTGAAGTGTCGGTCAGGTGAAGGGGCTGGTAAGCAACTCGCTGCGATCCCGAGTCGTCGTAGTGTTCCGGAACCTCCTGGTAGCGGATGGTGGTGCGGGTGGCAAAAAGGTTGGGCAACCGGGGAAGAATCGATTTCAGGTAATTTTCCGCCATGGAGATCATGCGCTGTTGTTCTGCCGCGTCCGGGGGCGCTTCAGGAGGGAGCGCAGCCGCCGGAGGGTCGAGAAACTTCGAGGCATCGGCGAGCGCGCGCAGCGCAGCCTTGGCCTTGGCACCGTGCACGTCGGCTTGCAACGCAGTGAACTCCGCATCGCTCAGTTGCTCGGTTAGCTCGAGCTCAGACAATCTCCGCGCCCGTTCCGCGTCCTTCTCATGCGCATTCGCGGCCAGTTCGTCACGCAACTGCTCCACCGTCACCTGGCGGGCTGCCGGGCGAGGCTGATCGTAGAAATATGGTTGATCGTAATAGCCCGTGTTGGTGCGCGCAATCAGCTCGGCGTTATCGAACCGGACGATCAGCCGGTGATACTCGTCCGATTGTTCCGTGTAAGAAGGATTGAACGACAGCGTATAGAAATCGTCCGCCTCCTGAACACAGCTGTTCATCTGGCTCACCAGGTCGAATGCCGGCGTGCGGTCGGTGAGACCCGAGTACATGTTTGTGGTGGGCAAGTCGTCGGTTGGATCCAGCACGCGCCCGCCGCTCTGGATGGCAAGCACTTTTCTGTCCAGGTTGTCGACGCTTGCTTCCCGGATGGACTCCACTCCGTTCAACGACTCCTCGAAGAGAGCCGGGGACGGAACGATCGGCGCGTCCATTCCATCCAGCTGCAGGTCGACCTGCCCCACGGAAAAGCTGAAGAGAACGAGTCGCGCCTCGCGCATTATGGTGGAAAACCAACTGATCGAAGCAAAGAGCTGCTCGCGATTCATCATGGTGAAATAGTGTTCACCGCTGCCCTTTCCCCAGCCCGGCCCAATCCACAGCAACAACTTTCTTCCCTTCTTCTGCCTCTCTGCCGTCGCAATTTCACCGAGCGCGTTCAAAGCAGCCAGGCCGGGCGGATCGTCAAAAGGCAGACCGACGGCATCCCCTGTCATGCGGCTGGTTAACGCGCGCCGAGCCAGGAATTGGATCTTGTCATGATCCAGTTCGTCGGCCAGCGTGTTGCCGTCAGCGGAAGCACGAGCGAGCGTCCACAACCCCATGTTGGAGAGGCCGAAGACCGAGACCGGCTGTGAAAGATGGCCTCCGTTCTGGCGCAGAAATCTCCTCACCTCCTTGTTCTCATAAGTCTCCAACCTTCCCGGCAGTCCGATTGTGTCAATCACCAGAATCACTTCAACCGGAGGATTGGGTTTCGCCGCAATCGTATCGAAGGCATGGAAGGACAAGATCTTGTTTGGTTGCCCTTTGTCCAGCAAGGTGAAGTCTTGGGCTTCAAGACCTGTCACCGGCTTGCCGGAATGATCGGTGACTACAACATCGAGATGGAGGAGGCCTTCCGCTGCGCTGGAAGATTGCGCGTCGGGCGAAGCATTCGCTTGTGCCCTCGATTGCGAACCGGGGCCGGGGAGCTGCTCAGGCAGCGCAACAACCGACAACGATATCAGCAGTACCCAGAATATGCGGTATGCTCTCATCCACTTCATTTCGCAGAGGTCTCCGCAAGATTTCCCACGAACTCCGCGCCTCACGGCTGGTTGTAATAGCCGGTGCTGGTGCGCGCCGTGAGTCCCGGCTTGTCGACTTCTACCTTCAGGTCGTGGTACTCGTTGGCCCGATCCGCACGCGGCGGATCGAACGACAGCCTGTAGAAGGCGCTCGCATCCTGCACGCAGGTTGTAATTTGGCCGGCCACATCGTTATCCGGAGGCATCACCCGCCCTCCGCTTTGCGTCGCGAGCACCTTCAAATTCACGTCTGAGGGATTGGCCCTTTCGGCTGTTTTTACTCCCTTCAGAAATTCCTGATAGAGGTATGTACCCCGGCCAGGCAATCCGAGCGAAACGCTATAGAGGGCTATATTGGCCTCGCGCAGTGTGGTGGAAAGATCGACGATTCCATTGAACAATTGCTGCTCGCCTTTGGATGAGGTTTCGATGTTGGGCCGGTCAAGCAACGGCCATCCCGAGCCGGCCCAGATGAGCAACTTTCTGCCCGGCCTCTTGGCTTCATTCCTGGCCAGCGCCGTGAACCATTTAAGCGACAGCTCGAATCGCTCGATTGCGCCGTTCGCTCCTGCCGATCGGCCAAGCACCCGAAATCCAGGATCGAGCTGATCCAGTTGCGCAGCCAGCGCGCTCCCGTCGAGGGAGGGTTGCAGAACAACCTTGATGCCCTCGTTGGTAAAAAGGAGAACGGATACCGGCTCTGCGAGATGTCCGCCGTTCTGGCGCAGAAACTTCACCATCTCCTCACGCATACGCGCCGTTGTCTGGAAGCCTTCGTTGACGGCATCGAGAAGCAGAATCACCTCGGCGGGCGGCGCAGGCGGGGGAGCATGCCCCGCCATGGTCTGGGCCGGAATTGCCTGAAAGGAAAGAATCTGCGCCGGCAGGTTGTTGTCCTTGAGCGTGAAGTCCTGTGCGTCCAGACCGGAGATGGGCTTTCCTGTTTTGTCGGTGACTACGACATCGATGTGCATGCGCTTCTCGGCCGTCGCAGGCGCGGACGTTTCGGGTCGCGGATTCAGCGCCGGCGCCTGAGCCGCCGGCGTTCCGGGCGCAGAGGGCGTCGCAGAAGAACCAGCCTGTTGGGCGAAAGCCAGGAGCGGCCAACTGAGAGCCAAGAGCGGTAAACCGAAAACCAGAAACGACGATAAACGAAGCCCGGCGAGATACAAAGAAAGTTTGTTTGACATACGACCCGATTTCCTGAAAGCTTGGCCCAGCCCGCTTCTGGATAGCAGCGCTTGGGCGAATGATCCTTCTCTTCAATGCGCACGCAATGCGATGTTGAGTCTCTCTCCTGCGCCTTACGGCTGGTTGTAATAACCGGTGCTGGTGCGCGCCGTGAGTCCCGGCTTGTCGATTTCCACTTTCAGGTCGTGGTACTCGTTGGCCCTGTCTGCACGCGGCGGATCGAAGGATAGCGTGTAGAAAGAGCTCGCATCCTGTACGCAGGCTGAAATCTGGCCGGCCACGTCGTTGTTCGGGGACATCACCCGGCCGCCGCTTTCCGTGGCCAGCACCTTGAGAGACAGATTCGGGGGATTTATCTTCTCCGCTGTCTTCACTCCCTTGAGAAAACCCTGATAGAGATAGGTGGTTGGGGTGGGATCTCCAATCGAAACGCTATACAAAGCCATGTGCGATTCGCGCAGCGTGGCGGAGAGACGGACAAGGGTTTGGAACATCTGCTGCTGGCCTTTGGAGGACATATTGATATTCGGCTGGTCAAGGAGAGGCCAGCCTGGCCCCGTCCAGATGAGAAGCTTTCTGCCCGGTGCCTTGCCGATGCGTTCCGCCACCACGCCGACCCACTTCAAGGCCAGATCGAATCGCTCGATGGCGCCATTCTCACCTGCCGACCGGCCCATCTCGCGCAAGCCCAGATCGGTCTGAGCCAGTTGCGTGGCCAACGCATTGCCATCGAGTGAGGGTTGTTGCAAGACCTTTACCCCATCGATGTTAAACACAAAG
>JBEKVS010000190.1:0-11722 GCA_049513795.1 Occallatibacter sp. | reverse complement strand
CATCCTGCCACGACTGGGCCGTTATCTGTGGATGATGACCCTGATCGCTTTTATCATCTATATTCCGTTTGTCATTCTCTTTTCGGCCTACTTCATTTTTCTTTTCACGTATGCGCGGCCTAAAGGAATATTCACGCATGGGGGGGCCAACACCGATCCCCAGGCGGCGATCATATTGGCTGGGGTTACCCTGGTCTTTTTCCTGCTGGCGGCGGTTGCCTTCGGCTACCTCGTCTTCATGGCGTTGCGTTATTCACTGGCCTTGCCCGCCGCTGTACTTGAGGACCTCACAGCGCGCCAAGCCATTCGGCGCAGCATTGAACTCAGCAAGGGCTCGCGCGGGCGGATTTTCGTTCTTGGATTGCTGATCTCAGTGATTCAAGTTGGACTCGTTGGCATTACGCAAATTTTATTTCTGGTGGCTGCGGTGAGGCAGCATGGCGTATTGCCGGCTTGGGCGCAAGTACTGCAGCAGGTGGTCGGCTTCATGACCAATAGTTTTATCGGACCCATGTATGCCACCGGCCTGACTCTTTTCTACTACGACCAGCGGGTGCGCAAGGAGGGGTTCGATATCGAGTGGATGATGGAAGCCGCGGGGATGAACGCGCCTGCGATTCAAGCATTGGCGCCGGGCGGCGCGGCAATACCAGAATCGCCAGTGGAAGAGTTGGAACCGGGAGCAGAACCACCTACGGACGGCGCCCATGGATGAGCCGCGCATGAATGAAGGGCTCATGGATGAAAGGCTGATGGATGAAAGGCTGATGGATGAAAGGCTCATGAATGAAAGGCTCCGCCCATCGAACCTTAGCGAGATCCTTGACCGGACTGCGCAGATTTATCGCTCGAGATTCCTGATCTTTCTGGGGATTGCGGTCATTCCGACTGCGGCTCTGCTTGTCTTCGTCGGCGTCGCGGCTGTTGCGTTCCTGCGCTGGGGATCGAAGGGCGCTGCTTCGGTTTCTCCAGCCACAGTCGGGCTGCTGGCGCTTGCCGTAGCAGGCGGGCTCATACTCATCGTCTTGCCGGTGATGGCGGCCACCAGCGCGCTGGCTACAGCAGCCATGAATCACGCTGCATCGCGCGCCTTCCTTGGCCAGAAGACGACCATCCGCGGCTCATATCAGGCAGCCTGGCGCAGAGGATGGCGCGCGTTGGGACTGTACGTTTTCGAGTTCTTCGCCGTGTGGGTGCTCCCGATCGCGGCTTGGTCCGGGCTGGTTGCGCTCACTGCCGGCTTGGCGGCGATTGCGCAAAGCGCAGGGCTGGGAGGCGGAGGGCTCTTTCTGCTGGCAGGTTTTCTCGCCATCGCAAGCCTGGTTGTCTACGGTGTCTGGATGTCGCTGCGGCTCTCGCTGGCCTTCCCGGCCTGTGTGGTTGAACAGATTGGACCATGGAACGCACTCAGGCGCAGCGGGGCGCTCACGCACGGAACCAAGGGGCGGATACTTCTTCTCTATCTGCTGGCCGCGGTTCTCAACTGGCTCCTCTCCATGGCCGTTACATTCCCGATGACGATTGTGGTGGCCCTCTTTCCCGGCTCGGACAATCCGCAACACGCTCAGACCGCTGCCGCCGTTCTGTTGCTCGCCGCGTACGGGGCTGCATTTGTCGTGCAGGCTCTTACCCGCCCCGTTTACGGCATCGCGCTGATGCTGTTTTATTACGATCAGCGTATCCGGCAGGAGGGCTTCGACATTGAGTGGATGATGCTGCGGGCCGGTCTTCTAGTTCCACCGCAACAACAAGCAGAGATCCCCAACCGGGCAATTGGAGACCAGGCATGAGCGATTTCAGCCCGCCCTTTCCACCTGAGCCAACCACGAGCCCGGCGTATTCTCCTGGCGCCCCAATTCCCATGACCTTCAGCCAGATTCTCGATCGCATCTATCGCCTGTTGCGCGCTCATTCAAAGCCACTCGTCGCTATCGGTTTGCTACCCATCGGAATTCTGTTTGCCTGCGAGGTTGTCTTTGGGGTTGTCCTCTTTCTGGCCGGTGCATTTGCGCATCCGCCCGCCCCGCCCAACGCACTGATGATGGGCTGGAGTGTCGCAATATTCCTGCTCCTCTTCGTTCCCTGCGCCGTGTTCGTATACGGCATATACTATGGGGCCACATGCGATGCAACATTGCGCGCCGACCAGGGACTGGCGGTTTCGGTTCGAGAGTCCTTTCGCGTCGCCTGGAAACATGCGGGCCGATTTGTCTGGCTCATGTTTCTGCGCGCATTCATCGTGGCCGCGCCATTGGTCTTGTGCCTGCTCGCATTTTTTGCAGCGGCGATGCTGCTCGGCCTCGTGCCGCGGGGCAATGCAAACAGTGCTGCACTGTTCCTGCTGGCTCCGCTTGGAATGCTGCTCTATTTGGGATGTATCGTTTACGCGGTGATCATGAGCTTGCGTCTTTCTCTGGCTTTTCCAGCCTGCGTGCATGAGGGATTGACTGCGCGCGCGGCGATCGCGCGCAGCGGCAAGCTCACGCAAGGAGCGAAAGGACGCATCTTTCTGGCTCTGCTTGTTATTTACGCCATCGGCTATGCGGTCTTCCTGGTGATCTATGTCGTGATCATGATCGTGGTGGCCATTGGCGCGGTGGCGGGCATTGGACACATTCAAGCTGCATCCCCGCTGGTCGTGGTTGCGGTTGGTGTTGTCGCCGTGGGCGGGTTCGGTGTGGTGTTTTTGTGGACCGTGCTTCTGATGGCCGCTTATTCCACGGCATTCGCGGTCTTCTATCGCGATCAATGCCTGCGAGTCGACGGCCGGTTTCCAGCGGCCCTTGAAACGGTCGATCCGGACTGACAACAGCCTGGCAGGAGCGTCCGGCGTATAC
Organism: Occallatibacter sp.; assembly: GCA_049513795.1. GTDB lineage: Bacteria > Acidobacteriota > Terriglobia > Terriglobales > Acidobacteriaceae > Telmatobacter. The sequence continues at coordinate 8,885 of JBEKVS010000190.1, read as the reverse complement.
TGACGCGGAGCCGAATGATCCCATGGAATTTCTCCGTGAGGATTTGTCTGCCTGGAGGACAAATGTCTCGTTTGCGCATCGCTTTTGTTTGCCTTGTGGCGATAGTTCTCGCCAGTTCTCTCGCCGCCCAGGAGAAGGGACAGCCGGCTGCCCGCGTCACGTCTCCGAATGGACAGATCGAGTTCCTGCTCTTCGATGCGAGTTCGGCGCCGGAGGCCACGTCTCCATCGTCCGGCGCATCGGCGCACGATGGCCTGCGCTATGCGATTGAGTTTCATGGCAAGCCGCTGATGGCGGAGTCGAAGCTGGGCCTGGACCTTGCCGGCTTGCCTGCGCTGGGGCCGGGAATGGTGAAGGCCGCTGTCGAGAATGGCGCCGTGGATCAGACCTACTCTATCCCGGTGGGCAAGACCAGTTCAGTGCGCGATCACTGCAACTCTCTGCGTGCCGATTTTGCCGATACATCGGGCCGCAGGCTCAGCATTGAGGCGCGCGCTTACGACGATGGCGTCGCCTTTCGCTACGTCGTGCCGGATCAGCCGGCGCTCAAACAGGTGCGGATTGCGCACGAGCTTACGCAGTTCATCTTTCCCCAGGACACGACGAGCTGGCCCCTGATTCTGGACGGATACCAGTCTTCGTGGGAGGACGAATATCAGGCGCGGCAGATCGGCGGGCTGCATGCGGACTGGCTGATCGGACTGCCTTTGCTTACCGAAGAGCCGGGCAAGGGATGGATGGCGATTACCGAGGCAGACATCGACAATTACGCGGGGATGTACCTGCGCAAAGAGCCGGGGTTTGGGGGATTGGGGCTGCGTGCCGATCTGTCTCCGCGCGTCGATGAGGCCGGGGTCGCCGTTGAGACTGCCACGCCGTTCACGAGTCCGTGGCGGGTTTTCATGATCGGCGACCAGCCGGGACGCCTGGTGGAGTCAAACATTGTTCTCAATCTCAATCCGCCGTCGATGATTGAAGACACTTCGTGGATTCACGCGGGCAAATCGGCTTGGGACTGGTGGTCGGGCGAGGCCGCGCCGAGCGTGACGTTCAAGACCGGCATGAATACAGCGACGATGAAGCACTACATCGATTTCGCTTCGGCGTCCGGCTTTCCTTACATGCTGATCGACGCGGGATGGGCAGCGGCTCCCGAACGCAAGGGACCGAACGACTACGCCGCGCTGGCCGATATCACTCACGTCAATCCAGACGTCGACATGCCGGAGTTGCTGCGCTATGCGAAGGAAAAGAATGTGCGGCTGTGGCTGTGGTCGCACTGGACGTCGGTTGAAAAGTATATGGACGAGGCGTTTCCCTTGTTTGAGAAGTGGGGCATTGCCGGCGTGAAGATCGACTTCATGAATCGCGACGATCAATGGATGGTGGACTACTTCCATCGCGTCGTGGAGCTGGCCGCCGCGCATCACCTGATGATTGACTTTCACGGCGCGTACAAGCCGGATGGGCTACGCCGGACTTATCCAAATTTGATTACCCGCGAAGGGGTGATGGGCAAGGAGTATCTGAAGTGGAGTGCGCGGACGACGCCCACGCATAATACCGCGCTGGCATTCACGCGCATGCTGGCCGGACCCATGGATTACACGCCGGGCGCGTTCGGCAACAGTAATCGCCAAAACTTTGTGGCGCGCAACTTTATGCCCATGGGCTTGGGCACGCGCGCGCACGAGCTGGCCTTGTATGTTGTGTTCGAGAGCCCGCTGATGATGGTGTCCGATTACCCGGAGCATTATGCGGGGCAGAAAGCATTTGACTTCATCAAGCAGGTCCCGACGACGTGGGACGAGATTCGGGTGTTGGGCGGGCGGCCGATGGAGAACATTACTGTGGCGAGGCGAAGCGGCAAGGACTGGTATGTGGGCTCGCTGACCAATTGGGATGAGCGCAACATCAAAGTGCCGCTCGACTTTCTCGGGGATGGCAAGTACGTCGCGGAGATCTACGCGGACGCCCCGGATGCGGCCGAGGAGGCGACGCATTCGACTTTCTCGACGCTAGCCGTCGATCGGACTACTGTGCTCGATGTGCACATGGTGTCCGGCGGAGGCAACGCCATCTGGATTCATCCTGCACCGGGGCAATTGGGGCTGATTCATAAGAACCGCGGGAACTAGTCACCTCGAAACGGCGCATATGCTCATCGGTCCGCTATCATCAGCGCATAGAGCACGGTGGTGCCCATTCAGTTCGATGTAAAGGACCCAAGGGATGAGCCGGGCCAGTGGAATGATGTCAACCGGACCTGCGCTTGGCGGAGCGTGCGCAGCCGCGTCTCTGAAAGAGGAGGCGCAATCGTGAGTCTGCGGTTGGGCATTGCAGCAATTGTATTGGCGGCGGGCGCGCTGCCATCTTGTTGTGATGCGGTGCAAATTGCGGCTGCTCCCGCGCAATCTTCGAGCAAGGCCCGCGAGGCTTCGCGCGAAGACTATCGCGCCCACCTGCTGGCGCTGACTACGCTGGCGCAGGCGTGCGCCAAGGGTCGGGACATGAAGACCTGCGATCCTACCGCAGTCGGCCCGGACGATCTTGTTCCTGTCACCTCGATGCAGAGCGCGCCGCGCCGCCTGGTGCGCTACGGCTGGCTGCGCGTGCTGCTTTCGAAGGCGCAGGACAAGGACGCGCCGCCGCCCAAGGTCAAGCCGGCCGGCACGCAGGAATCGCAATCGTGGGAGAATGTGCGCCCCTTGCCGCCAACGACCACGCAGCTCCTGCAAGACGCGCAGACGCGACTTGCTCGCGACCTGGCACAGACTCCTGGAGCGCCTCCTGCTGCTGCGAGTCATGCGCCAGAACACGAAGTGATGAAGCAGGTACTCGCCGGGCGCGAATTCGCTGACCTGGAGGAGACTTCGCCAAACGACTCAGCGCTCGAAAAGGTGGGCAACTGGCTCAACCGCGTGCTCGAGAGTGCGATGAAAGCGAGCGCCCGCGCGCCGTGGCTGGGTCGCGCCCTTTATTGGGGATTTATCCTCGCCGTCTGCGTGGGACTGGCCTGGGGCTTGTTGCAGCTTGAGCGCCGCTGGCGCATCCGGCTGGTGCCCGAGGAACGTGGGCCATCACCGGGCGCTGCGTCGGCCATCGCATGGCAGATATGGCTTGAAGATGCACGCCGCGCCGCGGCAGCCGGCGAGTGGCGCGAGGCGATTCACTTTCTCTACTGGGCCGCAATCTCGCGTCTTGAGTCGAGGCGTCTATGGCCGGCTGACCGCGCCCGCACACCGCGCGAATATCTTGCGTTGCTGGCGGAGGAAGACCCGCGCCAGCCGGGGCTCGCAACTCTGACGGGCAACTTTGAACGCGTATGGTACGGAGGGCGGCCTGCCGGAGAACGCGACTACCAGCGCGCTCTCGATATCGCTATGGCGCTGATTTCGGGATCGGGCGTGGCGGGTGTTGGCAATGGAGGAGGCGCGGCGCGATGAAGTTCCTCTCTTCGCTGGACGCGCAGGATCGGCGCTTGCTCTTCTGGTGCCTGGGCATCGCTGGAGCGCTGTCTGTTTTGATTGGCTTTCTGCTGCCCAAGGCGAACAACAACGAGAATCCCCTGCCTTCTACCTATCTCTCCGGGCAGCACGGCGCGCGCGCGGCCTATGAAACGCTGCTCCGATCGAACTATTCGATCGAACGCTGGGAGCGGCCGCTGGGGGAACTTGCCGCCACTGCGGGGCCGGAGACGGTGGTCATCTTTGCCGAGCCGCTGACCCGCGAGCCGGCCAACCTGAAGGCTGTGCGGCAGATTCTGGAGCGCGGCGGCCGCGTGCTTTCGACCGGCTTCTGGGGTGCTTTCATCCTGCCCGGCGAGGCGGGCGACACGCCAGACGAGTTCACCTTCGCGGCCTGCAAGCTGGAGCCCGAAGGGCTTGACGCTCTGGCTGGCTCAGGCGACGTCTGGATGGTGCCGCAGGCGACTTGGCATGTAGGCAATCCTGCCCACCGCGTGGACTACACCTGCGCCGGACAGCCCGCTGTAGTGGAGTACGACTGGGGCAAGGGGCATGCCGTCTGGTGGGCCAGTTCCACGCCGCTTGAGAATGCGAGTCTGGCACGGGCCAACGATCTTGACTTGCTGTTGAATTCACTCGGACCGCGCGAAGGCCATCATTTCTACTGGGATGAATCGCTGCACGGAGAGATTCGCTCGACATGGAGCTACGCGTCGGGCCCCGCCTGGAACTTGCTCTGGTTCGGCCTGGTAGCGCTGGGTGTGCTTGTGGTGCTCAGCTTCAGCCGTCGCAGCGGCCCTGTACGCGCGTTGCCGGCGGTGGCCCGCGCCACGCCGATTGAGTTCCTTGACGCTCTGGGATCGCTCTACCGCAATGCCGGAGCAGCCTCAACAGCCGTGGCCATCGCCCTGGAGCGCTTCCGGCGCATTGCCTTGCGCCTGTGCGGGCTGCGCGGACAGCAGATGGCTGCGAGGGAGTTGGCTGGCGCCATTCGCCGCCGCTTCCCGCAGGCAGACACTACGCTTGAAGCGGACCTGATTGCGTGCGAAGAGGCGGTATGGAGCGAAGCCCTGTCCCCGCGAGAGGCTCTGAAGCTCATCCAGAAGCTGCATGGGCACGGGCAGAGGCTCTCGGCTGTGTCCAAGTCGGGCAGTTCCCCTGCGATTTTGCGCCAAGCTCATTCCATTCAGAACGAAAGGGCCTCATGAACGAGGAAATCATGCCACAAGCCAACCCGGGCGGGATCGATGGTTTAGACCCGTCCGCTAGCTCTGAAACGCAGGCGCTTCCCGCCACGACACAGCTCATCGGGCATGCGCGGGCGGAACTCGGCCGCGTGATCGCCGGCCAAACCGAGGTCATCGAAGAGGTTTTGATTGCCGTGCTTTGCCAGGGGCATGCGCTGCTTGAGGGAGTGCCGGGAATCGCCAAGACGCTCATCGTGAAGGCGCTGGGCAGGCTGCTCGGCCTTGGCTTCCAGCGCGTGCAGGCAACGCCCGATCTGATGCCGGCCGATATTCTCGGCACGACAATTCTGCGACCCGGTTCGGATGCGTTTACCTTCCACGCCGGTCCCGTTTTCACCGACCTTCTGCTGGTGGACGAGATTAACCGCATGCCGCCGCGCACCCAGGCGGCGCTGCTCGAGTGCATGGAAGAGCGGCAGGTGACCAGCGATGGGGTGCGCCGGCCACTGCCTGCCTGGTTTACTGTTTTCGCCACGCAGAACCCGGTGGACTTCGAAGGCACCTATCCGCTGCCCGAGGCGCAGCTGGACCGCTTCCTGCTCAAGATTCGCGTCGCCTATCCCTCCGAAGCAGAGGAGCTGCAGATTCTCGAACGGCACCACGCCGGCTCTGGTGCGGGGTTGCTCGAAGACGCATCCATCGCTCCCATTCCCGCTGACTTGCTGGCAGCCGCACGGGCCGAGATTCGCGCTATTCGCATTGAACCGGAGCTTTACACGTACATCCTCTCGCTCACTCGGCGTACGCGGGAGTGGCCTGCGCTGCTGCTGGGCGCCAGCCCGCGCGCGGCCCTGAGCCTGATGCGCGTGGCCCAGGCTGCGGCGGCGTTTGACGGGCGTGATTATCTTGTTCCCGACGATGTAAAGCGGGCGGTGCAGCCGGTATTGCGGCACCGCGTGATGCTGAAGCCGGAAGCGGAACTGGAGGGTTTCGATGCCGACCGCGTGCTGACGGATGTGATCGCCGCTGTGCCGGTGCCGCGGAAGTGAGGGCCTCGGCCTTAGCAATTGACCTGGACTTCGACGAGTAGTATAAAGGTAGTATGAAAGAGAAGACTTCGATCACACTTTCATCCGACCTTCTCGCCGAAGTGGATAAAAGGGCGGGTTCAACACGATCGCGGTCCGCCTATATTGAAAGGGCTCTACGGGAGCACCTGCGCGCGGAGACACGCCGCGCAATTTATGAGCGCGATCTTAAAATCCTCAATGACAGCGCAGACTACTTCAATCGCGAAATGGAAGACGTCCTTCGCTACCGAGCGCCCCTTTCGTATGAATCAGAGGATTGACGAGACATGCGACGTGGCGACCTCTATCGCGTGCATAAACCGCCGGGAGACCCGAAGAAATACCGGTCGTTTGCGATCGCCAGCCGGCAATCCGTGGTGGATTCGCGATTTTCGACCGTGATTTGCGCGCCGATTTTCACAGACGGATTCGGCGCGGCGACCCAAGTAAGCATTGGGATCGAGGAGGGCATGAAACATGACTGCTGGATATGGTGCGATGGTCTGACCAGCATTCCAAAGTCGGAGTTGACGCAATACGTCGGCTCTCTTTCTGGCCTGAAGCTGGCAGAGTTTAACCGCGCTTTGGCAATCGCAGTCGATCTGAATTGAGTTCTCCCAAATGGTCTCCCCCAGCCTTCATCCCGGTCCCATACGCGCAGCATTCGAGCCGCGTGGGCGCTTTGCCTTTGGGCTGACGCCGCGCAGCATCGCGCTGCTCACGATCGGATTTCTGTTGCTGGTTCCAGGTTTCTGGGAGGGACGGCTTGCCTACTCCATGCTGGCGTGGGATTTCCTGGTGCTGCTTTTTGCTTTGCTGGATGGTCTTCGGCTGCCTTCGCCTGGCGAATTAGCTGGCTCGCGATCCTGGTCGAACACGCCCGCGCTCGACTCGGAGACAGAGATCGAGCTGACGGTTGAAAACCACGGCAAGCTGATTGTCCAATGCCGGCTGGTAGACGATCTGCCTGCTGCGCTGGTCACCCAGCCTGCAACGTACCGCGTGAATGCGTTCCCGCGTGTCCCAGCGACGCTGCGTTACAAAGTTGAGCCCCAGGAGCGCGGGGATTGGAAAACGGGCTGGCTCTATCTTCGCTACCGCTCGGGGCTGGGGCTGGCGGAGCGCTGGGCGCGCGCGCCGCTTACCCAGTCCGTGCGCGTTTATCCGGCACTGCGAACCGGCGAGGAGCAGCAGTTATTTCTTTCGCGCAGCAGGCAGATCGACTTGCAACTGCGGCAGACGCGACTGCGCGGGCTTGGTCGCGACTTTGAAAGCCTGCGCGAATACCGCGAGGGTGACGATCTGCGCGATATCTGCTGGACGGCGACGGCGCGGCGCGGCGGGCTGATCACGCGCCAATATCAAACCGAGCGCAGCCAGGCGGTTTGGATTGTGCTGGATTGCGGACGGCTGATGCGATCAAGAGTGCGCGCCTGTGTGCGGTCCGGCGGGGAGCCATCTGAGGGCACTGGGCGCGCTTTGAACGCCCCGCCCCATTCCAAACTCGATTACGCCTGCACCACCGCGGTTGCACTGGCCCAGCTTGCGCTCTTCTCGGGTGATCGCGTTGGATTGCTGGCCTACGGTCAAGGCATTCAGCAGCGCGTGCTGCCCGGCCGAGGCGCCGACCACCTGCGCCAGGTGATTGAGTGTCTGGCCCAGGTGCGCGCGGAGACTAGCGAAGCCGATCACTTGCGCGCAACTGCGACGCTGAACCGCCTGCAGCCGCGCCGCTCGCTCATTCTCTGGGTGACCGACCTGGCGGAGACGGCCATGCGCCCCGAAGTCATTGACGGCGCTATGCAACTGCTTCGGCGCCATGTGCTGCTCTTCGTCGCGATGGCCCAGCCGGAGGTGGAAACCATTGCCCAGGCTCGCCCCAAAAACTTGGAACAGATGTTCCGCGCCGTCGCCGCCCAGGAGATGGCAGGGCGGCGCGAGCTGCTGCTGGCGCGGCTGCACGAACATGGCGCTCTCACGCTCGACCTCAACCCGGAGGCGCTCACTTCGTCTGTTCTGAATCAGTACCTGACCGTCAAGGAGCGGGCGATGGTTTAGGCGGGCGATGTGCGCGGCTTGGAATACCGGATTCTGCGTGGCGAATCGAGTCGCACACAATCTTCCGCAGAACTTCTTCGCGCATCGAAGAGACTGTTATTCTTTGGGAACGCTTTGGGCGGAACGAAGGGTGACAGCACGAACCTGGGTCGAGTCCGTGCCGGATGTGGTGCAGATAAGTGCGATCTGTTCAATTGTCCCCATTCCGGATGCCCATTTCCGAGCGAGAATTGGATGGTTCGGTACGCCGGGACGGGTGAACGCGGAAACCGAACCGAGCCGCAAACCGAGCGAGTTGGAAACCGAACTGGGCTGCAAATCGAACCGAACTGGAAGCTGAACTGAGCTGCAAATCAAACCACGGAGGCTAAGGGATGGTCGACGTCGATCGCAGAAAGGTCATGGCCGGATTGGGTATGTTTGCGGCCGCTGCCGGCCTTCCGTGGACGGCGCTCGGCTCCTCGATGCAAGGCGGCGATCCCAAAAAAGTCTTCGATCCGCGAGAGTACGGAGCCAAGGGCGGCGGCCATCGATGCCTGCGCCAAGGCGGGCGGTGGGACTGTTTCTCTCGCGCCGGGGGTTTACCGCTGCGGGGCGGTGATCCTCAAGTCCAACATCACGTTCAACATTGGAGAGGGCGCAACGCTGCTGGGCAGCACCAGCCTGGACGACTACATATCGGGCGGGCCGGAGAACAAGCACCTGATTATCGCCGAGGATTTGGAGAACGTGACCGTGCTCGGGGCAGGCCGCATCGACGGCCAGGGGTCGGCGTTTTGGAAGCCCTCCGGGAAGACCCCGAAGCCACCTTCGGAGGGCTGGAACGATGTGATCGCCCGCTACTGGGCGCCGATTGGCCCGCGGCCCAGCCCTATGCTTAACTTTGTCAACTGTAAAGGGCTGCGCGTCGAACAATTGCACATCGGGGGAGCCGCCGGCTGGACGATGCAGTTCAAGAACTGCGACCAGGTCGGCGTTCGCGGCATCACGGTGAAAAACCCCAACTATGGTCCCAATACGGATGGGATGGACATTGTGGGTAGTTCGAACGTCCTGATATCGGATTGTTCGGTCTACACGGGAGACGACGCAATTGTCCTGAA
>JBEKVS010000189.1:0-11433 GCA_049513795.1 Occallatibacter sp. | reverse complement strand
GACATTCTCGGAATCGCGATTGTTGGTTCGCATGCGAGGGGCACGGCAAAACCCGGCTCTGATGTCGACGTAGTCATGATCGTCGACGATCAAGTGCACTATCTAGAAACGTCCGAGTGGCCTGAACGTTTTGGTTGCACTTGCTCGATCAGGCATGAAGATTGGGGCCTCCTGCAGTTGAAGCGCGTCTACTATGCCGCTGGGAGAGAGGTGGAATTTGGCATCACGGCTCCCGCTTGGGCGCGCACAGGCCCTATTGACCCAGGAACAAGACAGGTCGTCTTAGACGGGATTCGAGTCGTGTATGATCGGGCAGGGCTATTCCGCTCACTTGTGAACAGCGTGACCGCCTCAAGCATCGATGCGCACGATCAATAAGGCCGCTGCCTGTGGCGATTCCTTTAGGGATGGGTGTCTGTTTCCAGTGTGGTCGCGTCAGAGCCAAGTTAGTACAATGAAACATCCAACAGGAGAAACCTTATATGCCGGATGACCTCTCCGCTCACGAAACGACGCCAAAACCCTTGGGATTCAGAGCACTAATCGGCGGTGGATTGGCAATCGGCATCGGGCTGTTGCTCCTCGCGTTCGATCCGAGTCCAGCCGACCGGATGGCTGGAGTCTTTATTGGTGTAGGTGTCTTCTTCGTAGTCGTTGGTCTGGTCGCTCCCCGGCAGTCCTTTACGATCGTGTAGCTACCAGTGAAACCGTGCTCTTCCTTTAGCCGCTCGAAGATCCGTTTCGCGGTGTGCCGCTGCTTCGCCAGTCTCTGCTTATCGTCGTTCAGAATGGCGTCGATCACGCCCAGCCTCGGTCCCAGCTTGGGCCGCTTGATCGGCTGCTGTCGCTGGTAGCATGGGGGCACCGCGTACTGCAGCATCTTCCGTACTGTCTCCCGCGACAGACCAAAATCCTTGGCTACCGCTCGCTGACTCCGTCCCTCGACACGAGCCGCTCGCCGTACACGCCCGTATATCTCCACCTCGAACATCCCTCCGGTGTTCAATGAACCACGCCATCAAGGCAACAGCTCACGAAAACAGAATCCGGCGGTGGACTGCTTTTACTCCGCCGCAGTGCGCCGCATGCGCGGCGCACTGCGGCCTAGTTTTGCACTGGCGCGTATATGCTCGTCAACTTCTGCGCAGTGCACGACAGGCGTTGCCGCAGGCTTAAGTCTGGAGACAAATCTCCGGCGACAATGGCCGTTATTTCTACGGATCATGCCTGGTCCGGAGTCCCATGAACCAACTGCTCGATCCACGCCGCCGTCATTTTCTTGGGCTCACCCATCGCCGCATTCGACACGTCCTCCCACGCTTCCCACGTCGCCAAGCGCTCTGCATACGCATCCCGTGCTCTCGGCAGGATCGAGTTGCCCAGTCCGAGTCGTAGCGGTGGATCGTCGGTGTCCACAAGCTTCAGGAGGGCTTCTGAGGTTGCCTCCGGGGCGCCCCGTTCCATTCCGGCCAGACGCGTCAGAAACTGCTTCCGAAACTCCACGTATGGTTCCAGAGCATCTGCGATCACTGCAGATTTGCCAAAGTCGGTTGCGTAAGCTCCAGGCTCAACCAGTGTCACCTTGATGCCGAAGGGTCTCACCTCCTGCGCCAGTGATTCGTGCAGAGCTTCCACCGCCCATTTCGTGGCACAATAGAAGCCGATCAGTGGCAGCGCCGTAATCCCAAGACCGCTCGAAACCCCGAGGATGTGTCCGCTCCCTTGCTTCCGCAGCAGAGGCAGGGCCGATCGCAACACCCGAACCATCCCGACGTAGTTCGCGTCGAACAAGTCACGAATCTGTTCGTCGCTCGCCTCCTCTGTGGCTGCAAACAAGCTCGTGCCGGCATTGTTCACAAGAACGTCCAGCCTGCCAAAGTGGGCGTAGGCCTGATGAACCACCTGCTTTACCTGTTCGGCGTTAGTCACATCGAGCGCCAGTGGCAGGACCGCATCTCCAAACTGTTTACGCAAATCGGCTACGTCGGCAAGCTTGCGAGCGGTAGCGGTCACCTGATCGCCGCGTTTCAATGAGGCTTCGGCCCAAATGCGCCCAAAGCCACGAGAGGCACCGGTGATAAACCATGTCTTCTTCATATTGATTCTCCTTGTGGTTGACTTGTGCTTGATTGGTTCAGTCCTGCGCGTAGCGCATGGTGCCAAGATCGGTGAGGAGGTCAGGACCAGTCGGGTTCCAGCCCAGCTTTGTTCGGGTCTGCGCGCTGGACGTTTGAGCGTCCCATCCCGCGAAGGATCCGAGGAAGCCGAAATGCTCCTGCGCCTGTTCCGGTGAGATAGAAATGACGGGCACGTTCAGACCGCGGCCGATGACAGTGGCAATGTCTTTCAACGGCACACCCTCTTCTGCGACTGCGTGGTACCGGGCTCCCGCTGTGCCTTTTTCGAGAGCAAGTCTGTAAAGACGGGCAGTGTCGACCACATGCGCGGCGGGCCAGCGATTGTGCCCATCGCCGACGTATGCTGAGACACCCTTGGCACGCGCTATTGCGACCAGCGGGGTGACGAGGCCTTGTTTCACCGTGTCGTGAACCTGCGGGAGGCGCATCACCGAGGCGTTCAGTCCGCGCTCCATGAGCGCAACGGCTGTCGCCTCTGATGCGCGAGGATACGTTACGGAAGGAGGAATCGGCGGATCATCTTCTGTGGCGGCGCGGCCCTGAGCGACCCCGACTCCTGAGGTGACGATGAATGGGCGGTTAGAGCCCTCGAGCACAGCTCCGATTGCTTCGATAGCGCGCTTGTCCGACTCGCAGTTTTCCGCGAATCTCGTCCAATCGTCCCGGAAATGCTGAAAGCGCTGAAAAGCTGCGTGAATAACGGCGTCGGCTGCGGCTGCGCCGCTGCGAAGGCTTTCTAGGTCTTCCAGATCGCCGCGATGGACTTCAGCGCCGGCTGCGACCAGAGACTGGGCGCCCGCATCGCTGCGCGCGAGCCCGAGCACCTGGTGACCTGCGCTGATCAGTTCCGGGACAATCCTGGAACCGATGAATCCTGTTGCACCTGTCACGAAAACACGCATAGGAATCTCCTTTACCTCTTTACAGCCCGAATTGACGGAAGGCAGCCGCTCCGATTAAAACGGAGACAGTCTCCGAGTGAGTAGATAATCGGAGATAGTCTCCGGTTGCAAGAAATCTTGGAAATGAAGAATAAACATTCCCAACCTGCCAAGCGAAAGCCGCGAACGGACGCTCTGCGTAACCGCGAGCGAATTCTCGAAGTGGCGAAGGGGGCTTTTACACGTCACGGCGCGGCTGCCAGTCTGGACGACATCGCGAAGCAGGCGGGTGTCGGGGCCGGTACGTTGTATCGCCATTTCTCTACGCGAGATGCGCTGATCGAAGCGGTCTATCGGAGTGAGGTGGAAAAGCTGGCCGCGGCAGCGCGCGGGTTCGCTGCCGCGATGGCCCCTATTGAGTCCCTGCGCGCCTGGTTGCTGCTGTTCGTCGATTACATCGCGGCAAAGCACATCATTGCGCCCGCTCTCAACAGCGTCACCGGAGGACCTTCCAGGCTCTATGACGGTTCTCGCAGCTTGGTCCAGGGAGCAATCGACGAACTGGTGAAGCGCGCGAAAAAGAGCGGCGATGTGCGAAAAGACATTGACCCCTCCGATCTGCTTCGGGCGGTGATTGGGGTATCTTATGTGGGCGCCGGGGGTGATTGGCAGCAAAGCGCCCGAAGACTGGTAGACATCCTCATCGCAGGTTCTCGCCCAACCTAATAAAACAGAGTGCGGCTCGTGATCATCGAACTTCCAGATGCCGCCCGCACAAGCTCTTGCGGCGGTACCTATTTAGGCGCGGCAATCTCAAGGAGACGGTCCACTGTTCCTGGAATTCTTTCCAGGACCGGGTACTGTTGGCCGCCGTGGTAAGAAAGCGCGGGAGTAATAACGACACCGGTATTGTCGACTGTGCACTCGATCGGAGCGATTGCGCCCTTGGCATCGCGAATAGCTTGCTCGATGTTGTTGAGTGACTTGACTACATAGCAATCGCCGAAATGGTCGCGGTTCCAGAAGTTTGACGGACTAAGTTTGAGCGTTGGACAACTGCAGTACAGGAGTCTGAATGAGCTAGAGGGTTTCTACTCTCTGAGCGCGTCGACGGGGTTCAAGCGGGCAGCGCGACGCGCGGGGACAGCGGCGGCGACCAATCCGCAGAGGACGAGCCCAAGCGGTGTCAGAGTGATAGCCCAGGGATCGGATGCGGTGACGCCGTAGAGGAATGAATGCAGGAGGCGGTTGCTCCAGAGAGCGATGCAAACTCCGGCCGTGGCCCCGAGAGCCATGAGCAGCAGAGCTTGGCGCATGACCATAGTGATGACGGCAGCGCGGTCGGCGCCCAGGGCCATGCGAATCCCGATCTCCCGGGTCCGCTGTTCGACCGTATAAGTGAGCAGACCGTAGAGCCCGACGAGGGTAATGAGCAGAGCGAGCCCGCCAAAAACGCCCACGACTCCGGCGGCCAGTTTCTGCGCACCGATGGAGTCTTCCACGGCTTCAGACATGGTTGAAAATTCGCCGATGGCGAGATGGGGATTGATTTCAGCGATCTGGCGACGCAACTCGGCAACCATCGTGCCGGGGGCAACTTCAGTGCGGATGGCAAGCTCCGTATATTTGCTGACGATCGCCAAGTAGAGTGGATTATCCCGCGCTATCTGCGGTGTGCAGAGATAGAATTCGGGTCTGCTGGCAGCGGTGAGGGTGTCCTGGTGGATATCGTCAATGACTCCAACCACGGTTGCCGTGACAGGTTTGCGGCCAAATCTAAACTGCTTGCCGAGCGCGTCTCCCCCGCCGAGGTATCGATCAACAAAGACGCGATTGACGACTGCAACTGGGATGCTGGCGGCGGTGTCGCCCAAGTTGAAGAAACGGCCGCTCTGCATGCGTATGCCGAGCACATCCATCAATCCCGGAGATGCGGCGCGGACGACTGCATCGACATTGCCTTCGGTCCAGTTGGTTTTGTAAACGATGGTTAGCCACTCGACGGGGTGCTTTAGCGGCATGACAGTGGAGAGCGCCGCGTCTTTGACGCCGGGGTGTTGGCGCACCGCATCAAGGAGGGGCTGCCAGGCCGCGGTGCCGATGTTCTGATCCTTATAAAGATCGCCGGGCGCGGTTAAGCTGGTGACCAGAAGGTGGTCGGTGCGGAAACCCAACGGAACGTGGCGCAGAGCGTACATGGTGCGCATCATGAGGCCTGCGCCGGTGAGCAAGGCGATAGACAGGGCGACCTCGCTGACGACGAGTACGGCGCGGGCACGGTTGTGGCGGCGATCGCCCGCCTGGCTGCGGCCGCTGTTCCTCAAGCCTGCTTCGGAGCCTCCCCACGCAGCAAGTAGCGCGGGCACGGCACCAAAGGCGAGGGCTGTGAGGAGGGTGAGGACGATGAGGCCAGCAAAGATGGACCAGTCGAGATGAATGTTCTGGGCCATGGGAAGCATAGAGCCCAACATGTGTCGGAATATGCGCAGGATGAGGGCGGCAATTCCCAGCCCGCCGACCGCTCCAGCGATGCTAAGCAGGAGCGACTCGGTGAGAAACTGCGCGACCATGCGGCTCCTGGCGGCTCCGAGCGCGGAGCGGACCGCGATTTCAGTGCGACGCGCCGCGACACGTGCCAGAAGCAGACCGGCCACGTTGCTGCAGGCGATGAGCCAAACAATGGCCACCGCTATCTCGAGGGCTAGAAGAGCGGGCTGGACATCGCGCACCAGCTGATCGTGGAGGCGCAGCAGGCGGATCCGATTGGGGGTCTCGCTCTTCACGAATTGGGAATGCACATTTGTCAGCGAGCTCTCAAGCGCTTGGGGTGGGACGCCGGAGTGCACACGGACAATCGGATGCCAAAGCGATCCATAGGGATCGTCGGGTTTGGGGACCAGGGCGCTGTGCTCGAAGGGGACCCAGACTTCCGCGCGGATGTCTCCTAAGGGATAGCGGAATTGTTTGGGCATGACTCCGATGACCGTATACGGAATTGCGCCGATGTGTACCGTTTGGCCCAATACGTTGCGATCCCCTGCGAAACTACGCTGCCAGATGTCGTAACTCAACAACACAACATTGGGATGGTCGGAGATTGTTTCGTTTGGAATAAAGCCGCGCCCGATGATCGGCTCGACGCCCAGCAGAGTAAAGAGGTTGGGACTGGCTGCCACCGAGGAGATCATTTCTGCGCCGGCAGGAGCGTCGATGATGTTCACATAATTCGAGGCAAATGCGACCTCGGCAATGTTCGTGGTTGCCTGCTGCCATTGCGTGATCTCGGGGTAGGAGGCTGCGAAACTCTCGTCGCCTTTAGCGGTGCTCTCAACGACGTCAAACAACTGGCGGTCGGCCCGAAACGGCAGCGGTTTCAGTAGGACGCCGTAACTGATAGCGAACATGGCTGTGACCGTGCCGATGCCGAGGGCAAGAACCAGTATGGTGAAGATGGCGTACGCCGGAGCGCGCCGGAACTGCCTGATGGCGAAGCGTGCGTCCTCGCCGAAGTTTCTGATCGAAGCAATAATGCGATTCAAGGGCAGGCCTCCATTTTGATGTTAGCGTGATGGTCTCTTGCTTTCGCCGTGATCGAGGCGTGGCACAAGGTCGAGAGTTATCTCTCTTCGGACGGCGTTCAAGCGGGCACTCGGTTCAAGCTGAGAACGTAGGGCAGCATCACAGTCTTGGAGTCTGTTGCGAGGATCCTCCCTACCAGCATTCCTTCGTGCGGAATTAGCTTGAGACTCAGCGCCTTCGCTCCGGTGCGTCTTGCATCCCGGGATTCGATCACGCCATTGGACCCTCCTGTGAACCCTACCCCGTCTAAATGCATCTCGGTGATCTTTTCCGCAGGTTTGTCGCCCAGTTGCAGCGTGGCCGATTCGGAGGATTCGATCTTCAGCCGTACCTGCATCTTTGCACCGTCGTTTGTGAGGTTTCCCTGCCAATGGCCGCCCAAGCTGGATGTGATTACGAATGGCGACGGGGCGGGTCCAGCCGTCTCTTCCAACTGACGCCACTCGGGAAAATGGCTCGAGAGAATTTCATTGCACACGCTGAGGCATAGCTCTCTCCCGTCTGTTCGGTTGGTCAAAACCAGGCATGTAAAGTTTTGCGAAGGGATCATAAAGAGAGCAGTCGCAACACCCGGCTGGCCGCCGCCTTTGAAGATCACTTGTTCGCCGGACTTCAGATGTGTGGTAAACCAGCCGAATGTAGTCGCGACGCCCGAAGGGCCAACGAAAACCTGCTTGTGAAGTTCTTCGATCCAACGATCATCCAGAACCCCCGCTCGGTAACGATTCTTCATGTTAAACATCGCGAACTGCGCGAGGTCGTGAGCGCTTGCGTATAACTCTCCCGAAGCCGGCGTCGCTGTCGTGTAGTCCGGGATCGGGTTTCCCGAGGAATCGTATCGCATCGCACCTGTTGGAACACGCGCAGAATTGGCGCCGAAGAAGCTGTCGTCGAGGCCAAGTGGTGTCAGGACTCTCTGCGTCATCAAAGTTCCGATTTCCGCACTTGCCAGGTTCGACGCGATGGCACTCAGCGCTGCAAAACCAATGTTGCTGTATTCATAACAAGACCCGGGCGGGAAGGCGAGGCTTCCATACTCTTTGAGGAGTTCGTCGGAACTGAGAGCGAGGTTGGCTTCGTTGCGATCGTAAATTGCGAACATCGTGGGCAGTCCGCTCACATGCGCCCCTAGCTGCCGCACTGTAGCGGCATCCGCGTTTCCGTTCGTGCCAACGATCTTGCGTTTCGGAAGGTAGTTGTTTGCGGGATCGTCCAAAGAGAGTTTGCCCTCTGCAACCAGGGTCATGAGTGTCGTAGTGGTGAAGGGTTTACGTCACGGCTGAACGGCTGGTCGTAGCGAATGATCGAACCACACTGCAGTGCTTCGACTTCTACATCGACCGTTGGGAACCCAAAGAGTCCGATGAGCTGCCGATCGAACCCGACCGGCTCAGGCGCTGGCTTCAGGCCGGGAGTGAACGGGCCGTTGCCGAATCCCGCCTTCTGCAAGTACAGCCGTTCAAGAATTGGGTTAATTGTCAACCAGGGCATAGCTTGCCGCAAAAAGTTAATGAATTACTTCCAGGCATGTAGCTCGGCGCCGCTATGACAGAGAACCAAGCTTTAATGGATCGAGAGCCGGCCTACCTGCTTTCGGGCCATTGCGATCCGGAGCACATTCTTCAGATTTAGTCACCCACAATCCCGCGAACCGGCCGTTCATAACGATTCTTGAAGTTACCCGGCCAGCCAGATCTTCGGCATTTGATCCCTCGACACTAACAGCCAGAACTATCAAGTTTGGAGTTACGAGAAATGATTGCATATTTGCTTCTCGCGCTTGCCGCCCCGCACCAAGGCGGAGCGCCCACAAATTGGCAGCCGTTGATGGGCGAGCCTGCGGTCAAATACCGCTGGTCCCGTCCTCCATCGAACAGTTGCCTTGCGGAGTTCACATGCGAGGATAAAGGTAGGCAGCGCAGTGACTCTCCTTGAGATCAAATATCCATACTCACCGTTGGCGGCAAACCATCGCCACTTCCCTGCTCTCCCAAAGCGTCCATGTGTCCGAGGTCGCGGCGATCTTGGGAAACAGTCCGAGGATCGTCGACAAGCACTACCGCCAGTGGATTCAGGCGCGGCAAGATTCGATCAATGCGGGCGTCCGGGCGACCTTCTAGCAGGTTGCTGAAAAAGTTACGTCAATTCCACAGGATGATTGGGTAAGAAAGAGGTAGGTGCGGAATCGATCATCAGCAGTTCGGGTGCGCACAAGCAGTCTCCGCTGACAACAGTTTTGCGGTTTCGTACAAACGGCAGCTCAGAGCCCCGTTAACGATGAAACATTGACGCACAGGAGAATTAGAAGCAAGTTCTGTGTGACATTTCTGGTCTTGCCGCGAATCATAGAGCAGACAGAGATTACTTGTGCCAGCAACAAGGGGGCCGGAGAAAGGAGAAGGACATGTCGGACAAGAGACAGAAAGAGTTCGAAACCCTTCTCCAGGCAAATCGAGCCATTGTATTCAAGACAACCAATACATATTGCTGGAGACCGGAAGACCGCGATGACCTCGCGCAGGAGATCGCAGCTCAGCTCTGGAGGGCGTGGCCAAGTTACGACGCTTCCCGCACGTTCACCACATGGATGTACCGCATCGCTCTGAACGTCGCGATCAGCTTTGTGCGCAGAGAGGTACAGCATCGCAAGGTCTTTACGCCATTTGAGGAGGACCTGCACGAGGCCATGCCACAGCCCCCAACCGACCCCGATGCGGCCGATAGAATGGTGCGACTGCAACGGTTCATCGCAAGCGAACCTCCTTTTGAGAGAAGCCTTTTGCTACTTTATCTCGAAGAGAAATCTCAAAAAGAGATCGCCGAAATTCTGGGAATCACAGCGACGAATGTTTCGACTAAAATTAGTCGCCTCAAACAACGCATTCGAACCGAAATCTAAGAACGCTTGGAGATAACAGCGATGGAACTCGACGAACTCAAGTCAACATGGCAAACACTGGAGAAAGCGCTCGAACGCGGAAACCAACTGAGCGCGGCAATGTTGCGTCACCAGAAGGTGGATGCAGTTCAAAAACATCTCAGGCCGCTCAGGCTAAACCAGGCATTTCAGATTTTCTGGGGGATGCCTTTCATTGTTTTGGCCGGGCTCCTCTGGAGCACAAAGCCGACCGCGATTTCGGTCATTCTAGGAGGAATTGTCGTCCAGGCCTATGGAATTGGCTGCGTGATGACAGCGGGGACGGTGTTCTCCTCGTTGAGCCGCATCGACTATGCTGCGCCAGTAGTTGAAGTGCAAGGCAGACTGGCTCGTGTGCGTCGTGCGTACGGCATTTGTGTTTTGGTCGCGGGCCTCTCCTGGTGGTTCTTATGGGGCCCCTTGCTCATGCTGCTGGCCGGACTCGCGCACATTAATCTATATGCCCACGCCCCTTCTTTTATCTGGATCAACATGGTAACAGGAGTAGTTGGTTTTTTGGGCACGTACTGGATGTATATCTACTCCCTGAAATCATCCAATATGCAGTTTCGTCAGTTCATGGAACGCGCGACCTTCGGACGTAGTTTGCAAAATGCCCTGCAACAATTGACTGAGGTTAGGAAGTTTGAAGAAGAAATACTCTCTTAAGACGAGGGAGCTGGCCAGATTAATAAGACATCGCGAGAAATAGATATTGTTCAGATGGATTGTTGTGAGACGATGTCCTCGCGAGAGCGCGGACATCGCCATCTATGGGCTATATCCAGGGAGATGGTCGTAGTCAGGGGACGCTGTTTCCTGCGGTACTGGACGATCTGGTTCCAGCCGATCATGTGTGCCGCGTGATCGATGCGTTCGTCAAAGAACCTGTGATGTTGGACCTTGGCTTCGAGCGCGCTGAGGCCGCCCAGACGGGACGGCCTGGCTACGATCCGCGCGACCTATTGAAGTTGTATCTGTACGAGTACCTGGATCAGATCCGTTCGTCGCGACGATTGGAAGCGGGGTGCCGCAGCAATGTGGAGTTAATGTGGCTGCTTGGCAGGCTGCGTCCAGACCACAAGTCCATCGCTGAATTCAGACGGCTACATCGCGAGGCGGTAACGGCGGCAGGTGCAGAACTTATCCGCTTTACACGCAACTGCGGCCTGATCCGAAGTGAGTGGATCGCCATTGATGGCTCAAAGTTTCGCGCTGTGTCGAGCTTGTCGAATGGTTACTCTTATTTTTATAGTTGACAAACCGACTCTCTCGCGTCTACAGTCGTTTTCGACTCTTAATTCCTTAGTTGTTGGAGACGCTCGTGGCGCGTAAGAAATCTCTCAACCTCACCGAAGCCGAACTCCGACTCATGGATGTCGTGTGGGACAAAGGCGCAGCCACTGTCGGGGAAGTCGCCGCGGCCCTCACTGGCGAGCCCATTCTCGCCTACAACACGATCCTCACCACGCTGCGCATTCTCGAGCAGAAGGGCTACGTGCGGCATACGAATTCCCGGGAAGGTCGGGCCTTTATCTATCGCGCTGTAGTCGGCCGCAAGCAGGCTAGCCGGAACGCGCTGCGTCACTTGGTCAGAGGCTTCTTCGCCAATTCCCCGGAATTGCTTGTCCTCAATTTGCTGGACGACGGCGATCTCTCTCAGCGGCAACTCCGAAACATTCGAAATCTCCTCGCAGGAGGTGAAAGATGAGCACGATCCTAGAATTCCTGAACGCCCTTTCGGCTGCCGGGCTTATGGCGGTTATCAACACGCTGTGGCAGGCAATCGTCGTCGCCGCTGTAATGTGGCTCATACTCCGGCTAATGCCACGAGTCAACGCTGCAACTCGCCACGCTGTCTGGTGGGCTGTACTGGCTCTCGTCGTGCTCATGCCTCTCACCACTCTTCTTCCTCGGC
>JBEKVS010000188.1:0-11483 GCA_049513795.1 Occallatibacter sp. | reverse complement strand
ACCGTGCGCACCGTTCAGCCCAAGGTCATTGTGAACGCCGCGGCCTACACGGCAGTCGACAAGGCCGAAGCTGCGCCAGAGCCGGCATGGGCCATCAATGCATCGGGGCCGGGCGTTATCGCCGAAGAGGCCAAGCGCCTGGGCAGCCTGCTGGTGCATTACTCCACGGATTATGTATACGACGGCTCCAAGCAGGGGCCGTGGATTGAGACGGACGCGCCCAATCCGCTCAACGTCTATGGGAAAACGAAGCTGGCCGGAGATGAGGCGATCCAGGCGGTGGGTGGCGAATATCTGATTCTGCGCACCAGTTGGGTATACGGAGCGCGCGGCAGCAACTTCCTGCTCACCATGCTGCGCCTGGCCAAGGAGAGGCCGGAACTGCGCATCGTCGACGACCAGACCGGCGCGCCCACAACCAGCGAGTGCATCGCCCAGGCGACAGCCGACATTCTCGCCCAGTTGCTCGCACCCGCAGGCGGCGGTCTGGCCGGGCGCGGCGGCGTCTATCACCTCACCAGTTCCGGGGCTACCACCTGGTTTGGCTTCGCCAAGGAGTTTCTCAGCAAGCTGCCGTCCTGCCCCGTTCTCACTCCCATTCCCAGCGACCAATACCCTGTGCCGGCTAAGCGGCCGGTGAACTCGGTTCTCTGCTGCGACCGGCTGGCGCAGACATTTGGCGTGCGCCTGCCGGCCTGGGAATACGCACTTGAGCTGGTGTTGGAGACGCTTGCGGAGGGCGTGACGCGGCTGGGCTAGGTTGGCCTTGCACATGTCCGCAACGCCGCGGTAGAGCCCCAGACCGTCCAGGCGTCTTCCGAAACTAAAGTCACTTCGTGGGGAAATTGTACTTGACAATGTCTATCGAAGTAGTAGACTTTATTTATACCAGAGACAATCTGGAAGCTTGTGGAAACTGCATACAGCGAATTCAGACATATTCTTTAGGAGATCCAAGTGATGCGTAAATTTCCTGCCTTGCTGTCCCCCTTTGCTTTTTTGACTCGACCTGTTTCTGCTGTGCTCTTTGTACTGGCTACAGCGGCTTGCTTGCCCCTGGCCGCGCAGGACGACGTCACCACGCACAACGCCACGTCCGGATACAATGGCGCATACATCACCGGGCCGGCCTCGAACCCGTTGAGCTTCCTGAACGGCGCGGCTTTCCGTACCACCGGCAACCCGGCGCCCTACGACGTTCACGACTTTGCTCCAGCGACCTACCTGGACGAAAAGCTGCCCAATTGGATGGATGTGCAGGCCGAGGAGCGGCTGCGGGGCGAGGCATACGACAACAACAACCTCAAAGTGGGTGTAAACGACTCATACCTGCTGAACCGCTTCCGGTTCCAGCTGGATGTGCATACGCAGAGCTGGTTCCGGGTTACGGCGCAGGTGCAGGACGCCCGCGCGGGCTTCCAGACCCCTCCGCTCGGGCCGCCGAACACGGTGCGCTGGGATCTGAAGCTGGCTTACGTTGAGATCGGAGCACCGGAACGGCACTGGTTCAGCCTGCGCGTGGGCCGGCAGCTCATCAACTACAACAACACCATCATCGCCGACTCCGAGTGGCGCAACCAGGCCCGTTCTTACGATGCGGCAGTCCTGAACCTGAATGCGAGGCGCGAGCACCTGGGCCTCTTCGCGGCTTCGGCCGTGGTGCCGCAGGCATATGGCGTGAGCCCACACCAGGAAGGCAACAACATTTATGGCGCGTACGGCCGCATCGATGACGTGGCGCCGCACTCGAACCTTGAGCCGTTCTTCCTGTGGCGGGTGCAGCCGGCGGAGGTCATCGAGCCGGCTAAAGGCAAGACCACCGGCAAGGAAGACGAGAAGGCCATCGGCCTGCGCTTCAAGTCGCAACCCCGCCCGGCGCTCAACTACTCAGGCCAGGTGATCTTCGAAAACGGCAAAGTGGGACCGCAAACCATTGGCGCCTATGCGGCGCAGGCGGGCGCGTCCTATCAGTTCTTCGAGGCAGCGTCCAAGCCGCGCTTCTTTGGCCAGTACGACTACGCGTCGGGCAACAAGAACCCGGCAACGAGCACCAGGCACTCGACCTTCGATACGATGTACCCAACGGCCCACGACCGCTTTGGAATCACCGACCTTTTCGGCGCGCAGAATATTGAGTCGGTGCGCGCGGGCGCAACCTTCGAGCCCCACCGCCGGCTCACCTTCACGGCCCAGGGGCTGGACTTCTGGGCGGTTTCGGCGCTGGACTCGATCTACAACACTTCAGGCAGCTCGATCGTGTTCAACAAGACCAACCACGGCCGCCATCTGGGCGCGGAAATCGATGGCTACTCGTGGTATGAGCTGAATCGACACTTCAACGTGGGTGGCGGCATCGGCGCCTTCGGCGGGGGCCAGTTCCTGACGAATGTGACCACCAACCACTCGTACACGACCTACTATTTTGCGCTGAACTTCAAAGACAACGGGAAGAAGCCGAGAGAGTAATAGAATACGGGACGCGGTCGGCAGACCATCTGCTCTGGCTTTTGCATAATCGGGCACAGTTCGTTATCGCGAACTCGCCGGGGAAAAACAAGGGGCCGCCCATATGGGCAGCCCCTTTTCGTCTAGCCTAAGCCGCGGGTTTGCGGATTAGGGAAGATAGTAGCGGAAGGTGGTCCAGAACATGTTATCGATGCCCTTGGCGCCGATACCGCTTGCTCCTGACCAGCCCTCACGAACCGCGTAGCCATATTGAACGCCCTGGCGCAGGCGGCCATGCTCGCCTCTGTAGAGGTCGTACCAGTAACCGCCGGTGATCTCCTGCACGTCGCGGGTTTGTGCGCCGCAAGAGCCTCCGGGGTAGTAGCCCGTGGAGCTGCCGTTGTATCCAGGTGCAGCCAGGCTGTTGCAGGCCGAGTTCGACAGCAGGCGCGAGCCGTAGCCCACGGCAGCCGCGGAAGGCGCGCCCCAGGTTGCGCCCCACTTGCCGCCAGGCGTAGTCTGCGCGGCCTTCGGTGCGCCGAGCGTGGTGCCGGCCGCAGTGGCGTAATCTTCGCGGCCAGCGTAGTCGCCACCGTAATTGAGGTAGATCGTCAAGCGAGGATCGGGATTAGCTTCCACGGTGAGCAGGCCGGAGACATTGTGGACGGCCTTGAGCTCGCCGGCCCAGTCGGCGGTTACGTCGGCCAGGGTCGAGTCGCCGTAACGGCCGACGCCAGGTCCAACCAGGCCCTTGGCTCCGAAGGTGAGCTTGTCGGTGATGATGGGTACGCGCAAGCTGCCGCCTACGCCGCCAAGAACAATGCTGTTCGGATAGTTCCCGGCCGTTGTCAAGGCCGGCGCAGCCAGCACGGTTGAGCCGGCTGCAGCCGATGCCACGACGTCGGTCAATCCGCCATAAAGGTTGCTGTTGGTGGTTTCGCCGGGAAACACTGTTTCATGCGCAAAGCCGGCGATGCCGAAGATCTCGTAGTGTCCGAAGCCGGGATCGAATGCAGCTTTGACCAGGATATCGGGCGCCTGGTTGAAGGAGATATTGGTCACGTTGGCGCAGGAGTTGACCGTCTTGTAAACCGGCAGCGGCGTATTGACGGTGTTGCCCACCGAGTCTGTGACCACCTGGTTGGTGTAATTCACGATGGAAGTCGACGGGGAGCAGGCGCTGATGGTCGCGTTGTAGGCGCCGCCGTTGTTGCCCGCGCTGCCCAGCACCGCGTATGGCTCGTTGCCGGCCAGCGAGGCGGTATAAAGCAGCTGCGGGTTTTCCGCGGAAATGCCAACCGCACCGTATTTGAAGTCCTTGACCACGCGGAAGCCATACTGGCGAGCCCAGGCGAAGCCCGGAACGTAGTTCGGGTCTATGGTGAGCGGGGTCAGGATGTCGCTGGGCGAAGATGGAATGCCCTTCCTGCCTTCGGTGGCCAGGGACCACAATTGACCTCCGGCGAACTTCCAGCCGGAGTTGGTTTCGGCCTGCGCGTAGACGATGCGCTGGCGCAGCACATAGCTGTTGGACTGGTTGGCGTTGGAAGATGTGCCGGTGCCAAGCCAATCAGCCTCGTAGTACCCGCGCAGCGTGCCCCAGCTGGTCTTGCCTTCGGCCAGCAACGTGACACGCGACTGGCGGGCGCTGCCGTAGAACTCGCTGAGTTGGTAAGCGTCCGCCTGCTCGTAGGGGAGAGCGCTGAACGCGGTGGGAATGTCCCCGCCAGTGGCCTTGGTGCGGTAAACAGTTTCAGCCGCCGCGAAGCCTCCTGGTGTAAGGCTGATTCCCTTGAAGTGCAGCACATTCGGAGAGTCAATCTCTTTCTTGATCTTGGCCGTCTCGTCGGAGACGGTGGATGCCAGCGAAGCCTCGTTGCCCTTCAAGTCCGTCACGGTTGTCTGAAGCGTAGTTACCGCCGCCGCGTTCTCGGTGACGGCCTGGTTCTGGGCCGTCGCCGCTGCATTGGCACGGTCAGCCGCGGCTTGCGCATCCGCCGCCGCCTGCTGCGCCTTCTTTAGCTGCACATCCTTGTCGGCCAGATCGGACTTCAGTGCATCGATCTGCGTTTGCATCTCCTGCTTCAGAGCTTGCACCTCGTCGCAGGCATCGCATTTGGGCTTGGCGGCTTTGGCGTGCTTCTTAGCCGGCGTGTTCGGTTCTTTATCACTGCTGGCGTAAGCGGATGAGGCTACCAGGGCAATCGAAAGCATTGCCGCGGCCGCTGTCTTTAGCTTGAAGTTCATTGGGCCTCTCATTTTCCTCTCGAATCAAGTTGGTTCGTGACCGCGCGCGCAAAACTCGCGTGCGCGCTATGCTCCCGCACTGCGCAGAACTCAGACGTGAATCCTGATTTAGTTCCGGTAGTCGTTCCGGGGAAACTTGGAAGGGCGTAGATCGTATTCGCACACGAAGGCTTTCCATCGCTGCTTCCATTGTTGAGAGTCGCAGAGTTTGATTAATATTTGACGAATTCACGTATATTTAACATAGAGTTACAACGTATATTTACAGTTTTGTAACATACTTATCCCGGTAACTTAGAAAGCGAAACGAGACTTATAGCCAGCGCATTCTCCCTCTAACAGTGAGTGGCTTCTTCCTGGCAAGGAGCCGCCAATGGGAAGAAGCCACGGAAATTGTTTTACAAGAAGAGAGCCGATTCGACGGGACTCCGTTCCAGCGAAATTCGATAGGTGCAGCTCAGTAAATCCAGCGCGCGGTCAAAATCAACGAGTGATTGTAAGTGTGCAGTTGGCTGGTCGCAATCTGCATCCCGCCTCCGAATGCCAGCCCAGGGCGCGACTTGGCATCGCTGGGATGCAGCCCGCATTTGCCGATGATGATGCCCGGAGTAATGAACTCCTGGTTCTTGTTGGCATTTGGTCCACCGCGAAAGAAGGTCGCGTTGCTTTCGATTTCCGGCCAGAAGATTTTGTGGATGCGATATTGCGCAGCCGTATTCCAAGCCACCGGCCGCCCTGCGGTGGTTATGGCCGGAGAGCCGGTGGGCAGCGTAATTCCGGCCGCGGTCTGGACATCGAAGTTACCGAATCCCTTGCCGATACCGATGGCCGGCTGCACGCTGGCATTGGTCGAGCCGTTCTTGGCTTGCCCGGTGGGCACAGTGGTCAGCGCCCAGACGCTCACCACGTAAGTTCCATGCTGCGCATTGCCGCTGGCGACGCGGTACTTGGCCAGGAAGGAAAAATCGCCCCAGCCGTCGACGGCTTTGGTGTTGTGCTCTATATAAGGAGGCAGGTCGATGTCGAACTCAAGGTTCGCGCCGGGGATGAAGCTGACGCCCTTGCTGTTGTCGAAGTTCCACGTATCCGTGCGGGCGGGAGCAATCTGCCGGACAATATCCGTGCGCGCAACCTGAAAAAGACCCGTATACGTGGTGACCAGCGGAGGTGGCCAGGCCGGCTGCTTGGACTGGATTTCATTGGTGTGCGCCGAGAACCGCGCGTAGAAATTGCCGTCGGTTTCGGCAGGGGATGTGACGACTTTGTCCTGGGCGCACACGCTGAGCGGGCCCAGCAGCAGAAGAAGGGAAAGAGGAAGAGTCTTCATGTTGGTGCAATGAGCATGAAGGCCCGAAGCGGGGTTGGCAACGATACCTGGGGGGAGGTTTTTCTCCACCCAGGGTTTGAGAGACGCGGGCCAGGTCTGTTCGTCTGCGCCAGTCTATCTCCCCGCGCTGATCAGGTTGGCGAGGATTCGATAGGCGCCTGGAACCAGCTCGGGAAGCTGGCGATGGAGCGCGTAAGCGCAGTACACAAACGTTCCCTTGCCGGGATGCGCGACGACCAGACCACCGCGCTGCGGATCCTGGCCCGGGTCGGCGGTCTCGGTTAGAGCCGTGTAGGCCGAGTCCCAGGAATCCAGGAAGGAGTGGCCGCGCTCTTCAAGCCAGCCGTCGAAGTCGTTGGCTGTGATGAGGTTGGGAGAAGTGAGCAGGGAATTGCCTGGGTCGAGAATCTTGACGGGAGCGGCTTCGTCCACAACGCGCTCGGCGAAACGACCCAACCGGAGTGGAGATGGAGCAGGGAAGTCGGCGCTCTGGTAGAGAACGATGAGCGTTCCTCCGCGGCGCACGAACTCGTTGAGGCGGCCCTGCGCGACGGCAAGCTCTGGCCGCGCCGAGTAAGCGCGGATTCCGATGACGATGGTGGTATAGGCCGAGAGGTCGCCTGAGGTTACTTCCCCGGCCGTCAGCAAGTGCGGAGCGACGCCCAGGGCTTCAATCGCGTCCGGCACTTCGTCGCCCGTTCCCATGACGTAGCCGACCCGAAGGCCAGTGGCCAGCTTGACGTCGACCTTGCGCGTATGGAGTTGGGCGGCGCGGTAGAGGTTATAGGGGCGTAGGCCGGAATAACCGACGGACTGCCATCCGGTCTGGTATGTGTGGCCTGCGGCGTGCGCAACCGCCTGAATCGTGGACATGCCTGCCTGCGAGCCGCTTGGCGTTACCGAAAAGAGTAGCGGCTCCGAGTCGCCCGCGTCGGCGAGGTGAAAGGGCGCACTGGCGGGTCGGGCAGTCCAGCCCTGGGGAAGGTTGAGTTCGACCGTACCTTCGGCGGCTGCTTGGGCGTGGATGGTGACGCGCACGGGGAGGGCCGACCCATCCAGAGGAAGAATGCGCGCCTCCGGGTCCATGCGGACGCCGATGGCAGGGGTAACCACGAGGGGCTCGTAGATGCCGCCGGGCCCAAGGACGCGTTCCATGGTTTGCACCACTTCGCCCATGCGGATGGGCAGGCCTTCGAAGCTGAACTCCGCCCATGCGGCCAACGGCCAGGGGGCGAACGAGCGCAAGCGGTATTGCGGCTCTTTCAGGTCGTAGTACGCCTGCTCGGTGTCGGGGCGGGTGAAGTAGGGCTGGGTGGGCTCGGCGTCTTCGGCGACCTTGACCTTGTAGATGGCGTCGGAAGTGGAGCCAGTTGACGAGGCGCTGGCCGGTTCTCCATGCTGCCAGGGGGCGCCAGTCTCGCTTTCAAGCCACATCTTGTCCAGATGCGCCTCTTGGGCAGCATGGCTCGTGTGAACGCGGACGTTGAATTCCTCGCCGGGAACCACGCTACGCGGCGTTTCGTCCGGGCCACCGCCTCGGAATCCGCCATTCTCCTGCGCGTTGGTAGACCGGGTTGAGAAGGCAACCAGGTCGAGACCCAAAAGATTCTTGAGAGCGGTTTGGAATTGCGTAATCTTGGCGTCGATTTCAAACAACAGACTGGCCTTGGCGTTCGCATCGAGGCCGGATGCGGTTATCTTTGCTCGCAATTCGATTGCGTCGCGGTAAAGAGGCGCGAGATGGTGAGCGGCCGCGACGCCTGCTTCAGCGCGCCGATCACTCTGGAATCTGCGGAGACCGGCATCGAGTCCCTGCAGCGCCTGCACCAGCCAGGCGGGCTGATTTGAACCGGCCAGACGCGTGAGACCGCCGATCGTGGTGTCGACCTCGACCCGGTTGTTGTGAAACAGGTCGTCGTTACGCCCTTCCGCATTCTTACTGCCCGGAGCGCCTTGCGGGGCAACGGCCCACAGGTGATAGTAGGTATTGGCCGGGCCGCTCAGAGTCGGATTTGCGCCGCCATTTTGCGATTTCTGCTGACCCCAGCCTTCGCGGGCGATCTGCGTATAGCTTCTGCCAAGCGCCGGGTCGCGCATGCCGACCGGAATGGTGACGTCTGTGGTAGGCACGCCAGTGGTGACTTCGCCGGTGGCGTAGTTCTTGAACTTTGCCGGAGCCCATTTGCCGGTGGCGTAGTCGAACATGCCCTTCTCGGTGACCGGGGCGAACGGAACCATGGAGTAGACCGCAAGGGGCTGCCAGGGCTCAAGCGCGGGCTCGCCGTGCTTGCCCGGTTGAAGCTGCTCGGGAAAGACGCTGGGGTCGGCCGCGGCCTTGAAGACCTCCTGAGCGATTTCGCCGGAGACCTGGTGGTGGCCGTGCCCGTCGGTAATGCCGCCAACGAAGGTGGAGACGATGATCTGCGGCCGCTCGCGGCGAACGGCGAGAACGGCATCGTAGAGCACGCGCTCGTGTCCCCAGCGGGAAAAGGCTTCTTCCTGCGTTTTGGAAAAGCCGAAGTCGATCTCCGTCCCCCAAAGCTGCTTGGCGCCGTAGTATTGGCCCGCCTTCAAGAGCTCATTGGTGCGGATGAGCCCCAGCGCGTCGTAGGTATCCCCGGACATGGCGTTCTGGCCGCCCTCGCCGCGCGTGAGCGTGAGCAGCGTGCAGCGCACTCCAAGACCGCGGGAGAGATAGGTGAGCAGCGAACCGTCTTCGTCGTCGGGGTGAGCGACGATCATCATCAAGCTGGCGGTGGTCGAGAGCCGGCGCAACGACTGCTCAAGAGCGGCTGCTCCGCGATCTTCGGGCAGCGGAAGCGCGACGCTGGTCGGCTCGCCGGAGTTCAGGTGAGTCTGTTGGGCGGCGGCGTCGACCGCGCTGGCAGCTTCCTGGGGCGTGCCGTGAACGAAAAGAGCGCCGGCGAGTGCGAGACCCGCGAGCCCTGCACCGGCCGCAAACGGTAGATGTTTATCCATGAAGAACATATCTTCCGTCAGTGTACAATCCGGGAAGTGATTACGGGCTTTCCAGGCTGGGCTGCCGGCGAATCGTTGACGAGGCATACGGCACGAACCGGCGTCCGCTTCGCTTTCGTTTTCCTGCTGCCGGCGCTCACAACCGTCTCATTTTCGCAGCCTTCCCGCTCGTTGCGCCGCGTCCCCGTTTCTTCCAGCATGACGTTCATCAAGAAAGACGGGTTGTGTCTGGAGGGTTCGATCGCCAGGATTCAACCCAAGGCCGTCACCATTCAGCAGACAGGCAAGCCGGAGGTTACGGTCCAGCGGAGCGAATTGCTCCAGGCGAGCCAGGGCAACTCACTTCTCTTCAGCGCGCGCAGTTCATGGGCCGATGTGATGGCCGTGCATCTGCTGCCGCGCGAGTCATTGGCGATCAGGTTTCGTAGCGCAAAAGCAATCAAGACGATCAAGGGCCGGCCGCTTCGCGTTACAGACGACGGCTTCGTCTTCAAGCGCTGGATCTGGAGCAGGAAGAGATACGCGAAGAACCAGATTGTCACCGTGGACTATCTTCGCGTGAAGCCGGATGCGAATGGCTTCGACTACTTTGCCCAGGAGGCGCCGGCGCTCTTGTTCTTTTACCCCGAGTTCTACGATCGCCTGAGGGGACTTGAAGGCAAAGTTCCAGTCCGTCTTTACGACGCCCTGTTGCCCGAAGACGACGCTGTGTTGACATGCTCGCGCCGCTGATCGAAGCTTCGCAATCCGGCAAGAAAAGGGATCGAATCGCAAATGATCGACGACTCCACCGGCACCGGCAAGACGCTTGAGCGCCGCATCGGCCTGCGCTCGGCAGTCTTGTTCAACATGCTGGAGATGATTGGCGTCGGGCCGTTCATCACGTTGCCGCTGGTCATTGCCGCGGCGGGCTTTCGGCTGAGTGTGTGGGCCTGGGTGCTGGGCGCGGCCATTGCCGTGGCCGACGGCCTGGTGTGGGCGGAACTGGGCGCGGCGTTTCCGCGGGCCGGCGGGTCTTACGCGTTCTTGCGCGAGATTTATGGGCCAAAGACCGCCGGGAATTGGCTGAGCTTTCTTTATGTTTGGCAGTTGAGCTTTTCTGCGCCGCTGTCGATCGCCTCCGGGTGCATAGGTCTAGCCAGTTTCCTCGCCTGGTTCTGGCCCGGACTTGATGGTGCCCCACTCGCCGCGGTTCCCGCTTTGCACTATTCAAACTTTGCCGCGGCTGCGGCGTGCTTGCTGGTGACCGCACTGCTCTACCGCAACCTAAGCCAGGTTACGCGTCTGGCGTGGATCTTGTTTGCAGGCGTGATGGCGGCCATTGCCGGAGTGATCGTCTCTGGGTTCGCACATGCATCGGCCGCCGGCGGTTGGACGATGCCGCACGGCCCGGCTCTCGGCGCTGGCCTGGCGCTGAGCGGCCTGGCGCAAGCCACGTTGATCACCACCTACGACTACTGGGGCTACTACAACATCACGTTTCTCGGCAGCGAAGTGAAGCGGCCGGAGCGGACTATTCCGCGGGCCATTCTGCTCTCTGTTCTTTTTGTTTCGGCGTTCTATATAGCGATGAACCTGGCGGCATTGCCTTCGGTGCGCGGCGGCATCGGGCATGTGCGCGCTTATGCATCGGCGTCGGGGCCGGCTCCGCAACTGCAACTGGTGGCGCAGATTGCGCAGTCTGCCTTTGGACAGTGGGCGGGCCGCTTGATGGCTGCCCTCATCATCTGGACGGCGTTTGCCAGCGTCTTCTCGCTGCTGCTGGGTTACTCGCGCGTGCCCTACGCCGCGGCGCGCGATGGCAACTACTTCAGCTTCCTGGCCGCCGTGCATCGGCGCCACGGCATTCCTCATCGGTCCCTGGTTGCATTGGGGTTGGTCGCGGCCGCGTTTTGCTTCCTGACCCTTACGCAGGTCATCACGCTGCTGGTCGTCACGCGCATTCTGCTGCAGTTCTTTCTGCAGCATGTGGGAGTGATGCTGCTCCGCGTGCAGCGGCCGGAGTTGCCGCGCCCCTTCAAGATGCCGCTCTATCCGCTGCCGCCGATTGTGGCCATGGCGGGCTTCGTTTTCATGCTCGTTAACCGCACACGCGCCCTGGAAGGGCTTGCCGTAGCAGGTGGCATTGCCTGCAGCGGAACCCTGATCTATCTCGTGCGGGCTCGAAGTGCCGGCGAGTGGCCGTTCACAATTGGAACGGCCGGCCGGCCAGAGGGGGGCTAGTGGTTTTACCCCGCGTCATGAAGTCCAAACGAGTTGTGTCCAATTTCGGTGCTGCCAAATCCGATTCGTGGGCATTTAACGTATCTTGTAACGTGCGGGCTCTGCGACGTGTCTAACTGGATAGGAGCTAGAGCTTTACTCAAAAAAGGTCGGACCCATGCTGATTGCCAAACCTTCTGACATTCCGTCTTCTGAGATCACGCCGCGCAGCGGCTATGACTGGTACGTGAATCGCAGGCGCTTTCTGAGCGGAGCTGCCTCG
>JBEKVS010000187.1:0-11485 GCA_049513795.1 Occallatibacter sp. | reverse complement strand
CAATCGAGGGTGTACGTCTCGTGGAATACCAGGCACTTGCTTCGCGACAGGACCTTGAAATCTTCGATCGAACCCCGGACCTGGCTCTGGATGAGCTGACGGAGTTGTCGGCCGTGTTGTGCAACGCGGATTACGCGTACATCGGCTGGATGGATTTCAATCGGTTGTGGTTCAAATCGCGATTCGGTTTCGACGCGCCGGAGCAGCCTCGATCTGCAACCGCATGCCAATGGTTGATGGAAAAGGGGCAGCCGCTGCTCATTCGCGACGCGGGAGAAGATGAGCGATTCCCCCCGGTAGGAATTCCGCTGATCGGCGCCAAGCCTTGCCGCTCCTATGCCGGGGTGCCGCTCTTTTCCGCAGGGCAGCAAATCATTGGCACGTTGGCGGTGTTGGCGCGCGAGCCGAACCGGTTCCACAAGGAGCACCTCACATTGCTTGAGGTTCTGGGCCGGCAAGTCGTAACGCGCCTGGAACTCTATACACGCATTCGTTCGCAGGAAATGGCGCAGCGCGCGCGCCAGCGCATGGAACGCGCACTGGCCATTGAGCGCACCTTTGTTGCGGCAACGCTGGACTCAGTGCCCGCACTGGTGGTGGTGCTGGATACGGCCGGGCGGATGGTGCGGCTGAATCACTCCTGTGCGCAATTGACGAATTTGAGCCTGGCTGACGCGGTGGGCCGTCCGTTTATCGACCAGGTGCTTGAGCAAAACGATCGGCCCTGGGCTACAACCAAGCTCCGCGAGGCGATGAATGGACTAACCTCGGGCCCGCACGAAACCGCGTGGCGGGTGGTTGGCGCAGCAAGCCGGCGGGTGAGTTGGACGTTACGGCCATTGCAGGGACCGAGCGGAGAAATTCAATACCTGATCGTCAGCGGACAGGACGTGACCGACCAGCGGGAAGTCGAAATGGCCCTGCACTCCAGCGAAGCCCGCTATCGCGAGGTGGT
Source organism: Occallatibacter sp. (assembly GCA_049513795.1). GTDB lineage: Bacteria > Acidobacteriota > Terriglobia > Terriglobales > Acidobacteriaceae > Telmatobacter. The sequence goes on along the minus strand of JBEKVS010000187.1, from coordinate 10,530 downwards.
CGAAAACTCACTCGGTTTTGTCTTCACCTGCTCTCTTGAAGGCCGCCTGACTTCGCTCAACTCGTTCACCGCCGAGACGCTGGGCTATCGGACAGAAGCGCTAACCGGACGATTTGTATCGGAACTGCTGGACGGCGCGGGACTGGCTGCATTCCAGGAATGCCTGCGCACCCTGAAGACCAGCGAGGAATGGCAGGGCGCGCTGCCCTTGCGCCGAAGCGACGGCGTCTACCGCCGCATTGCCTGCCGCGCGCGCCGGTTGCAATTGCCAGGTGAACGGCCTTTCGTGCTGATGCACGGCACCGACGTGACCGAGCAGCACGAGGCCGAGCAGGCGCTGCACATGGCCACCCGGCAACGCGAGTTGATTCTCGAGGCGGTGGGCGACGGCATCTACGGCATCGACCTCGAGGGGCATCTGACGTTCATTAACCAGGCCGGCGCGAGCGCGCTTGGATACGCCGCGGAACAACTCACGGGCCGCGATCTCCACGAGGTCATTCACCACAGCCACGCCGATGGCACGCCCTACTCGAAAGCAACCAGCCCGATTTTGCAGGCGATGCGCCGCAATGAATCGATCCGCATGCGCGACGAAGTCTTCTGGCGCGCGGACGGAACCGCCTTCCCGGTGGAATATAGCGCCAATCCGTTACTTGAGCAGGGGCGCATCTCGGGCATGGTGGTCGCGTTCCAGGATGTCTCAGAGCGTCGCCGGCTGGAGCGCATGAAGGACGAATTCATTTCGACGGTGAGCCACGAACTGCGCACGCCGCTCACTTCGCTGCGCGCTTCGTTAGGGCTCATCTCCGCAGGCGCGCTGGACAAGCGCCCGGAGAGACAGCGGCAGATGGTGGATTTGGCGATTGGCAACTGCGATCGTCTGATCCGCCTGGTCAACAACATTGTCGATTTCGAGAAAGTTGAAAAGGGAAATCTTCAGCTTTATCTGCAGCCCACGGAAGCGATCGATCTGCTGCGGCGAGCCGCCGATGTCGCATCGCCGGCCGCCAGCCAGACGCATATTACCCTGAGCATTGAGTCGCAGCCCGTTCGGGTTTTGGCCGATGAAGAGCGCATTCTACAGGTGCTCAATGAGCTGGTCGGCAACGCCATCAAGTTCTCTCCTGCCGATACCACCATCCGTCTCAGCGCGCAATCGATGGCGGAGGGCGCGGCGGGCTTGGGCGAAGTCTGCTTCACGGTTGATGACCAGGGGCGCGGCATCTCCGCCGAAAAGCTTGATCGTATCTTCGATCGCTTCCAGCAGGGCGACGCTTCAGACTCACGTGCCCTTGGCGGCACCGGCCTGGGGTTGGCGCTTTCGCGCAGCATTGTGGAGCAGCACGGCGGACGCATCTGGGCGGAGAGCACGCCGGGCGCCGGCAGCCGCTTTCACTTCACGCTGCCTGCGGCCCCAGGGTCGGCAGAGTGACTCGGTGGCGCTCGGCGAGCGCCGCGTAGACCGCCGGAATGGAACGAGCCGGCATATACCCGCTGAGGGTCTTCGCATATGATCCCAGAAGACCCAGCCGATGATGAATCAACAACACGCCGCAGACGCAGCCCGGCAGTTCCTGGGCGAAGGGCAAATACTCGCCGTGACTGCCTACGGCAGCGGCCACATCAACGACACATTCAGCGTCGACTTTCTTGAATGCAACAAGCGGGCGCGCTTTATTCTGCAACGAATCAACACTGGGATCTTTAAAGATACCGCGGCGTTGATGCAGAACATTGAACGCGTGACTGCACACCTGGCCCACAAATTACGCGATGATCCGGGCAGGGACCGCCGTGTGCTGAGGCTTATTCCGGCGCGCGACGGGCGGTCGTGGTATCGGGATGGAGAAGGAAATGACTGGCGCGCGTATCGATTCATCGAGGGAGCGAGAACCTGCGACCGGGTTGAATCCGCCGCGCAGGCATACCAGGCAGCCAAAGCCTTCGGGCAGTTCCAGAGCATGCTCGCCGACCTGCCCGCGCCACGGCTGAACGACTCCATTCCCGACTTTCATAACACGCCGAAGCGGTTCAAGGCCTTTGAGCAGGCATTGAACGCGGATGCGGCGAATCGCGCCGCGCTCGCGGGACCGGAGATTGAATTTGCCTTTGCGCGCCAATCCATCGCTCAAGTTTTGCTCGGCGCCAATCTGCCCGAGCGCGTGACGCACAACGATACGAAGTTCAACAACGTGCTGTTCGATGATGTGAGCGGCGAAGGCATTTGCGTGCTCGATCTGGACACCGTAATGTCCGGCCTCTCGCTCTACGACTTCGGCGACATGGTGCGCACGGCAACCAGCGCTGCGGACGAAGACGAGCGGGATCTCTCCAAAGTGCGGATGGAATTTCCCATGTTTGATGCACTGCTGCGCGGCTATCTGAGTACTGCCGGAGGGATTCTATCTCCGGTTGAAATCGAGAACCTGGTATGCGCCGGAAAGCTGATCACCTTCGAGCAGGGGATTCGCTTTCTCGCCGACTATCTGGCCGGCGACTCATATTACAAGGTGCAGCGCGAGGGGCAGAATCTGGACCGCTGCCGTACGCAATTCAAGTTGATCCAGTCCATCGAGGAACAGGAAGAGAGAATGATGCGGCTGGTCAGCGAGGCGATGAACGAGCAGGGGAGCTAGCGCCCCGGCTCTGACGGTTGTTGCATCTGTCTGGAGTTGAGTAGGGCGACATAAGTTTCCCAGAAGCGGGTCCTTCGACTCCCTTCGCTTCGCTGCGGCCGCTCAGGATGACAGCATTGATTAAGTGAGCTTTCGCGACGCGACTATCAGCTTCGCCAGAGCATAAACCGCTATCCCGATAGAGAGCTACATTGCAAGCAGGTTCAAGACTCGTGAAACGGACGGCCCGCTGCGTCCATAAACGGCCAAAAACCCACGACGATCATGGACCGCTTTACGGCATGGCTGAAGCCATGCGCAGCCACAACCCCACCTTGCCGCATGAGACAATGCCTTCGTCGGCTCTTCCCTTCCGAATTCATAGCCGCTGGACATATCCGCGCATGGCAATTACCACACGCATACAGGACTTGCTCTTTGGACGGCCGCTGGCAACCAGTGAAGAGCGCGCCGAGCATATTGGACCCATCGCGGGCATCCCCATCTTCGGGCTCGATGCGCTGAGTTCCGCCGCATACGGACCGGAAGCGGCTTTGACGCTGCTCATTCCGCTGGGCCTGCTGGGAGTGCAATATATCGTCCCGGTCAGCGCGGCGATCGTGATCCTGCTGACGATCGTGTTCTTCAGTTACCGGCAGACAATTGACGCCTATCCGCGTGGCGGCGGGTCTTACACGGTGGCCTCGCAGAATCTGGGCGAGGGTGCAGGACTGCTGGCAGCGGCGGCTCTGATGATCGACTACATTCTTACCGCGGCAGTAGGCATTTCGGCCGGCGTAGGCGCGCTGATTTCCGCCGCACCGGGGTTGCAGCCTTACACGCTGCAACTGTGCCTGGGCGTGCTGTTGATCCTGACCATCGTCAACATGCGCGGCGTGCATGACACAGGCGTGGTGTTCATGATTCCCACCTATCTGTTTACGGGAACGCTGCTGGTGGTGATTGCGGTCGGGGGATGGCATGTGCTGCACTCGGGTGGTCATCCGCACGCGGCTACACCGTTGCCCCCAATGCCGGCGGCCACGGCGATGGTGAGTTGGTGGCTGCTGCTCAAGGTCTTCTCATCGGGATGCACGGCGATGACCGGCGTTGAAGCGGTGAGCAACGGCGTGATGGCCTTTCGCGACGATACGCGCAAGAACGCCAAGATCACGCTCACCATCATCATCGTCCTGCTGGCGGTGTTGCTGGCGGGCATCGCCCTGCTCTGCCGTGCGTATGGCATCGCGGCTACCGACCCCGACGGACCGCACTACGAGTCGGTGCTGTCCATGCTGACGCGAGCGGTGATGGGGCACGGCTGGTTCTATTACGTCACCATTGCGTCGGTGCTGCTGGTGCTGGCGCTCTCGGCCAATACGGCGTTTGCCGATTTTCCCCGCCTGACGCGGGCCATCGCTTTGGATAATTACATGCCGCGCGTGTTCTTGTTGCGCGGGCGGCGGCTGCTCTACTCCTGGGGCATCTACGTCCTGGTAGCGCTCACCGCCACGTTGCTGATTGTTTTCGGCGGCGTGACCGATCGGCTGATTCCGTTGTACGCCATTGGCGCGTTCATGGCCTTCACGCTTTCGCAGGCCGGCATGGTGATGCACTGGAAGCGGCAGGGCAAGGCGCGGCTGCGCATGTCGATCAACGGACTGGGCGCACTCGCCACGGGCATTACCACGATCGTGGTCCTGGTAGCCAAATTTGTAGAGGGCGCCTGGGTGACCGCGCTGCTGATCGTAGTGATGATTCTTATCATGCGCTCCGTGAAGCACCACTACGATCGCGTGAACCGCGAAATCGACCTCGACCGGCCAATCGTTCCCGCCGAGGTCACCGAACCCATCGTGATTCTGCCCATCGACCGCTGGAGCCGCATCTCGGAAAAGGCGCTCTCGTTTGCGCTCTCCATGTCGAACGATATCCGCTGCCTGCACGTGCAGGTCGCCGACGAGCCGGACCAGATCTGCCAGGATTGGGAGCGGGACGTGGCTGCTCCGCTGCGCGCGGCCGGTAAATGCGTGCCCAAACTCGAAATTCTGCAATCGCCATTCCGCTATGTCCTGACGCCGGTGGTCGATTACGTCTTCAAGACGGAAAAGGAGTCCAGCTTTCATAAGATCTGTGTGCTGGTGCCAGAGTTGGTGGTGCGCCACTGGTGGCAGAACCTGCTGCACAATCGCCGCGCCGACCTGCTGAAAGTGATCCTGTTGATGCGCGGAAACCGCCGCATCATCGTCATTAACATACCGTGGTATCTGGAAGAAAAATGAGCGGGCCGGCAATTCAAGCCCCTCGGGACGCCGATCTCCGAGGAGTTCTTTGCGCCGGGCGGATTCCCTTTCCATCCCCTGACCGGTCAAAATGGGGAGTGGACCAAGGGAAGGAACAGCGGCGTGCGGCCATAAATTGCAACTCACCTGCAGCCCGCATCAGGCGGCGGAACCGCGTCCGTTCGATTGCGGCGCCAGCGGTCCTGTCCATGGCCTTGCTCTTGTTTGCGGTCTTGACCGGCGTGGCGCAGGAGCAACCTCAGGAACCCACGCCGCCGCCACAGACGCAGGATTCTGCGACCGCGCAGGCAAGTCGCGTGACGGTACATGGCACGGTTCGCAACGAGGCCACGGGCGATCCGCTTCCTCGTGCCCTGGTGCAGATCGAGGGCGACGCGGAAACTGGCGTGCTCACCGATGGGGAGGGCCACTTCGAGCTTAACGGCGTCCCCGTGGGACCGCAGACGATCCGCGTTGTCAAACCAGGCTTTCGCGATCGCCCCTTCGCCGCGGAGGAGCCCGGTGCGCAGGGGGAAGGTCCGCCGCACAGCGTGATGGTGGCCGCGCAAATGCCCGACCTCAGCTTTACGCTTACGCCCAACTGCGCCATCCATGGGCGCATTGAACTCTCTACCGGCGACTCCGCCAGTGGACTCACTGTTCTTGTTTTGAAGCGGGTGGTGCATTCCGGCCGTGAAATCTGGGCGATCCAGGGCACCGCGCGCACCAATGGCGACGGATCTTATCGCGTCGGCGGTCTTCCTGATGGGGTCTATGTGGCCTGGACGCAGCCCTCCCTGGAGAGCGAGCCGGCGGTCAGCGTAGTGGCCACCGGCAGCGGAGCCAATGTGGCGCTCAACGGCTACCCGAGCATCTTCTATCCCGACGCGCGGGACCTCGCCGGCGCCAGCAAAATCCGGCTTTCCGGGGGCACGCAGGCGGAGGTCAACTTCTCTCTGGCGCTGGAGCCCTTTTATCCGGTGACCGCGGTGGCCATCCTGCCCGGCGATTCGTCAGGAAAGATGGGCCGGCAAGGTGGGTATACCGCAACGGTGATGGATGCCTCGGGGCAACTCACACCGTATCCGGCGCAGTTCGATGGCACGACGCACAGCGTGCAGGCCAATCTTCCCAATGGAACGTATACTTTGGTGTTCCACGGCAATTCACCCGAGCGTGTTTCCAACGGACTCGAGATCCTGGGAGGTCCCGGTGGAGGCGGGCGGGGCTTCGCCGGTGAGACCGAGTTTACCGTTGCCGGGCATGCCGTCCTAGGCCTGCGCATCCCCGTGGGCCCTCCGCAAGCGGCCACCTTGCGGTTGCGGCTGGTGCATGCCGCGGAAGGCGCTCCTGGGCCTGCTTTCTCTGCCGGTCAGTCCGCCGAGTTAGTCAACCTCAGCGTCGATTCTGCGTCCGGGGCGCCGTCGACCGGTTCTGACAACTTGTGGTCCATGAATAATCAACAAGACTCGATCAGCTTCACCGCGCAGCCCGGCGCCTACTGGGTCAGCGTGAGTATGCAGCAAAAGGGCATCTGTGCGGGTTCGTTCACCGCCGGGGGCCTCAACCTCTCGCGCGACCCACTGCCCCTGAGCCTGGTCGCCTCTCCTCCGCAAATGGAGCTCACACTGCGCGACGACTGCGGTACGCTGGCTCTCGCCTTGCCGCAGGCGCTGGCTACCTTTCTGCCCGGCGAAGAGCCCTTCTACACCGTTTATGTTGTGCCGGATTTTGACACGGTGCAGGATATTCCTCCCATGAACATGCATGCTTCCTCGGGGCCGACGCTCACCGTCGACGGCCTTACGCCAGGCAGCTACCACGTGTACACATTCGACTCGCCCATGCACCTGGAATACCGCAATCCCGCAGCTCTCGCTGCTCTGCCCAACGCTGGACAGCAAGTGACCGTCAGCGCGGGAACAGTTGCCAATCTTGTTCTGGAGGCGCCGGCGCACTGATGGCAGACCTGCTGGGATTGGAGAAACTCGATTCTTTGAAGAGCGTCGCCTTGAGTTCGGATGCCGGTTTGTCGAAGTTGGTCCCGGCTTTAGAAGGCGCGAAGGGACTCGGTGCTTGGAAAGGGCGCGGCTTCAGAATGTATGGGCTGAAGCCCGTACACTTCACCCGAAGGGTTCGACGGCAGCCTTTACAGCCGACGGCGTTCGACTTGTCCGAGGCGATGCATGCGCGTCTTTCCGGAGTCCTGGCTGCCTGCACATTGGTGCTGTCTCTTGCCATCGTTGCCGGAGCATCAGCGCAGACGACAGCCCGCCCGGCGACACATGCCGAATCTCTTTTCCGAATCGCTGGAACCGTGGTGAATGCGGCCACCGGCGAACCCGTTCACCGCGCCAGTGTGGCCGTGCTTTCCGAGGAAGACAGCCATACCGTTGCCGCGGTGGAATCGGATGGCGAAGGCCATTTCTCCATCGACCGCCTGCCTGCCGCCAAGTATCAGCTGACCGCATCGAAGCGCGGGTTTCGCACCGCTTTCTACGACGAGCACGATGAGTTCAACTCCGCGATTGTGACCGGACCGGGCCAGGATACAGACGAGCTCACCTTTCAACTGGTGCCCGGAGGCACGATTCATGGGGTGGTGCTCACCGACGGCGGCGATCCGGTGGAGAGCGCACGCGTCATGCTCTTTGTCCGCTCGCGCGACGGCAAGCCGGGCATGCGCGTCAACCAGGCGGAAACCACAACAACGGACGACACGGGCGCCTATGAATTCAGCGACCTTGCCGCGGGCGATTACCTCCTGGCGGTCAGCGCAGAGCCGTGGTACGCGATGCATCCCTCGTCGAAGCGCGGACGGCAGGCGTCCTTCAGCGTCGACGGCGCAGAGGATCCAGCCGCCTCCCTCGATGTAGCTTATCCGGTGACTTATTTCGACTCCACCACGGACGAAGCCTCGGCCAGTCCGCTGGTTGTGAATGGCGGCGCCCGCGTGGAAGCGGACATCAACCTGCACGCTACGCCGGCTATCCGCATTCAGGTGGATGCGCCGCGCAAGCAGGACGGGGCCATCGCGCGGGCGGAGTTGCGGCAGACTGTTTTCGGCACCGTGATCAGCGCAGAGAGCACAGGCTTCCTGGGCGACAGAGAGAGCGGACCCACCGAGTTCACCGGGGTGGCGCCGGGCCACTACGAATTGGCCCAGGGAGAGCCCTCGCGGGTGATTGAGCTCGACGCAACGGCCAACGTGCAGGTTGACCCCACGCTTGGCACTGCCACGGTGCCGGTGCGCGGTTCTCTGCGCACAGCGGGCGGTGTCCCGCTCGCCGACGAATGCAATCTAACGCTCGAGGCGCTCTCGACCGATCGTCACCAGGACCCGTTGCAGAGCGTGTGCATCCGCGGCGCGTTCAGCTTTCCATCGGTTCCTCAAGGCGAGTGGCAACTGTCTGCCGAGAGCGGAGGACGGCAGTTGCCGGTTGCCTCCATCACCACGGATGGACACGTGCGACGGGGCAATCGAATCACCGTGGTGGATAAGCCGCTTTCTGTGGCTGTGACGGTTACGGCAGGCACTACGCGCATTGAGGGATTTGCCCGCAAGTCCGGCAAAGGAGTAGCGGGCGTGATGGTGGTGCTGGTTCCATCCGACCTGGATGCCATCGACAGCCTGGCCCGGCGCGATCAGTCCGACTCCGACGGCAGCTTCTCCCTGCGCGACGTAGCGCCGGGAACCTACAAGCTGGTGGCCATCGAGGACGCCTGGCAGCTGGATTGGGCCGACCAGCACGTCATAGGCCGCTATCTTCCCGGCGGGATCTCCGTCACAGTATCAGACAGATCGAGCAAAACCATGACTCTTGACGCTGCGGTGCCCGTGCAAGGCCGCTGATGGGCTTTTCATGGCAACTGTGTTGGCTGTTCGTGACCTTTAATTGGCTCTTCATCTCGACGACGGGCGCTTTGCCGGGAGCGCTCCGAGCGCGCGGAACTTCGTGCAACCGGGGGGTAGAGGATAGTCTATGAAAGTACTCGAAATCTGTCGCGAAGCTGCTTGAGGGGCTTCACATAGAGAGCCCCGCGAATGGCAGGCAAGACCCCGCAAGGTGCTGAGGAGTGTTTCAATTTGAAGAGGACGTTATCGCTTTCAATTCTGGCCGTGATTTGGGCCGCGCTGCTTCCCATGGCAGCCACTTGCCAGGTGTCATCCACGAGCGGCCCCGCCACTGACCAACCGGAGAAGACCTTCAAATACGAAGTCTACGCCGGCTATGGGTACACAAGCCTGAACCAGGTCAACCAGTCGCGCTATGGCTTGCAAGGGGTGAACGCCTCTGTGACCCGCGATTTCGGCAGGTACTTCGGTCTGGTGGCCGAGGGGGACTATTACAGATTTGCCCTGAAGTCGGGTAATCCGGGCAATCCTTCGATTGAGTCGGTTTTTTTGGGGCCGGTGCTGCACGCCACGCTCTACGGCAAGTTCGGCGGCTTCTTTCACGGACTGCTGGGCGGCGAACACACCGCAGGCGAGAACCAGACGCCGAACATCTCGTTCGCCGGCGGAGTAGGTGGCGGCATGGAATACAGCTTGACTCCGCGTCTTTCGCTGCGCGCCACAGGCGACTATATCGGCGCTTCGTTCTCGCTGGTTGGCAATTCAGCCGAGTTGGGGAACTCTCCGCACAAGACGTGGGACTCGCGGGCCGGGTGTGGGGCGGTTTACCGGTTCTAAACCAGGTTCGGAGTTTCTTGAAGTCGGCGATGAGGCCGTCGAGGCGCGCTACGCTTGGTAGCGGAGACGACGCATATCAGCCTACTCGGGGCGCATTCGAATTACGCGGAAATTCTAGCTCCATGACGCCGGACGGGTAACGATAGTGCCCGGAATCGTGTCCGGAAACTGAGATCCCTGCAAATGTTGAACGCGAATGTGCTTGATAAAACTCGCCACCTGAACGAGCCCCTCGGCGGGCTTCGGAACCGGGCAAAGCAGACCAACCGGCAGACCCAACTCCTGAGTCACGATGCGAATTGGTTCCACCAGATCAGTGTCATTGGAGAGGACTGCAGCAACATCGAAGTCTCCCTGGCATGCGTCGCGAATCAGATGGCTGGCCAGGTTTACATCGCTTCCTTTTTCCTCCGTTTTCCAAACCTTCGCAACAACGGGATAGGGTAGGATGAATTGCGGTATGGCCCCTCCGCGCATTTGGGGAGGATGGACCAATCCGGCCCAAGGCTTGGTCACCAGAAAATTGCCCAGGTGAATTGTTATTTCAGGAATAGATTGCAAGGCATCCAGATAGACCTGTTGACGAGCCGGAGCGGACGGGTCAAACCGCCCTGAAATTCTCGCGGTGTAGTACCGAATCGTTTGAATTTGATTCTGAGGTTGCAGAAGCGCTTCAGCAAGAGCCCTGAGATCAAGCCACTTGAATTGTGGATTGTCCTTAAGCAACCGGTAATAAAGATTGAACCCGTCAATGTAGAGGTTCGTTCGCATCAGATCTGAACAAAGCAAAAGCCGCCGTGATTGCTCACTGACGGCCTTTGGGCCTGCGGCACGCCGCAGGTGGGTGATAGCTAATTGTCATCGGTTCTTGAAAGAATTGCAAGTAACATTTGGGCACTTGAGCCCCCTTCAGGCAGATTCATCGCACTCGAATCCG
>JBEKVS010000186.1:0-11488 GCA_049513795.1 Occallatibacter sp. | reverse complement strand
GAGGACGTTGTCTTTGGTGCGAATGTAACCGTCGTCGTCGAGGTCCATAAGGCCGGCAAACATTTTGGCGTTGGGCTCGTGGCCGATGCCGAGAAACAGGCCGCTGATTTTCAGTTCGCTCTCTTCGCCGCTTTTCACGTCCTGGAGCAGCACGCCGCGTACGTCCTTTTCCTCGACCCCCAGCACGTCTTTGACGACGGTGTTAGTGCGCAGCTCGATGTTGGGGTGGGCCATGGCGCGGTCGAGCATGATCTTCGAGGCGCGGAAGCTATCGCGGCGATGGAGAAGCGTGACCTTGGTGGCGAAGCGGGTAAGGAAGAGCGCTTCTTCCATGGCCGAGTCGCCGCCGCCGACGACCGCAATGTCTTTGCCGCGGAAGAAAAAACCATCGCAGGTGGCGCAGCTTGAGACGCCATGGCCGATGAGGGCCTGCTCGCTGGGAAGATTGAGCCAGCGCGCGCTGGCTCCGGACGCAACGATAAGGGTGCGCGTGTGGATTTCGCCGGACGAGGTGTGCAGCTTGATAGGATGCGTGCCGAGTTCGACCCTGGTGAGGTGGGCAAGCTGGAAAGTAGCGCCAAAGCGCGCCGCCTGCTTCTTCATATTGTCGATCAGTTCGGGACCCTGAATGCCGTCGGGCCAGCCGGGAAAGTTTTCGACCAGCGTGGTGATGGAAAGCTGGCCGCCGGGCTCATGACCCTCGAGAACCAGCGGATTCAAGCCGGCGCGTGCGGTGTAGATGGCGGCTGTAAGACCGGCGCAGCCGGAGCCCAGAATTACTGTGTCGCGAATATCTGTCATGGGATAGTCTTCCTAACTCGATTCTAGATGGTGCGAGCGGCCCAGTTGCGATGCGGATTCAGCGTAACGCAGACCACCTCGCCACGGCCGCTCAACGCATCGGCCACACCACATAGATCGGGCGGCCTTCATTATGATGATTTGTATGGCCAATTTGACTCTAGTGTACGGACTGCGGCTGCTGCCGGAGGGCGAAGTCACCGCTATCCAGGATGCAACCCTGACGCTCGGGAACGGGCACGAAGCGCACGTCACCATGCACATGATCGAGGGCTCCCGGGAAGAGATCGAGGCGCAGCTCAAGCGCAGCCTGGATGCGTTTTTCGACTTCTATCCGGAGATTTGACCGACCCGGGCGGCACCACGTCTGTCTTCGCGCGGCTTGCTCATGCAAGGCGTGTTTTTGTGCATCGATTCTGGACAGTGCGCAGGTGTGGCTGAGCTTCGCCGGCGTCATTTTGCTTCGGAATTAAGCCCCTACGAGACAGGGCGAGCGGGAATTTCTCATAAGATTCCCGGCAATCAATTCGCATCCCACTCCTAATTACTTAAGAAAGTCCCGCCTGCGGGCGCCCGACCGATGAGTTAATTGTGTTCGCTTTCGAGGCCGATCATCGCGTCCGATGAGCAAAAGTTCAGGGCGAGCATACCTTCTTGATCTGGAGCGCCCTCCGTGTCCGCATTCAACTGCTCTCGTCCTCGCTGCCTGGCGGTTTGGCTTATAGCTCCGCTGTTCGCGGCCTTCGCATTGCATGCCAATGCCGGAGGGCCGAAGTACGTGGCTGGCGTGAGCTACTTCAATCCCGGCGTCCTGGGACAGCCGATCCACTGGAGCGGCGGACGCGTGAGCTACTACGTCGACCGCGGGCCGCTGAATGCGTCCGTCTCGAACCAGCAGGCCACGGCGATGGTGGACGCGGCAGCGGCGATATGGTCCGCGGTTCCAACCGCTGCCGTGGTGCTCGTCGACAAGGGTCAGTTGAATGAAGATGTGGATGGTGCAAACCTCACTGCTGTGAACGGCACGATTACGGCACCAGCGGATGTAACCCCCGCGGCCACCGCGTTTCCTCTGGGAGTTGTCTACGACGCCGACGGGTCGGTGATTGATGAAATATTCGGCGCCGGCGCCAGCCAGCCGACGGATTGCGAAAGGAATGGGGTGTGGACCTGGCTGGACAATATCAACCCCGATGCGACAGCGGCTCATGGATTGATCGTCGTGAACGGCCTGTGCGCCACCAGTTCCGCGTTGCTGGAAATGATGAGCTACGAACTCGAGCGCGCGTTTGGCCGCGTCCTGGGGCTCGATTACGCGCAGGTCAATCCAACCGCACTGACCAAGCCGGTTCCCGGAGGGACGAAAGGCTGGCCGGTCATGCAGCCCTTGAGCGGCGTTTGCTCAGAGAGCGGCGGAGAATGCATTCCAGACCCCACGGTTCTGCGATACGACGACATCGCGGCGCTAAACCGCATCTACCCTGTAACTCCGCAAAATCTCTCCAGCTTTCCCGGCAAACAGGTTACCGCCGAGCACACCGTTTCGATTCAAGGGACAATCGCGTTTCGCTCCGGCCTGGGCATGCAAGGCGTGAACGTGGTGGCGCGGCCGCTCGATTCGAGTGGCAATCCGCTCTACCAGTACACGGTTTCGTTCGTTTCTGGCGGGTATTTCAATGGAAATCATGGCAATGCTGTCACGGGATTCACTGACGTGAATGGCAACCTGCTGACGATGTGGGGCTCGAACGATGCCAGCCTGCAGGGTTTCTTTGACTTGGGGTTCATGCCGCTGCCTCCCGGGATGACATCGGCCAAATATGAAGTGACGTTTGAGGCTATCAATCCGCTGTACATTCTCACCGAGTCGGTGGGACCGTATATCGATGGGCAAGTTTCGGCGTCGGGAACATTGACGCCGATACCTGTGGCGGCGCTGACGGTGGGCGCCTTGAAGACGCTGGATGTGAAGGTGGAAGACTCGGCCGTCGGTAGTGGGCAGGATGCGATTGGAAGCCAGGCCTCGCCGCGGATTTTGCCGGTGAGCGGCATGTGGGCGGGGCGCATCAGCCAGATCGGGCAGAGCGACTGGTTCACGTTTCCAGTACGGGGCGGAAGAACCTTCACGGTTGTCACGCAGGCGCTGGATGCGCATGGCGCGCCCACCGAAACCAAGGCGATGCCTGCGATTGGTGTCTGGGATGCAATGGATGCGATTGGAACACCGCCGCTGGGAGCTGCGCCCGGCATGAATGGGCTGGCCACTGGCGAGACCTGGCTGCAGGTCACCACGCACGGGGACGATCTGGTTCGCGTCGGAATTGCCGACCAGCGCGGCGACGGCCGGCCGGATTATCCCTATAACGGCTGGGTTCTGTACGCCGACACGGTCGAGTCGCAGCGACTTTCACCGACAGGCGGGCAGATTGAGATTCATGGCATGGGATTTCGCCAGGCGGACATCGTGCTGGTAGGCGGGCTTCGCGCATTGGTGGTGAGCGTTTCTCCCAACGAGATCACTGCTATTGCCCCTCCGGCCGCGAGCGGCGTGACCGGTTCTGTGGATGTGGAGGTGGATGATCTGCCTGATTTCTCGGCCAAGGCGATCATTTCCGGTGGGGTCAGCTACAACTCCGGCTCCGGCGATTCACTCACCTTGCTGACGGCGCCGATGAATACCATTCCTGTCGGCGTGCCGATTCCTTTCACGGTAACCGCTCTCGCATCGAACTTGAGCCCGGCTGGAGGAGTCACGGTGATCTACACCGTCACTTCGGGCACAGCGACGCTCGGTTGTGGACAGCCGGTATGTTCCGTAACAGCGACCGGGGACGGCCGGGCAACGATGAGTGTGATGGCGACGGACAAGAGCTGGTCCATCGTGACCGCCTCACTGACGAATGGGGCGAGCCTGCAGGCTCAATTTGCCGGTGGAACGCCGCCACAGCTTACGGCCATCACGCCCCTGCAATCCGTTGCGGCGGGCGCTGTGATCACCTGGGACGTGCAGGCGTTGGTCCTGAGCAACGGCATACCTGCAGCGGGACAATCGGTAACGTGGCAGACCGGCGCCAGCGGTTTCGCGGTGCAAAGCGCAACTTCGGTCTCGGATGTGTCCGGCATAGCCACACAGGCACTCACTGTAGGGCCATTGACAGCAGGCCAGCTGGCTACCATTCACGCCTGCCTCAACGGGACCAGCCAATGCGTCATCTTTTCGGCAATCGGCGCTCGGCCGCAGATCGCTGCGCTTGAGGCTGTCTCCGGCACCGCGCAAAGCGTCGCGGACCAAGCAGCGCCGGCGCCGATCGTGCTCCGATTGCTGGACACCGATGGCAATCCCATGGCGGCCGGGGCGGTTTCCCTTTACCAGGCGCTTTACGCCTGGGCTCTGCCCTGCGGGAGTCATAGCGCATGCCCTCCCTCGAAGCTGCTGGCGTCGCAGACGGCCACTGCTTCATCGGGGCTCGACGGTACGGTGACGTTTACTGCCGCCCGGCTGCCTGGAGTGGCCACCGATTTGGTTGGAGTGGCGGCATCGGGGGACACGTCAACGATCAACATCGCGATCGAACAGCATCCTTAGCCCTCCCCGGCATGGAGCAGCCAGCGAGCGCGCTTGCAGCAGAAAGCGCGGCAAACTGCGCTCAACAGACATGCCGTTTGATCAAAAAAGGGTTCGGATCGGGACACCAATGTTTCAACGTACGGGCCGAGTGAGCTTTTCCCTCGACGCCCAACTAACCTGTAATCGTCCGGTTTGACCTGTATACAGTTGTGCACACCGGGGTCGGGTGGATCTCGATAACTGATTGAAAATAAATGGAAAACGTTCCACTAAGAATGGCCCGTCGGTTGCTTCATAGGGTTAGAATTCCAATCCATGTACGGCCGATCAGGCTTTTGCTGTCCGCCGTGAACGCAGGGGCGACAGTTCCCGCGCCAGTTTCTGGGGGAAAGATGGCTGACCCGTCTATCGGGGCTCGATTACGTGTCGAGGAGCGAAAAGCGCAACTGGTCAAGCGCAGTGTTTCATTCGTTCCGCCGGTGATTGCAGGCCTGGCTCTGGCCGTTGTTCTTGGTCTGCTCACACACAACCTGACCGTTGGCCCACACTTCAATGAGTTGCTGATCTTTGCCTCCGGAGCCGCCGCGGCCGCCTTGGTGCTGCGCCTGATTGTGCAGCGCGAAAACCGTGTGGCCCTGCAACGCGTGCTGAGCGAGATTGTCGGCGAGAACACCTCGCCGGAACTGGCAGCGATGCGTGTTCTCGAAGCCTTGTGTGTCTCCCAGGGATGGGACGCAGCCCTCAAATGGGAAGTCAACGCCGAGGAGAATCGGCTGGAATTTGGAAACGGCTGGACTGCACCGGGGCGCCGGGTGGAGGCTTTGATCAAGGAGAGCACGGGCGTCACGCTACCGCCCGGGAACGCGCTGGCGGGAAAGGCGTGGCAGGCGGGCAGGTCCGTTTGGTCGGCCGACCTTGGTGCGGAGACAATCCATCCGCATACCAAGTCTGCGCAGCGCCGCGGCATGGCATCTGGCTGCGCGGTTCCGGTGCGCGTGGGTAATCGGGTGCTGGCCGTGCTCGAGTTCTACTGTCGTTACGGGCTGCGGGAAAATCGCGAAACCATGGCCGCCGTGGAGGCTGTGGCCGCATCGCTGGGACAGATGCTGGCCCGCTCTCAGGAACGGCTCTGGGCTGAGAAGCTCTATCGCCAGCAGGAGATCCTGCTAAACTCGGTGGCCGACGGTATCTGCGGCCTCGATCGAAACGGCTTGATCAGCTTTGCCAACCCGGCGGCGGGCGGGTTGCTGGGCATTGCCGCCTCAAGCATTGCTGGCAAGGGAGTTCACGACCTGCTGCACGGCTCGGCTCCTGAAGGCAGCCACTGCGGGGAAGATTGCACCCTGTTGCGCGCCACCGGCAAGTTGCAGTTGATGGCCACTTCCGGCGAGGATACATTCTTTCGCATAGACGGCAGCCCATTCCGCGTGGACTATGCCCTGACCCCGATCCTCGATCATGGCCGACTCTCCGGGACCGTGCTCAGCTTCCGCGACATCAGCCAGCGCTACGCCCTGGACCGGCTCAAGGATGAGTTCGTCTCCACGGTGAGCCACGAGTTGCGCACTCCACTGACGGCAATCCGCGGCGCGCTGGGCCTGCTGGAACATGGCAGCCTGGCTCCGGTAAACGACAAGGCCGCCAACCTGCTGCGCATCGCCCTGGCCAACTCCGACCGCCTCATCAGGCTCATCAACGACATTCTCGACCTGGAAAGGCTGAAGAGCGGCCGCGAACGCCTGGCCTTCAAGAAGGTGCAACTGAACCAGGTTGTGCGTCAGGCCATCGATTGCATGACGCCGGTAGCCGACGCGGCCGGTGTGCACCTCATTCACGACAACACCCAGGCCGAGGTTGCCGCCGACCCCGACCGCCTGCTGCAGGTGATCACCAACCTGCTCTCGAACGCGGTCAAGTTCTCGCCAAAAAATTCCACCGTGTCCGTGCTGATGCGCCCGGATTTAAACGGCGTCACTCTCTCCGTGGTCGACCCCGGCCGCGGCATCCCGGCCGACAAGCTGGAGACCATCTTTGGTCGATTCCAACAGGTGGACGCCTCCGATTCGCGCCAGAAGGGTGGAACCGGCCTTGGCCTGGCCATCTGCCGCACCATTGTGCACCAGCACTCGGGCCGCATCTGGGCGGAGCGCAACCCGGTTCGCGGTTCGGCCTTTCGCGTCTTTCTGCCCTACAAGCCTGTGCCGATTGGCAATGCCGAGCCCCTCAACGAAGAAACAGAGACCGCTGACCAGTTCGCTCCGATTGCTGCTCGGCCGCCGCGCCCGGAGCTGGTAAAGCAAGAGATGGCAAGCTGATCCAGCTGACCGATTTACCGGGCGGCGAACGCAAAACGACGACGCAACATCGGGAATTGCCAAGTAGGAATCGCCAAGAGGCCCCGTGATTCTGGTACGGCAGAATTCAGGCCTTGATACTTACTGCCTTCGTCTCGCATCCGATAGGAGAGCGAGGGACAGAGTTTGGCAGATCCGACCGGACCCCAGAAAGAGCTGAAAACTGCACGCCCGCGCGTGCTTGTCGTTGGCGGAGGCTTTGCCGGCCTTCACGCGGCAAGAGGCCTGGTCCACCTGCCCGTCGATGTGACCCTGGTCGACCGCCGCAATCACCACACGTTTCAACCGCTCCTCTACCAGGTGGCTCTGGCCGTGCTGTCCCCGGCCGATATTGCGCAACCTATCCGCGGCATCTTCCGCCGCCAGCGAAACGCAGAAGTCCTGATGGACGAAGTTACGGCGATCGATGCCGCGGCGCAAGAGGTCACACTGGCCAGTGGAGCGCATGTGCGCTGGGATTACCTGGTGCTGGCGACGGGAGCGACACATTCCTACTTCGCCCATCCCGAGTGGGCGCAGCTGGCGCCGGGATTGAAGACCGTTGAAGACGCTTTAGAAATCCGCCGCCGCGTGCTGCTGGCTTTTGAGCTGGCCGAGCGGCAGATGTTGGAACACGGCTGGCATCCGCCGCTGAATTTTGTTGTCATCGGCGGCGGCCCGACGGGCGTCGAGCTGGCCGGCGCCATCAGCGACATCGCCCAGCTCTACATGAAACACGACTTTCGCCACATCGACCCGCGCAAGTCGCGCGTGCTGCTGCTCGATGGATCGCCGCGCGTGCTGGGCGCCTATCCCGAAGATCTGTCGGCCAAGGCCGAAGCGTCTCTCAAGCACCTCGGCGTAGAGGTGCACACCCACAGCCAGGTGACCAACCTGGGGCCGGGCTGGGTGGAAGCAGATGGCAAGAGGATTGAGGCCGTGGTCACCCTTTGGGCCGCTGGGGTGCAGGCGTCGCCGCTGGGCAAAATGCTGGGCGAGACGCCGGGGGTGGCAATCGACAAACGGGGCTGCGTGATGGTGAACGAGACCCTCAATCCGGCTGGTTTGCCCCATGTGTTTGTGCTCGGCGATCTGGCACATTTCGAGCAGGACGGCCACCAGGTTCCCGGCGTGGCCCAGCCGGCCATGCAGATGGGCGACCATGTTGCGAAGGTGATCGCGGCCGATTTGAAGGGCAAACCGCGGCCGGCCTTCCGCTACTTCGACAAGGGCGATATGGCGACCATCGGACGCATGGACGCAGTGGCCAACGTAAAGTGGCCTTTCAAGGCGCACATGAGCGGCTTGCCTGCCTGGCTCACCTGGCTGACCGTACACATCTTCTTCCTGATTGGTTTCCGCAATCGCATTGCAGTCTTTGCAGCGTGGATCTGGACGTATTTCACGTTCACCCGGGGCGCGCGGTTGATCACCGGCGACCAGCGGCTCCCGGGCTGGCAGGATCAGCTGGATGCCGGAGCTCAGCCCGAGGCGCACAGGGCCAGCGCCGACTGATCCAATTGAAGCCCAAATATAATCGAACGACGCGTTCGAACCTGAGAGGCGGAATGAAGCGTTTGTGCATCGACATGGATGAAACGATTGCCGATGCGGCGGCGGAATACCTGGGGCGTTACAACCGTGACCACGGCACATCTCTCTCCAAGGCCGACCTCACCGGAAGAACGATTTACGACGCGGTGCATATCGACCATCGAGAACGTGTTACCGCCTACTTTCACTCCGACGATTCCTTTGTCGATCTTCCGGTGATTCCGACAGCCAGCGCGTGATTGCCTCCCTGATGAAGCAATACGAGGTATTCATCGCCAGTGCGGCCATGGAGTTTCCCAGTTCTTTCATCCCCAAGTTCCGCTGGCTCGAACGCCACTTCCCTTTCATCGATCCGATGAAGATTGTGTTTTGCGGAGACAAGAGTATTTTGCATGCGGATTACCTGATCGACGACCATCCGCACCATTTCAAGAATTTCTGTGGCCAGGGCATCCTCTTCTCGGCGCCCCATAACCATGGGGTCGAGGGGTACCGGCGTGTCGAAGACTGGCAGGATGTAGCAAGGCTGCTGCTGGGAGAGCAGTCGGTCAGTTAGGAAGGCTTGCAGGCGAGTCAGTTAAACTGGTTTAGATATGCTCGACCTGGGATTTGTCCGCGCCAACCTGGAACTTGTGGAAGAAAAGCTGCGCGCGCGCGGCGCCGATCCGGTTGCCTTGCTGGGGGATTTTCGCGCGCTCGATCAAGCCCGGCGCGAGGCAATCACGGCTTCCGAGCAGGCCAAGGCGCGGCGCAATGAGCTTTCGCAGCAGGTTGGCGCGATGAAGAAATCCGGCCAGGATGCGACTGCCCTGATGGACGAGATTCGCAGCCTCAAGGACAGGCTGGAAACGCTTGACCAGTCCGCTACGGGGCTTGATGAGCGGCTGCGCCTGTCTTTGGCCGGCATTCCCAACCTGACACGCAACGAAGTCCCTGCCGGCAAGTCTGAAGCGGACAATGTAACGGTGAACACCTGGGGCGAACTTCCCACTTTCCCGGCAGGCTTTACCCCAAAGCCGCACTGGGAGATTGGCGAATCCCTGGGCATCCTCGACCTGGAGCGAGCGGCGAAACTCTCCGGCGCGCGGTTTGCGGTTTACATGGGCGCTGGGGCGCGGCTGGAGCGGGCGCTGATCAGCTTCATGCTCGATTTTCATACCGCGAAACATGGCTACAAGGAAGTGCTGCCGCCGTTCATGGTGAACTCAAAGTCGCTGTTCGGAACCGGACAGTTGCCCAAGTTTGCCGAAGATCTGTTTCGCTGCTCCGACGCGGATGTCGACGCCGTGACGCGCGGCGAGTTCAAAGACAGCGATCACTGGCTGATTCCGACTGCCGAAGTGCCCGTCACTAATCTCTACCGCGACGAGATTCTCGACGATGCGCGGTTGCCCATCGCGCTCACGGCTTACACGCCGTGTTTCCGTGCTGAGGCTGGAGCGGCGGGCAAGGACACGCGCGGCATCATTCGCCAGCATCAATTCCAGAAAGTCGAGCTGGTGAAGTTCACGCGGCCGGAAGACTCTGACCGTGAGCATGAGCGGCTAACGCGCGATGCGGAAGAGATTCTTGAAGCGCTGGGGCTGCCCTACCGGCGCGTGCTGCTCTGCGCCGGCGATACGGGATTTTCATCCGCGAAAACGTTTGACCTGGAGGTCTGGTTGCCCGGGCAGCAGGTCTATCGCGAGATCTCCTCCTGCTCGAACTTTGAGGCTTTTCAGGCGAGACGAGCGAATATTCGCTACCGGCCGGCTTCTCAGGAGTCCAAGGAGAAGACCGGAGGCAAATCCAAGCCGGAGTTCGTCCATACAATCAATGGCAGCGGGCTGGCGGTTGGACGCACCTGGCTGTCCATCCTCGAAAACTACCAGCAGGCCGATGGCTCAGTCTTGATTCCGGAAGCACTGCGGCCTTACATGGGCGGCCTGGAACGTATTTTGCCGGAACCGCGCATATGATGGGAAAAGGATGACTACGCTCAACCCCGCAGTACCCAACTCGCACCCCGATTCCAAGCCGGACGCGCACACCAAGTCGCACCGGGAGTTGCAGCCTCGCCGCACCGCGAGGCAGATTCTGCTCAGCTATTTTTATTGGACTTATTCACGCGGCAGCTTCCACTACGACGTGATGGTGACACTGATTCTGCTGTTCATCTTTGTGACGCCGCAGATTCCCGGGTGGAGCTTTGGCGACAGGCCGGCGTCGACGGCGGGGCTGGCGCATCCCATCCAGGTGATCGGGAACGGCGGGCGCGGGCTGATCATCACGGTTCAGGCTTCGGATGTGCCCGTCCCTGCCGGAGCTTCGGAGAAGACGGTGCGGAAGATCCTGCGCAAAGCAATCGAACCGGTGACCGGCGACGCGGTGGTTGTGGAGCGCTGGGAGACAGTGGCCGACGCGCAGGGCAATCTGGCTTGGCGCGTGTGGGCGTATCGGTAGGTTTCCAGCAGCTTGCTTCGGTCCCGGGACGTTTGCCCGGTCGACAGGTAACGCTTCCAGACTGAAGCTCGCGTGTCAAGGCTGGGCCTCAAGCCGGCGGCAAGATTCGCCCCATCAAAGCCGTGTATTCCACTGGCTCTCTGCCGCCGATTTAATTGCTCCTTCCGCTGCTATCACGCTTCTAATAGTTAGAGGAACTTGATGCGCCCGAATGTCAAGCTCGCAATTCTTGCCGTCGTGATATGTGGAATCTTCTCCGCGCGCTGGGCTTTGGCCGCGCCGGATAATTTGAAGAGCGTTCTCGATCGGCTCAACGTGGCGGCAGCCAGCCTTCACACCACGTCTGCCGATGTGGTGTTCGAAACTATTGAGACCGACCCCCTGCCGGACACCGACCAGTGGAAGGGCGTCTTCTACTTCCAGCGCAAGAATACGGGCGTAGGCATGGCCGTGCATTTCAATGAGCACAACAAAAGGCCCGCCGGCAAGGCTTACACCTTCATCGACGGCGTGTTCAAGCTGTTCGAGCCGAAGGTTGACCAGGTGACCACGCTCAAGGGCGCCGCGAAATACGAGAGCTACATCATTCTCGGCTTCGGCGCCAGCGGCAAAGATCTCGAGGCGAAGTGGGATATCACGGACCTGGGCCCGGAGACAATGGACGGAGTGAAGACGGAAAAATTGGAGCTGGTGGCCAAAGATCCGGACGTTCGCAAGAATATCCAAAAAGTGACGATATGGCAGGACATCGACCATGCTGTGAGCCTGAAACAGGTGTTTGTGCTGAGCG
>JBEKVS010000185.1:0-11551 GCA_049513795.1 Occallatibacter sp. | reverse complement strand
AGCTGATTCAGAGAACTACCTCGGAGGCTCCTCAGACACGATATGTACTACATCGAACTTGACGTTCACAAGAAGACGATCAGCTACTGCGTAAAGGATGCAGCTGGTCACGTGCACCGGGAAGGCAAGATCGGATCGACCCGGCGCGAGTTGGATGCCTGGATTAACACGTTACCGCAGCCGCGAACGATGGCTATGGAAGCGACCATTTTCACGGACTGGATCTACGATCATCTGCTTCCGCACGCCGAGGCGGTGAAGATAGCGCATCCTCTGATGCTGCGAGCGATCGCAGCAGCCAAGAAGAAGAACGACAAGATCGATGCCAGCAAGATTGCCGACTGCCTGCGCTGCGACTTCCTGCCCGAGTGCCACATGGCTTCGACCGAGATCCGCGACAGACGCCGGGTTCTGCGATACCGCAACCTGGTGGTGAAACAGATGGTTCAGATGAAGAACCGGGTTTCAGGTTTGTTGATGGAGACCGGGGTGAGCTACAACAAACAGCGGCTACACAAAGTGGGCTATTTCGGCGAACTGATGTCTACGAACGAAGATATCAGCAACGCCGTACGGCCGCTGCTGAACCTGAGCCGCGGAATGATCCGCCGTTCCGGGAAGCTGGAGTACGACCTGATCAGCTCGCTGGAGCGGGACCCGCTGCTCAAGGAGCGGCTGCGGCGGTTGCGCACCGTGCCAGGAGTTGGTTCGATCACTGCCCTGACCTGGGCGCTGGAGGTCGGCGATTACACGCGATTCAGTTCCAACAAGCAGGCCATCAGTTACTGCGGCCTGTGCGCCGATGAGAAGAGCTCGGCCGACAAGGTGATGCGCATGCCGCTGTCGAAACAGCGCAACAAACACATCCAGAGAGTATTGATCGAGGCGGCCAAACTGGCGCCGAGAGAGTCGCCAGAACTGGCGATGATCCGAGAGCGCGAGCTGGAGAGAGGCAACCCCAACCGGGCGACACTCGCAGTGGCGAGGAAGATGGTCTGCTACATGTTGGCGGTCGAGCGCAGGCAGCAGGATTTCGTGACTGCAGGAGAATCAATGCCAACCGCAGCAGCCCAAAAAACCTTTCCTGATAAGGAAAGAACAAGAACATCGAGATCTATCCGAAGCGCAGGCTGCCAGGTCTCGCAAGTTGCCGACTGAGCGAAGGAGGTTTTCCTCCGGAGGCTCTCTTCGAATTGTTTCGAGACTGGCAGAGAACCCAAACTCAATCATCTGCAAAGGCATTTTGAGCCCGAGGCAGCAAATGGATGTCCGGTCCTGCTGGAATGCAGGGCCACCAGCCGTGAGGCACTCATGCGCAGCAGACGATCCTGATCTACGGAATGCGCGCTCTCCTGAGCGCGCCCTAAGATCTCGTGTCTTCTCTTGACAAATGACTAACATGGATGTCGGCAACTGGGCAGCCATGTTTTCGTCAACATCCATGAGCACAGGCAGACGTCTATTGCTCCACTGGTTGCTGACGGATGGCCTGTAATACACCCAGAACCCTTGATTCGGCTTAGTTAGCGCATTGGCGATGATGCGTCAAACGAACGGCCAAGCTGGCGGAATGATGCGGTGTTACGCCTGAACCGTGGTCACTGCTGGCTCGCGCGGTGTGAACTTCCTCTTGTAATACGCCGTGGTCAGTACGATGGCAGGCACACCGATGGCCGCTGGCCAGATCCATAACCACGTAGTATGACCAAAGAGTCGCGGGAGAGTCACAGTGCTAAATGCCGTCCATGCCGCAATGTAACTGCCAATGAAATGCTGGAAGTGCTTGTACATCCAGATCATTTTATCCGTGGGTTTTCGCGCGAAGCTGAGCAGATGCATCCCTGACGCGCGAATGCCAAGTGCGCCGAATAGAATAGCCACAATGCCCATATGCTGCACTAGCGCCGGACGAAGCACAGCCAGTAACAGAAGTGCCGCAGAAGACAAGAAGCAAGCGCAGGTCACAATCCAATCCACAGGCTGTGCGCGGTGGCCGCCCGCCAGATCCCTGAGCTTCAGCACGCGATAGCCGGTGAACGCCAGATAAAACGACAGAATGGCTACCAGCGCCAGAAACAGCACCGGCCGGAATAATGCCATTGGCAGCGCGGTCGCCGCGACTACGCCCATGCACCACAGGTACATCATTCCCCAACGCTTATGCTGTTTGCCGCCCTTGGCAGTTATCAGGGCTACGGGAGCAAGCAGAAAGGAGCCGAAGCCTGCAGTCACGTGGAACGCCAGTAGGGATTTCATCCAGATTGGATCGCCCGTCATAATCGCGCTTCTCCTTGTTCGCTTCTGCCCTTTTTTTACAGTCATTCCTGGGCGCGTCAAATTAGCGCATCTGCATTCTGCGTTGGGTATCGCCCATACACCCCAAGAAGAACGGGCCGTGCTCCTCCCGACAAGAACGTCTACTCTTCTGCAAAGCCATTGATAAAGAAGCGGCTTGCTTGCTCCAGCATCTGCTCACGTCTCCGCGGGGCGGAGGTAACCCGTGCCATCATCAATACCCCTGCCATACCGGCAAACAATAACCTGCACTTCGCCAATCGTTCTTCTCGCGTCTGACCGGAAATGAATGGCAATAGCTGTTCTCCATACGCGTCCAACGCCGCCTCAATCCGTCTCCGCACCGGCAAGGGTTGTCGTGCGAGCTCCGGGCCGAGGGCGGATAGCGGGCAACCCGTCCCCAGCGAATTCGCGTGGCCCATGCTTAGATACCGCTGGATGATGGCCCGCAGAGCCTGACCTTCGGGAGCTGACTTTGCGACCTCCACCATACCTCTTCCCGTCTCCTGAATTGCTCGCGCCACCGCTTCGGCGAAGAGGTCGTCCTTACTATTGAAATGCCGGTAGAATCCGCCCTTTTTTAGACCAACCTTCTCCATCACCGGCCCGATGCCGCTGTTTTCTCCGCCGCCCTCGCGGAAAGAGCGGGCAGCCTCGGAAAGGATTCTCTCGTGGTTCTGGGCTTTATGTTCCAGCGAGTAACGCATGGCACATAGAGTACTGTCGTACTCTAATGTTGTCAAGACCAAACCTGCGCCGTCTGCGAAAAACGCACGATGCGCAAACTCGAGGCGTCGGCGCCAGAGAGCAAACGGGAAGTCGAAGATCGGGTTTGCGCCGCACTCATCCAGCCTTGCAGAGGTTCACAAATTCGGATCCTGGGCGTATTGTCGCCCACTCGTACTTTACCGCCGCCCGATGCGGGGGCAACTCAGGGAGGCGACAACTCCCCCGTCTCCCAAGGCTGGCTGCGTGGCCGGCGCGCTTTTGGGCAGCGCCGTTTTCTAGATCGCCAGTGGGCAAGTGCACAATTGGTCGGACAGTTGCGGTGCGCGCTGCTGACGCTCTTTGGGCCCCACTCGATGTTCTTATATTCTCGCTTCTGTCTTTACCGGCAATTTTTACACACCAAGTTCCTTTTAGATTCTAAGCTTTTTCTGTGCTGTGTGCGCTTTGCAAGTTTGGTACAGATCGTGCTTGGACCATCGGGGCGCTGCTCCGCGAAAAACGCAAAGGCAAGTTCTTCAAGTGCGCTTGCCGGGCAAAAAATCGGAGGAGACTCATGCCAAGAATACCCCTAGTCTTATGTGTCGATGTTGAATGGAATGGCCTTGAATGCCGCAAGATGCTGTTGGAAGAAGCTAGGTGCCGGGTCCTGGTTGCCGCCAGCGGCGTAGACGCTTTGCGGCTATTTGCATCCCATCCTGTAGATATGGTGCTGCCCGACCATCACGTGCCTGGGATAATTTCGTCGCAGCGCACATGAACGCTTGCCAACGAGTCGCGCGAGTTACGAGTTATGGAGGTTAGTATGAAAAAAGCACTCCGAAGTTTAGGTCCATTACTGTGGATAGTGCCCTTGGTTTGTGCCTTGCTTCTACCCGCTTCGATGTACGCTGAAAACGATGTGATGGGAGAGATTCAATTTGAAGGAAAATCCCATGTCGAGAAGACTTCTGGGGTCTGGGTGGACGGAGAGTACGTAGGTTATCTGAAAGAACTCAAGGGATCGAAGAAGGTTCTTCTTCTACCTGGCGGACACGTAATTAGCGTGCGCCAGGACGGCTACCAAGACTTCACTGAACGAGTTCTTGTCCAGCCCGGACAGAAGGAGCTCGTTCGCGTGGCCATGGAGAAGGCTCCTACGGGACCGCTTCCCGCTGTGACGGCCACGGTGAAGATCGCGGTCAACCCTTCGAGGGCCGCGGTTTTCTTGGACGGCCTTTTCGTGGGACACGTCGGGGAGTTTGAGGGACTGGGTCGAGGGATGCTAGTGGCGCCGGGAACACATCAGATCAGAATCGCTCTTCCCGGCTTCCAAACTTTTGAGACGGACATCAATCCGCTCGCCAATCAGAATGTTCAAATCAAGACTGACTTGGTCAAGAATGGCGCTCCTCTGGCGGGGCCCCTGGTCAAGACCGACGCAAGTACCACCACGCCACCACCATCTGTCGTTCGTGAGGCAGCCGGGCCTCCACAGCGTTGAAATGCGCACGGAGGAGTCGCTCCACGTCGAGATCGTCCACGGGCCATAGGTTCGCCATGCACTGCTGATCATGCCAGATGAATGGCATTCCGTGAAGCAACTGGGCGTTCCGCCTGCTCTTCGCCTAAGGAATCCTGCGGACGATGATGGTCTGGGGCGAGCATCCATAGGCCGTGCAGTTATTGATTGGGAGATAAGGCGATCCCGGCGCTTCCGCCACCAATCCCGACGGTGTCGCGCTGTAGACGTGCAGCTTCCGCGATTTGCCATTCAGAGCGGCACTCGACGATTCTTACGGCATCCAATCGTCTGGGGTGTGCAGGTTGACGTAATCTCAAAGATTCTCGAATAGTAGTCCATTTTTCTTTCTCGGGCTGTGGCCAAACACCCAGTTTGGTGTGTGTGGTGGGCCACTCGGAAATCACTACTTGAGCAACACCCACGGGCTTGTATCCCACAACATAACTTCCGAGTGGCCGGTGACACGTCTGGAACCTGAGCGGGGCCTGAAAACTGCTGGCCCGATTGCCCATGTTTAACTCAGATTGCACACGTTCAGGCAACGAGAAAAGGGCCGGAAGACCTTAGAGAACTGGCCCTCATTTGCTTCACATGCCTAGTTCAACGACTGAACGATGACGCTGGAGGCTTCCGGGATGGATATCGGCGAGCCTGACTCTTCGTTGATGCTGGTCGGGGTTGCCGAGTAGATGTGCAGTGCGGTCTGGCTCAGAGCAAAGAGGTGATTGCTCTTGTCCCAGCCGAACTCGATGAATCTCTCGCTCGAATGGAGGATGCCGGTGAACGGAGCGATTGGGTCCGCGCCGTTGAAGTGGTAGACCCTAAATCCATTTCCGTCATCGGACGCCAGGAGCTTACCCGAGGGAGAGATGCTCATATATATGCCGCTGTTGGTCTGCGGCATCGTCGCCGTCGTGCTCTTGGTGGTCAGGTTGCCTTCGGAGTCGGCAGTGTAGCTGGCCAACACCACAGGCCCATCCTCTGCGCCGTCGTCAGTAAAGAGTTCCATGGAGACAACAAGGTGATCGGATGGGTCTGTCGCCAGGTAGTTAGCACAATAGATGTCGCCGGATTTCGGCTTGGGTAGCTGGAATTTCAGGTTGCTGCCAAGGTCTTGGAGCAGCCCGCTGCTTTCGCGCTTGAATCCTATCGTGTTCGAAAATGGAGGATAGTTGTCAGTATTGCAGCTGGTCGCGTATGCAAATTTGTTGTTGCCCAGCATAGAGAGCAAGCCGGGGCCGACGTTCTCGCCGCCTCCAAAGTAGTAGGGGCTGCCGATGTAGCTCAGCTCACCATTCGACTCGATCTTGAAGTTGTCAAGGTAGTAATTCGCGCCGTCGATAATCGTGTAGAGAGTCGTACCCGACGCGTCGAGCGTCTGCGGGGCGTAGCAGCAGTCGCCTTCGGACGAGAGACCCTGCGCATCGATCGAAGCCACTTCCTTGACTGCTCCATTGGATTCAATCGCATAGGTGATGATGTGTGCGTGATCGTCACTCTCCCCGATGAGATATTTGCCGTCGCTCACGGACAGGTGAAACAGATCGATGCCTGAGAACGGCGACCCGGGTACTGCGGTCATTACTCCTGAGGCGGAAACATCAAAGCCGTCGAGATGAGTGGGACGGGTGACATAGACGCGGGCAACCGGGGAACTGGCTGTTGCGGGCGTTTCGGTTTGGGAATAGGTTCCTGCTGTGGAAAGCAGCGTGACCAACAAGGCAAGTGACTTCATTGTGCTAGGCACCAGTGATCCTCCTGGGAAAGACGGTTGGGGCGAGACGAGAAAGCCTCGCTTCGGGTGGGCGTGCGCAGGCCTGAGTTTTTTGCCGGAACTCCTGATTTCGGGATCGTGCCATCCGGGGCCGTTGTAACTATTTGGGCGATTCGATTCATCGATCCTCACCCGCGAGCGGTGGTTGAAGTCGGGTGCGTAATTCTATTTTCCGCCGTGAGAAGGATCGAAAGGGGCCGCCAGACTCCGCAAGTCTATATCCTGTTCGTCGAATCTAGCAACCGGAGCACGGTTCGCAGCCGCCGCAGCCGCTCCTATCGAAACAGAGAAACAAGCACATCCAGAGAGTGTTGATCGAGGCGGCCAAGCTGGCGCCGAGGGAGTCGCCAGAACTGGCGCTGATTCATGAGCGCGAGTTGGAGAGAGGCAACCCAAATCCACGATGCGAGCCATTAAACCCGTCATAGAGGGGGCAAGATTCAAGGAGCGACGACTACCGGCATGTTCTTCGGTGCAGGTCTGTAGGCATTGCTAAAGCGGACGCGGAATAGCCAATAGATCATCACTGGGAACGGCAAGACGGCGAGGACGGTCAGAACTACGGAGCCGCGCAGGAAGGCGGGAAAGACTTGTTGCTGGCCAAGAAAAAACGATCCCGTCGCAATAAATAGTCCAAAGCACATGCGCCATAGATGACGAGTGATCCGGGGTCTGCCGGAAATGCCACCGTGCACGAGCATGCGGACGTCTCCGCCGCAAGCCAGCAAAAGGACGGCGGCCATGAAGAAGCACATGGCAGCGGGCGCATTCCTGTCGGGATGGTGGAGGGTCCAGACGCCAAGCGTCAGGATTGCGGCGGCCCCGCCAGCTCCGACGAGAAGCGCGGCCAGGTCCAGCCCGCCTATCCCCCGACGGCGACCGGCTAACCACGCCGTTGTGATCATGTAGAAAGTGAGGATGCTCCCGACAATGTTGCCGTGCTGGGACTTCATAATGGCGAGGCTGAGGGCGCTGGAGGCCAGGGTAAGCATCGCGACGGTGAACATGTTTCCAGACGCGCGGTGTAGGCGGCCGCCTTTGCGCACGGCGATGGCGAATGTGCCGGACAGCAAGCCCACGCTGCCCGCGAGAATGTGGAGAATCAAAAGCGGCAGCCGCACGCTTCCCAGCCCTTTCAGCATCGTCCGGTTCAATTCGGAAACTCGCGACGCAGGTTCGCCGAGAATAATTACGTCTCCGGCATAGAGAAAGCTGCCTCTTTCTGAACACCTCGCGTTTCTGAACACCTCGCGTTTCTGAACACCTCGCGGATCGTGAGCCAACCGCATTAAGTATTTGGGGCATCGCGGGCATCTTTGGGGTGTGGCTTGAACATTCTTATTTGCTGTTCGTCGTATATGCTAGGGTTCATGCCGAGAGCTTCTTGAGGATCGCAACGCGGCGGCCACGCCCTCAGGCTCCAGCGACCGCATGGCTTCCCTTTCCCCTGGAGGCTTCGATGCCAATACTGCTGCAGGATCTCCGCTTTGCCCTTCGTCAGATCTTTCGCAACCTGGGATTCTCCCTTACCGCCATCCTGTCGCTCACGCTCGGAATAGGTGCAACCGTCGCCGTCTATAGCATCCTTTACGACGCAGTTCTTCACCCCTGGCCTTACGCGGGAATCGAACGGATCTGCGATGTCTGGATGACGGACAACGCCGGCCACGATGGAACCTGGGACCTGACCGGGCCGCAGATTCGGCAGTTACGCCAGGCGCATGCCGTCGAGGATGTGGTTGCCTCCTACTTCTCGAACCAGACGATCACGGGCGGCGACGTACCCGACGACGTGAGGATGATCGAGATGTCGGGATCGCATATCCAGTTTCTCGGCCTTCCTCCCCTGCTGGGCCGCTACTTTGTCCCCTCCGACGCGCCTGACAGCCAGGATCCGCAGCCCGTGGCAGTATTGAGCTTCAAGTTCTGGCAACGGCACTACCGTGGCGATCCCGCGGTGGTGGGAAAAACCATCCAGCTCAACCATAAGACCTACACCATCCTCGGCGTGATGCCGGTGCGCTTCACGTGGGGAGATGGAGAGGTCTACGTTCCGATGAAAATGGCGTCCGATCAGACGCATCGATATAGCACGAAGATCAAGTTGAAGCCCGGCATCAGCTTCGCCGCCGCGGAGGGCGAATTCCGGCCGCTCTACCAGGTGTTCGACCGCCAAACGCCTAATGTGTTCCCCAAGCAATTCAAGATCAGCGTGCGCGGTCTTGCCGACACATACACCCGCGATCTGAAGAAGACGATGTTCCTGCTCTTTGGGGCCGTCGCGCTGCTGCTCGTTATCGGTTGCTGCAACGTCTCGATTCTGCTCCTTGCACGGGGCACGGCGCGACAGCACGAGTTTGCTATCCGCTCGGCGGTAGGAGCCACCGGGTTCCGCATCGTGCGCCAGCTCCTCACCGAATCGCTGCTCTTGTCGCTGACCGGAGCGGGGCTGGGCATCTTTGTCGCCTACCGGGCCATTGGGTTCATCGTCCCGCGCCTGCCGGAATACTCCTACCCCTATGAAGCCGACTTCCACATCAATCTCGCTGTCCTGTTTTTCAGCGTAGGCCTGGCACTGCTGAGCGGAATCGTCTTCGGTCTCTTTCCCGCCCTGCAGTCGGCGCGACCCGAGATCAGCCAGGTTATGCAGGCCGGGACGCGGCGGCTGACGGGCAGCGTCAAAGGCAGACGCCTGCACACCGCCCTGATTGCCGGCCAGATCGCCCTCACTCTGCTGCTGATGACCGCCGCCGGGGCGGCCATTCAGGGCTTCATTCGCATGAACACGGCGCCGCTCGGCTATGAACCGCGGCATGTGATGTCGGTCGTAATTCCCGTCAGCGAAGATGCGCACAAGACCTGGGCGGATCGAGCCCGCTTCTATACCGAACTCCACGACAAAATCGCAGCCATGCCTGGCGTCCTTTCCGCCGGTATTTCCACCAATGCCACTCCGCCCGACAGCGGTTGGCGCCTGCCGGTTGAGATTCTGGGCATACCGGCCTCCCAGGCACAAGAGGCGCACGTAGAATTCGTCGGCCCCGAGTACTTCGCGACCTTGCGCATCCCATTCCTGAGCGGCCGTATGTGGGACCAAGGCGAAATCGCTCGGGGCGCCACGCTCGTTCTCGTGAATCAGGCGTTCGGGCGCCACTACCTGGCCGGCGGGGATGCCTTGGGACATGCGGTGCGCGTGCCTCAATTCGCCACTCTCCCTCCCATGGCGCTAACGGCATCTGGCGCCACGGGGTGGCTGCAGATCATCGGCGTCGTTGGCGACTCGCTGGATGACGGGCTGGATAAACCCGTGGCGCCCGCGGTCTAAAAGCCCTACTCGCTCATCACGGTCCCGTTCACGCAGGTCCTGGTTCGCACGCAGGGCGAACCGCTCGCCAAGCTGCACAGCATCAAGCAGCAGATCGCTTCCATCGATCCCGACCAGCAGACCGCCGGCGATATACGCGACCTCGAGGGTTGGATCGAGCGTGAGCCTGAGTATGCGAGGGCGCGTCTCATCTCCATGCTCTTCGGCGCTTTCTCCATGCTGGCGCTGACTCTCGCCGCGGTGGGCCTCTACAGCGTGGTCTCCTACACGGTCCTGCAGCGCACCAGTGAGCTTGGCGTTCGCGTCGCCCTCGGAGCGCGGCGCCGCGACATTCTGCGACTGGTTGCATTCTCGGCCGGAACCAGCGTTGGCTTGGGATTAGTCGCCGGTCTTAGCCTCAGCTTCGGTCTGAATCGTCTCATTGTCCGCTGGATCGAGGGTGGAACGCGTGACCCGATCATGGTTCTGGCCGCGTCCGGGCTGCTCATTCTGGTCGCTGCACTCGCCTGCATGGTGCCCGCGCGTAGAGCTGTCGCCGTTGACCCCATGGTCGCGCTGCGCTGCGAGTGACTGATTCGAAGACAACTGAAGATCCCCGCAACGCCTCGCATCGAAGATGCGATGAGTCCACCGAACCAAAGCGGCGGCGGTGGGCGAACCGTGGCACTGTGGTGTGCATGCTAGTTTCTCCGATGCGCGACCCCGCGACATATTGATAGACGAAAAGATGTCTTCACTCAGGTACACCAATATCGGAGCAAAAGTCTTCGGTGGTTCTAACCTGGAAAAAGCCGGGGGGGGCCCCTCCCTGGGGAACCCCACCGGCAGCACCTAGCCAGGCCACTGCCTCGGCAACCGGTACTGTAGAGGAATGCAGGCAAGCACGATGTTCAGGTTGCTGGGATTTTAGGTTAGTCGTGCGACAACCGGGGAGCGACCAGACCGACGACTACGAAGAAGACGCCGACACCAATAAAGACCCCAGCCATTCGGTCGGCTGGACTCGGATCGAACGCGAGGAGCAACAGCCCGATGCAGATTGCCAATCCACCGCCGATTAGTGCTGTGAATCTCAAGGGTTTTGGCGCATCGATGCTTGAGGCAGTCAAGCTGTTCACAAGTGTGCGGAATAGCCCTGCCCGGTCATACACGACTCGAATCCCGTCTAAGACGACCTGTCTTGTTCCTGGGTCAATAGGGTCTGTGCGCGCCCAAGCGGGAGTCGTGATGCCAAATTCCACCTCTCTCCCAGCGCCATAGTAGACGCGCTTCGACTGCAGGAGGCCCCAATCTTCATGCCTGATCGAGCAAGTATGACCAAAACGTTCAGGCCACTCGGACGTTTCTAGGTAGTGCACTGGATCGTTGACGATCATGACTACGTCGACATCAGAGCCGGGTTTTGCCGTGCCCCTCGCATGCGAACCAACAATCGCGATTCCGAGAATGTCGGGCTGTTCCGCAGCCCATGCTGCCAACGCATTCATGAAAAGAACCATGCTGGAGTGGATGCTGCGCTCCCATTTGCAGAGGAACCCAATTGGCCCAACTGCATGTCCAGTTTAAACGAACGCATTACCGGCGAAGGGCCGTTGGTCTCTGAACGGTCCTGGTCAATGTGGACGGCTTCCCATCGGTGGAGACGAAGCCATAGCGACCGCCCGCCTGTGGCCGATGTGGACGCCGTCAGCATCATAAGATTGCATGATGCTGGAACGACGCACCCCTCTGGTCTTCGTGGTTGACGATGAGGAAATCATAGCTTCGACCATTGCATTGGTTCTGAACACGTCAGGCTTCAGAGCCGTAGCTTACACAAGCGCGGTCGAAGCTATGCAGGCTGCGGAATCTGGGTCTCCATCTCTGCTGCTTACAGATGTGAATATGCCGGAGATGAGTGGCATCGACCTGGCTATACAATTCAGGG
>JBEKVS010000184.1:0-11567 GCA_049513795.1 Occallatibacter sp. | reverse complement strand
CACCATGCTGTCGCATACCAGGATCCATCGGTCAGCCTTTCCTTTGTTTGCGCCATGGAAGTCATCCACTTGAACGCGCAGTTCTCGCAAGGCACGCGGGGCAACCAACCGGCAACGTTCTCTGAGCCGTTGTAGAACTTAGCCGTGTAGGGCGTGAGTGTTCCCCATCCGCCGTACTTGTAGTCGGGGGAGTAGTACATCAGATAGTAGGTAGTGATGCCTTTGATCTTCCCGAGGAACTGGTCGGAGGTGACCTCCAGTCCCAGTCCATAGGTGTTGCAATCCTCGTCCGGGAAGCCGATGAAGTTTTCTATATGTTGGGAATCGTCGATGTACCAGCACGACGGAGCGGCTGTCGGCGTCTGGTAGGCTCCGAACGCATAGAACTTCACGTCGGCCAAGTCTGCCTTCTCGGTGCACTGAATGCGCTGCGGAGTGCTTGCGGTCTTATAGTTGCCGATGGTGATCTCCCCCAGCCCCGCAATGGACATGATCATGGCGTAGTTGTCCATCGTGGGAGAGTACTGAAGTCCGGCATCGATGGCTCGCCCCTGGCCCTCGGGTCCGCTGAGCTGATTCCAGGTTCCGCTCCAGCCACCCATGTACGAGTAGCCTACATCGCCCGTCGCAAACTTGCCGGCCTTGCAGATGATGCTTACATCTCCCTGCGCGACGTAGAAGTGCTGCTGGTTGACGTCGGGGGCGCCTGTCGGCGTGGGTTGCGCAACCGCGGGCATCGGCTTGGTGTAGACGCGGCGATAGGGGCCCGAACCGGCATACACGCCCGGATCGAGCCCGTCATCTTCGGTGAGGAAGGGATCGTCATCCCCTGGCATGCCCGGATTCGGCCGCACTTCGAAGCTTCCCGCATCTTCCGGACGGCTATAGTGAATGCTCCCGGTGCGGCCGTCCACGATGACGACATGGACCGACCCCTTGGGCTTGGCGACGAGGTGCTGCTGAATACTCAAAGGCAAGTTCGATAGCGAAGCATGGATAACCGCCTGCTCGTGGCGGTCAAGGTCGGGCGAGATGAGAGAGCTCACATCAGGTCTGACTTCGGACGTCTCGTCTTGCTCGGCGGTCTGAGCCGGCAGGACGGAGACCGCGGCAAACGAGATCGCAATCCAGGCCGCACAATAAACGGCAAGCGTGCGGAACCGTCTCCGCGAAGAGGTTCGGTTACGGAATGGCAACTGGGGATGGATGCAGCGCTTCTCTGGCTTGCTCATGGAAAGTACCTCCTGGATCGAGCCACCGGTTGGGAAATCAGCGGGGCACGGCCGCACTGGACCCATCCCGCTTCACTTAGAGATTGCGTAAAAGCTGATCGAAATGACTCAAAAAGGCGGTTGCGCTCGCCAGGGCGCCAAAAGTACATCCGGATCCCAGGGCGGAAGATTGCGGCACTCGGCCGGCGTACCCAGATAGAGTCGGCGGCGCAGAACGAGGCGGAGAGCGACGCGGCACCGGCGTTGCTCGGACTCCAATGCCGAGACGGCCTCGTCGACACCGTTCTGCCGGCTCACACGATCCCGGCAGTTGCGGGACTCGCGGGAGTCGACGCTGTTTGTTCAGGCAGATAGGAGGCAGGTACTACCTTTATATCATTGATATTATTTTGTTTAATGGTGCGCCCGGAGAGATTCGAACTCCCGACCTACTGATTCGTAGTCAGTCGCTCTATCCAGCTGAGCTACGGGCGCACACGTCAGGTTTCAAACGAAACCATTCACAGATTATCAGGGATTGGGAGCCGGCGCAATCGGCGCTTACGCCTCTTAAGCGGCAGGGACAGGCTCTTGCGATGGGGCGATCAGCGGCAACTCCGCCGCGATTTCCAGGCCCGCGTCGCGCACCAGCTTGGTCACCGCGGGCGCGGTCAGGCGCGTTGCATCGTATTCCACGCGCAAGGTGCGAGCCGCATGATCAAAGCTGAGACGGCGAATTCCGTAGACGTCCTTGATACCGGCCAATGCGAATACCGCCTGTTCTGCGGGAGGCGTGCTTAACGAATACAGAATCTCGACTGTCGTCATAGCCGAATCATAGCAAGGCAGAAGACGCAGCGCCACGTGGCAATCCCAGTCCGCATCCCGCCTGCCGGTAATATCAATCGACCATTTCGTCAAAAGGCCCGTGGCATCGTGAACCTGATGATCCCGCTAAAGACCCTGAAGGTAAGCCCGCATCTCGGAGTTCGACCAGTCTGGATCGCCCACCACTTTGCGCCGAATGACGCCCGAGCGATCAATGATGTACGTCTCGGGCCAACCCTCGGTGTGGAAGAGCTTGGCCGCGGTCTGGTTGGGATCGCGGACCGTGATCAGGTCCACGTGGCGCCGCGCAATGAAGCGCCGGTATGAATCCTCATCCTCGTCGATGCTGACCGCCAGAATGGCCAGGTCGGGCCGGTCGTGGTGTAGTTCGAGCAACCCTGGCATCTCCTGAATGCAGGGGGCGCACTGGGACCACCAGAAATTCAGGAGCACGATGCGGCCACGATAGTCGGCAAGATGAATCTTTGAAGCGCCATCGGAAACCGTGAAGTCTGGCGCAACCTCGCCGGTTAACCCAGGCCGGCCGCCGCGATCGCATGCCGACACGAAGGCCAGAGGCACAAGCAGGATAGCGAAGAGGCAACGAGGGCAATGCACGTCTCTATAATACTGATCGAAAGGGCCATTCGTCATGGGCAATCGCGGTTCAATAGCACTCCCCCAACCGCCGCATCCCGGAACCGATGACCCAGGTGTCTTCATTCTCAAGAGAAAGCCAGCCGCCGCCATACAAAGGGGGCACATGCATTGTGGAACTGATCTTGTGGAATCGCTTTAAAGACCGGCCGGAACGAGATGGCGAGGCCGCGCCCGGCAAGTTCAAGCCAATCCTAGGCCTGAGTGACGAGGCTGGCGAGCAGATTGCCGCCCCGGCGCGATGGGGCTTGACCGGTGGTTCGGTTTTCGACCAGCCCGAGCCGGAACAGTTGATCGAGCTCACCGTCATTGTTCCTGCCAGGAATGAGCAGGACTGCCTGAGCGCGTGCCTGCAATCTTTACTCAGCCAGTCTGAGGAGATCTTCGAAGTTGGCAAGGATTGGGAGCTGGTTGTCGTCGATGACCATTCAACCGACCGGACCGGCGAGATCGCGCGCAGCTTTGCCGGTGTCACGGTGCTTACCGCGGGCAAGCTTGAAAGAGGCTGGACGGGGAAGGCCAATGCGATGATCAGCGCGGCGAAGAAAGCCCGAGGCCGCTGGCTGCTCTTCACCGATGCGGATACGGTGCATGAGCCGGGTGATCTGCGCCGCGCCATTCATGAGGCCACGCGGCACAAAGTTGGCGTGCTCAGCTACTCGCCTCGCCAGATCGTCACCGGCCTTGCGCAGCGCTCCCTGATGCCGCTTGTCTTCAGCGAACTGGCCCTCGCTTACCCGCCTGCGAAGGTCTCGGATCCCAGCCAGCGCATCGCCGCGGCCAATGGGCAATTTCTCCTCGTCGAACGGGAGGCTTACCGAAAGCTCGGCGGCCACGCTTCCGTAGGCGGCAAGGTGTTGGAGGATGTGGCGCTGGCTTTCCTGGCCAAGCGGCGCAAAGTAGGGCTGCGCTTCCGCTACGCCGACGATGCCGTGTCCACGCGCATGTACCGGTCCACGACCGCAATGGTCGAAGGCTGGACCAAAAACCTGGCCCTGTTGTTTGATAACACCCTGGTGCTGGCAGCGTGGCGGGCTTTGGACATTCTTCTTCTCGCTGGCCTGCCTGTCCTGGCCATCGAGCTTTGGAACGCCCGATTCGCAGCTCATTCAATTCAATGGCTTGGCGCCGGGTGGGTGCTGGCGCTGTTGTGGGTGCGCACAGTAGTCCGGTTCTATGCGCGCGTCGCCAAATCCAACTTCCCCTTCAGGGATTGTCTCGTTTCGCCTCTTGGATTGCCCTTGTTTGTAGTGCTTCTCTATCGCAGCTGGTTCCAGCATCGCATCCTGAAACGGGTGAGCTGGAAGGGCAGGGAATACCCGGGTTAAGCGTTGCCGCGCCCAACAGCGCTTGGCGACTGGAGCCTCGGATCACGATGTCTACGCCGGGACAACGATTTGCGCGAATCGTCTCCCTATCAGCGACTGTTGTTCCATGATCGAATCTGGTCTCGCGGCGCGCAGCCGATCCTACTGACCTCCTCCCGGAGGGAGCGGATGAGAAATAGCCCGGGGGAAGCGAAGCGCACCCCTTGGAATGTGTTCCAACCCAGACGTGTCGGCCCTGTAGGGGCATGGCGAACTCCTTCTGGCGAACTCCTTCCGATTGTCCTGCAGTCGAGACTCGCATGCCCCAGAAACGCCGACGAATTGGTACGATGAAGTAGATGGTCTGCCACCTGAAACTATTAAGAACGCTGCCGCATCTTCCCCTGCGAGGGCAAGAATGATCTTCTTGACGCGGCGGGCGACGTTTTCAGCCTCGCACTACTACTGGAACGAAGCCTGGACAGCGGAGAAAAATCAGCAGGAGTTTGGCCGTTGCGCCAACCGCAACGGTCACGGCCACAATTACACGCTGGAGGTCACAGTGGCCGGTGAACCGGACCCCGTGACCGGCTTCGTGGTCGACCTGAAGTGGTTGAAGAGCGTCATGGATTCCGAAGTTGTGGGAGCCTACGACCATCGCCACCTGAACCTGGAAGTGCCCGAGTTTGCCGCCGGCAAGTTGATTCCAACCAGTGAAAACATCGCCATCGCTGCATGGAATCGTCTCGAACCGGCAATCACAGGTGCGGCCGGACCGTCAGTTGCGACCGGCCCCAGACTGGCGCGCGTGCGCGTCTACGAAACCCCCGAGATCTTTGCTGAATATCGAGGCGGAAGATGAATCCTGCCTCCACTAAGGCTTACTTCGGCCGCCGCTACATGCTGAGCGCAAGCCATCGCCTGCACAGTGATGCGCTCTCGACCGAGCAGAACCAGGCTGCCTACGGCAAGTGCAACAATCCTCACGGACACGGGCATAACTACGTGATTGAGGTGTTGTTGGAGGGTGAAGTAGACCGGCAGACGGGCATGGTACTGAACATGGCAATTGCCGATGAAGTGGTGCGCGAAAACGTGTTGGAACGGTTTGACCACACCAACTTGAACCTCGATCCGCTCTTTGTGAATCAGGTGCCCACCACGGAGAATCTTTGTAGAGCGGTTTATGCGTTGCTTGAGGCCAGGTTTCAACCGGCCAGCTTGTCGAGGATTCGCGTGGAAGAGACCGAGAACAACTCTTTCGAATATTCAGGGGACGGGGTAGAGGGCGTATAAGCCAAGCGGCGTGTATGGCCGGTTGAGTGATGCAGAGCAGTGAGGGAAATGCATAGCGCCCAGTTCCCCCCGGGCGGAGAAGAGAGGATCATGGCGCAGCCAATAGCAGTGAGCAAATCGGTTCGCAGAGCGGTGGGGCTCGAAGAGGGCCTGAGCGAGTTCACCACCCAGGAGATGTATCGCGAAATTCTAAGCCGCCTGGGCGAAGACCCTGCGCGCGATGGCCTTGTGTCCACGCCGGCCCGCGTCGAAAAGTCGATGGCCTTCCTCACCAAGGGCTACGACGAGGATCCCAACAAGATCCTGCGCGGCGCCATGTTCGATGTCGACTACGACGAGATGGTGATCGTCAAAGACATCGAGATGTTTTCCCTCTGCGAGCACCATATGCTGCCCTTCTTCGGCAAAGTCCATGTCGCCTATATTCCAAAAGGCAAAGTCATCGGATTGAGCAAGATACCCCGATTAGTTGAAGTTTTTGCTCGCCGTTTGCAAGTCCAGGAACGCCTCACCCGCCAGATCGCCGACTCCATCCAGGAAGCCATTGACCCGCAGGGAGTGGGCGTGGTGATCGAGGCGCGCCACCTGTGCATGATGATGCGCGGAATTGAGAAGCAAAACTCGTCCACCGTCACCAGCGCCATGGTAGGCTGCTTCCGCGAGAAGGAAACCCGCGGCGAGTTCCTGTCGCTGGTTCGGCAGCCCGCTGCAGGCGGCCTGTGACGGCCAACCTATGAGCTGCGAGCCCGTTCAACTAAAGTTGTTAACGTGAATGGGCTTTTGGTGGTCGACAAGCCGGGCGGCATCACCAGCCACGACGTGGTCTCCCGGCTGCGCCGCATTACAGGCGAGAAGTCCATTGGTCACCTGGGCACACTCGACCCCATGGCAACCGGCGTTCTGCCGCTGCTGCTGGGAAAATATACCCGCCTGGCGCAGTATTTTTCTACGGCTGAAAAGACCTACACCGGCACCATCCGTTTCGGCTTTTCCACCGACACATACGACGCAGAGGGTGAGCCCGCCGGCCCCGATGTTTGGAGCACCCTGCAGCCAGCCCTGACGCTAGAGCAGGTGCGGGAAGCGTCGGCGCGGTTCCATGGTCAGCTTGAGCAGATGCCGCCACCTTTCTCAGCCAAGAAAGTCTCCGGCGTTCCCGCCTACAAACTCGCCCGCGAGGGCAAGCCGGTAGAACTGAAAACCGCAAAGGTACGCATCGATTTCTTTGAGATCTCCGCCCTTGAAGGTCCGGAAGCCCATTTCGAGATGACCATTACCGCCGGGGGCTATGTGCGTTCAGTGGCCCACGAAATGGGCCGCGATCTCGGCTGCGGCGCGCATCTCAGCCGCTTGCGCCGCACCCAGGCAGGCGTCTTCTCGATCACCGAGGCGCACCCGCTGAGTGAGCTTGAGGCCCTCGCCGGCAACCCGGACGCCCTCGAAGAGTTATCGATTCATCCCCGCCTGCTGCTGCCCGAGATGCCGTCCGTCAGCGGGGATGCCATGGCATTGGGCCGTCTGCGAAATGGCGCCCAGGCCAACCTGCCGGAGTTCTCTCAAGCTCCCCTGGTCAAGGTCTTCGCCGGTCAAAGCGGCCTGGTAGGCATTGCGAAACGCGTGGCCGGCACGCTGTTTCAGCCCGTTGTGGTCTTGGGATAAGAAATGCAGTCCCTAGTCCCTTAGTCCCTAGTCCCTTAGTCCCTAGTCCCCTAGTCCCTTAGTCCTTCAGCCTTCTTCACTTCCGCAGCAGCGGCTGCAAAGCTCCCAGCAGCGTATCGGCCAAGATGTCAGACCCTTTGGCCGTGGGATGAATCCCATCCTGCTGAATGGTGTTCGGGACCCTGATCAGCTCTTTGTAAATCATGGGCACAAACGCCGAATGGTGCTTGGCAGCCAGGTCTCTGAAGACCTGATCGAACTGGTGAATATAGTCGGGCCCATAGTTGGGCGGAAGCGTGATGCCGGCCAGCAGAACCTTCACGTGATCCGCTTCCAGGCCAGACAAGACCAGCTCGAGGTTGCGGCGAGTCTGTTCGAGCGGCAGCCCGCGAAGTCCGTCGTTTCCACCGAATTCGACGATCACCACCTCGGGATGAAGACGAAGGATGGCCGGCAAGCTGGCCACGGCGTCCTTAGTGGTTGCGCCGCTCGTGCCTTGATTGACAACCTCGTAGTGGTAACCGCGGGCGTCGAGCTTCTTTTTAAGGAAGTCGGGGTACGCCTGACCCTGCTCAAGGCCGTATCCGGCCGTGATGCTGTCGCCAAAGCAAACTAGAATGGGACGACCGGCAGCAAATGCCGGATCGGCCAAAACCACCACCAGCAACGAAACGATAAGTTTGCGCCAAACGTCCACTTGAATAGTGTAACGATCAGCGGCGCATGGCCCATCCGTATGCAATGTTCGGGTTCAATGTTCGCTTTGGGAGGCAGAGTTGATTGTAGTTCGGGATGCGAAGAAGTGGATCCAGAACGGCTCGCGCCGCGTTGAGATTCTGAAGGGAATCACGCTCACCATTCCGGCCGGCCAATTTGTCGCCATCGTGGGTGCGAGCGGCAGTGGCAAGAGCACCCTGCTCGGCCTCCTCGCCGGCCTCGACACGCCGAGCTCGGGCGAAATCTGGCTCGATGGCGTGCCCATCCACAATCTTGTCGAGGCAGAGCTTGCATCCGTGCGCGGCAAAAAAATCGGATTCGTCTTCCAGTCCTATCAGTTGATCCAGACGCTTACGGCTCTGGAAAATGTACTCCTCCCCTATGAACTGAATGTCCAAGGCAATGGACTGCGCCAGGCACGGCGTCTGCTC
Organism: Occallatibacter sp.; assembly: GCA_049513795.1. Lineage (GTDB taxonomy): Bacteria > Acidobacteriota > Terriglobia > Terriglobales > Acidobacteriaceae > Telmatobacter. The sequence goes on along the minus strand of JBEKVS010000184.1, from coordinate 3,461 downwards.
GAGGAAGTCGGCCTCGCCGAGCGCGTCGATCATTACCCCGTCCAGCTTTCCGGCGGCGAGCAGCAGCGAGTCGCGCTGGCCCGCGCCTTCGTCGTCGAGCCGCCGATCGTGATGGCCGACGAACCCACCGGCAATCTTGACTCCACCAACGGAAGGTTGGTTCTCGATCTGCTTCTGGCGCGCAACAAGAATGCAGGAACCACGCTGGTGCTGGTCACGCACGATGCAGAAGTCGCCGCGATGGCCGACCGCAAAATCGTGCTCCGCGACGGAATGGTGGTCGAAGACACCTTGCCTTACTCGCCCCCACCCAATCGGGAGCAGGCCGAGCCGGTTCTGGAACGGGGCGCAAATGGCTAAGCAGGCGCTGAGTTGGAAGCGAGCCGGAGCCATTGGCTGGCGAGACCTGAAGTCCGCACCCGGCAAGTTTGGCTTCGTCGTGCTGTCGGTCGCTGTCGGAGTGGCCGCCCTTGTGGGTGTCCGGGGGTTCAGCGATAGTTTCAAAAAAACTTTAAATACCGAGTCCAAATCATTGATGGCCGGCGACTTGAGTGCGCGCATCTTTCACGAGCCCACGCCCGACGACAAGAACAAAATCTTGGCGATTCTCAAGGCTGACGGCGACAAGGAGGGCCGGGCTATTCGCTTCACTTGGGTCACCGAGACCATCTCCATGGCTTCGGTTCCGCCTGACCCGGTGCCGTTGCTCGTGTCTCTCAAGGCGGTCGACCCTGCCGAATACCCCTACTACGGGACCGCTGAATTGGAGCCGGTCATGGGCTTGCAGCAGGCGCTCGACGGCGACTCCGCCGTTGTGGCCGAAGAGTTTCTCATCCGCCTCAACGCCAAGGTCGGCCAAACTCTGCGCCTCGGTGGGCGGAACTTCAAGATCACCGCGGTCCTCAAGCAGGAGCCGGACCGGCTCACGGCCGGCGCCGGCATGGGGCCGCGCGTCCTGATCTCGCAGGCCGCGCTCGCGCGCACTGGCCTGGTAGCTCCCGGAAGCCGCGCCACCCAGCGGCTCCTGCTCAAATTGCCTGAGCCCGAAAGCGGATTGAGGGCCGGCGGCTCGAGCGCGATCAATCCCATCACGCTCCGCAAGCAACTGGAAGACGCCTTACCCGACGCCCAAGTCATGGATTTCCGCGAAGGAAATCCTGGCCTTAGCCAGGGCCTGGACAACTCGACCGCCATCTTGAGCCTGATCTGTTTAGTGGCCATGGTGCTCGGAGCCATCGGAGTGGCCATGGCCATGCATGCGCACCTGGAACAACGCATGGACATGTTGGCGATTCTCAAGGCCGTCGGCGCTGGCTCGGCAGATCTTCTGCGCATCTTTCTGCTGCAGACGCTGGGCCTTGGACTCGCTGGCGGACTGCTCGGTGTGGCCGCAGGAGTGGGCGTGATGGCCGCGCTGCCTGCCGTCTTTGGCAATTTACTCCCGGTTCATGCCGTTCTCCAATTTCCCTGGCGATCTGTCGCCGCCGGAATGGGAACAGGACTGCTAACAACGCTACTCTTCTGTCTGCCGCCGCTGCTTGATGTGCGTGGTGTGCGGCCAGTGTTGGTTTTGCGCCGGCTCGTCGAACCCGGTCCTGAGGGCATTGGTGGATGGTTCGCACGCTGGTGGTCGCGGCGTCTACAGCTTGGCATTTCTGTTCTGGTGGTGGCTGCGCTGGGCGGTATCGCCTGGGCGCTCTCTGATTCGGCCAAGGTTGGTGGATGGTTTGCCTTCTTGTTTGCCATCGCGTTGCTCGTGCTGCTGGTGATGGCTGCCGTATCCTTGCGCACGCTGCGCTTCCTGCTCAACCGCGTGCGTCTCCAGTTGCCGTCGTTTCTGCGCCACGGATTGGCAAATCTGTATCGGCCTGGGAACCAGTCCGCAGCGGTTCTTGCGGCGCTCGGCACGGGCGTCATGCTGATTCTCGCCGTCTACCTGATGCAGGCCGCGCTGCTTCGGGATCTGCGCCAGACGGCATCGCCCAAACTACCGAACGTCTTCCTGATAGACATCACGACAGACGAAGTTGCCGGTGTGAAGAGCTTCTTTCAGCATCAAGCTGGTGTCACCCAGGCCCTGGACCTGTTGCCGGTCGTGGTGGGCCGGTTTCTTTCCATGGACGGCCAGACGCTCGATCAACGCAAGGAGCAGCACTACCCGCGGCGCATGCTTGAGAATGCAGAGCTGAGCTGGGCCGACGCGCCGCCGGAAGGCGACAAGGTAACTCAGGGAAAGTGGTGGACCGACGGCGGCTTGGCGGACATTGCGATTGGCGAAGGGATGGCGCAGCGCATGCATGTGGGAGTTGGCTCAACCGTGGCGCTCGAGGTCGGCGGGACAGTGCGGTCGCTGAAAGTTGCCGCGATTTATCGAGCGGACGGCCAACACCCTGGTATGCGAATTTCGTTTGTACTCCCTTCGGGTCAGCTCCAGGGCCTGCCTGCCACATGGTACGGCGGTGCGCACATCGATCCCAAACAGATCGCGGCCATGGAGCGAGCGCTCTTTCAGGTCTACCCCACCATCACCGTCATCAACCTTGCCGACGTGCTCCAACGCATCGAAAGCGTGGTCAATCAAATCACCTTCGTAGTCCGTTTCCTGGCCGGCTTTTCGATCTTCGCCGGGCTCATGATTCTGGCTTCGAGCATCGCCAGCACGCGCTTCCGCCGCATGCGCGAAGCAGTCGTCCTCAAGACTTTGGGCGCGACGCGCATGAGAATTGTGCGCACGTTCACGGTGGAATTCAGCGTTCTCGGATTGCTCGCCGGTTCGGTTGGCGTCGTATTCGCGAACATTCTCACGCGCGTGCTGCTGAAACGCCTGGAAGTTGGCTTCCACATCGAGTGGAACGCAACGCTCATCGCGCTTGTTGGCACGGCAATCCTGGCCACAGCCACTGGATGGATTGCAAGCTATCGCATTCTCGGCCTGAGGCCTCTTGAAGTTCTGCGTGAGGAGTGAGTCGAGCAGTCGTAAATGCTTTGTTTCAGCGTTGCGTTCTGCGGCAATAATATACTTGACTAATGATAAATTCTTCGATATTCTGTTCTTGCCATGAAGAACGAACTCAAAACCCTTTCAGATGCAATCAGATACTTCGCTGATGAGCAGGTTTGCATTGATACCGTCGCCTCGATGCGCTGGCCCGATGGCCCTAGCTGCCCCGCTTGCCAGTCGCCTGAGCCCCGCCAGCATTGGCTGAAGACTCAGAAGCGTTGGCAGTGCCGTGAATGCGGCAAGCAGTATTCGGTGAAGGTTAACACGATCTTTGAGGATTCCGCCGTCAAGCTGGACAAGTGGCTAACGGCAATGTGGCTTCTGGCAAACTGCAAGAATGGCATTTCGAGCTATGAGGTTGCGAGGGATATCGGCGTTACCCAAAAGACCGGATGGTTCATGCTGCAACGTATTCGGCTGGCCATGAAGAACAAATCTGTTCTGAAGATTGGCACTGGCG
>JBEKVS010000183.1:0-11578 GCA_049513795.1 Occallatibacter sp. | reverse complement strand
CATCCGCCGCTAATGCCTTACTGCGATGGCCGCAATCTCAATCTTCGCGCCACCAATTAATCCGGCAACCTGAACAGCGGCTCTTGCTGGCTTAGGGTCCGGCATCAACTTTTTGTAAACGGCATTGATCTGCGGGACATCGCTCAGGTCGGTCAGATAGATCGTGACGGAAACAATGTCCGACATACCAAAGCCCGCTTCTTCGATAACCTTCCTTACCGCGGTGATAGCGTTCGTGGTTTGTGCTGTGATGTCGATATCGGTCGACTGGCCGTTGGTATCGGGCCCTTGCTGTCCGGCCACGTAGAGCGCAGTGCCGGCGACGTAGCCGTTACTGAACGGCGCACCCTGAGTAAACCCGATAGCATGTATTTGAGAATTCATTGACTGTCTCCTTTGTTTGTATTGCCGACCTAACAGCTGTTTGGTCCAGGACTCCCTGCAGAACTGCTCTACTTTCCCGTAACCTCGCGAATGACTCGCAGAGTGTTCTCACCCAGGATCTTCTTCAAATCGCGATCCGAATAGCCGCGCTCCAGCAGGACTTCGATCAGTGCAGGCATCTTTGAGACATCGTCGAGCCCGTTCGGAGGGCCTGAGACCCCGTCGAAATCGCTGCCGATCCCGACGTGATCAATCCCTGCGACCCGAACGGCGTGGTCGATGTGGTCGGCAACGTCCGATACTGTGGCTGCGACCTTTACGCGCGTACCGAAGAGCTTGCGCACATCCTGTGCGGCGTAGTCGTCGAGCGTCCGCCCAGACATCGCCGGCGCGGTCGTCTCAATTTCGATGGCCGAACGAAGGGCCTCCGCGTCTTTCGGATTTACGAAGCCTTCTCCGAAGGTGATTCCGACGACGCCGCCATTTCTCGCCAGTGCCCACAACATCTCGTCCGTTACATTGCGCGGAACGTCAGAGATCGCCCGCATTGACGAGTGGGTTAGCATAACCGGCTTGGTTGTAACCTTGAGCGCATCGTAAAACGTTTTGTCGGCAACGTGGGAAACATCCACCACCATGCCGAGCCGGTTCATCTCGCGTACTACTTCCTTTCCGAAGTCAGTGAGCCCGTTGTGCACCGGCTTATCGGTCGCTGAATCGGCCCAGTTGTTGTTGCGGGAGTGGGTGAGCGTCATCGAGCGAATTCCAAGCTGGTAGTACATCCGCAGCACGCGGAGATCGTCGTCGATCGTGTGGCCGCCCTCAAGCGTTAGAAATGCCGCGATCTTGCGTTCCTTCACGATCCGCTCGATATCTTCCGCCGTCGTTGCCATCTCGATCAGGCCCTTGTGCGCGTCAAATAAAGTTTGCATCGCATCGCGCAAATCCAGCGTCCTGCGTACCGCTTCGGCGCCCGGAAAGTAGACGGGAACCCATAACGCGAAGAATGGCGCGTGCGTTCCGCCGGCATGCAGCCGCGGAATGTCGACATGGCCGACGTCCCAACGCTTGCCTAGATCTTCATTCATCACCAGCACGCGCTGCACCGTGTCGATGTGGCTATCGATGCCGATGGCCTCGGCCGCAATTTTGCGCGCGTGTGCGGCGATATCGTTTGACCGCGATTTTGCGCGAGCGGCTGTGCGGACGATGGTATTGGTGCCAGGAATTGCTTTCGTGGTCACGCTCATGTGCTCCTCCATGCGGGACTCGTTTGCTCTCGCGAGCACATCCCTCTCCGCCCGTCTTTGCATGTCGAGGCCCAAACGAGCGATTCGCAAAAACACGAGCCTTAGGTTCGCGATTATTGAGAAAAGGCGCAGTCACAGGGCCCAAGGGGCGACACTCCGTCGGCACGTGGACAGACGGCGCGTTCGAACGGCGCCATCGATGAAGATCCTGAAGGCGACCACAAATCACGACACAGGTGTCGCCGCATCGACGCGTGCAAGCTGCAGTCGCTCCGTCAAGTTGCACAAAATGGACGGAGAGCGCCGTGAAAGCATTTGGCAACGCGAATGCTTCCTCCCTTGCGCGAGGAGACGAGCGAATACAATGCCAACTCTCAACATCGTGGTACCGGCATCCATCGAAGCCACCCTCCGCGCTGCGGCGATCAAGCGCAGAACTTCAGTTGACAGTCTCGCCGGCGCGGCGCTCAGTGACTACCTGCAGTCCGAGGGCCATCGCATGTATCAGATCTCTACTTCGACTGCCCTCGTCGACGGAGTGTATTCGGGCGCCGTTGCGTCTCAAGCTCTTTTGCAGCACGGCGACTTTGGGCTGGGAACGTTTGAGAATCTCGACGGCGAGATGGTGATCGCAGATGGCGCGATTTACCAGGTTCACAGTGATGGAACTGTGCTGCGCCGAGACGACGACTTCCAGATTCCTTTCGCCGTGATCGCTCGATTCGAGGAAGATGAGCTGTTTGAAACGGGGACGATCGCCAGCCTGCATGACCTGGAGACGGCCTGCGATCCGCATCGTGAGTCCGCAAATCTTTTCTATGCCTTTCGTGTGGATGGGGTATTCGAGAGTGTTCACGCTCGCGCCGTGAGCGCGGTCGGAATTGGCACGCGGCTGGTGGATGCGGCCAGGACGCAAGAAGAGTTTGAGTTCAGAAATGTCGAAGGCACGCTTGTGTGCTTCTGGTCTCCTAGCTACTCGAGTGCGTTCAATGTGCCGGCGTATCACTTCCACTTCCTATCCCAGGATCGCAGCATGGGCGGACACGTGCTGGATTTGAGTGCAGCGAAGTTACAGGTTGGCGTTCAGATGCTTTGCGAATACGACGTGCGCCTGCCAGACCAGGGGAGTTTTCTGACAACAGACTTGAGCCAGGATCCGACATCGGACCTGGCGAAAGCGGAATAAACGAATCTGAGAGGAGCAAGATCATGGCGCAAGTGGAACGGAAACCGGTAACTGGTGCAGACGTCATTGTGGAAACGCTGGAAGCACGAGGAGTGACTCACGTGTTCGGCGTTTCCGGCGCCAAGATTGATAAGGTATTCGACAGACTGCTCGATTCCAGCATTCAGACCGTAGTGTGCCGGCACGAACAGAACGCGGCGTTCATAGCGGGCGGCATTGGGCGCATGACGGGAAAAGCGGGCGTAGCACTCGTAACTTCCGGCCCAGGCGTTTCCAATCTCGCCACGGGGCTTGTCACCGCGAACTCCGAAGGCGATCCGCTCGTCGCCCTGGGCGGCGCGGTGGCCATTGCCGACCGTCTCAAATCGATCCATCAAACGCTGGATTCCGTGACTTTGTGCAAGCCGCTTACAAAATATTCGGCGGAAATTGATTCTCCTGCGGCGACAGCGGAGGTGCTGTCGGCAGCGTTTCGCGCGGCGGAGTCCGGGCGACCCGGGGCGGCCTTCGTCAGCCTGCCAATGGACGTTGTGATCGGAGAGGCAAAGTGCAAGCCCATCCCGCTTTCGACATTTGTCGGCCAGGGACCGGCCCCGGAAAGGTTGCTTCGCGAGGCCGCTCGTCTCATCAGCTCCGCGGAAGCTCCAGTGATCTTTCTGGGATTGATGGCGAGTAAGCCAAAGAGCGTCGATGCGATTCGCAAACTCATGAATATGACAACGCTGCCGGCAGTGGGGACCTTCCAGGCGGCCGGCGCAATTTCGCGAGACCTGTTTCCATATTACGGTGGACGTGTGGGGCAATTGGCCAATCAGCCCGCAGACGCCCTTTTGGAATCTGCTGACGTTGTCATCACCATCGGATATGACGCGGTCGAATATTGGCCATCCATCTGGAACAGCGGCAGGAAGCGCGCGATCGTGCACATTGATGTGACTCCGGCAAACATTGAGAATGATTATTCTCCCGCCGTGGAGCTGATCGGGAGCATTGAGGAGACGCTGACCGCGTTATCGACGCTACTTCATCGCTCCGAACTCGCCCCGGCGTCGGCCGAACTGCTGCACCTGATCGCTCACGATCGGGAGCAGCTAATGGCCGAGGCCTCCACCAAGGCCGGCCTTCCCATTCATCCGATGCGCCTGATCAGTGAACTTCAGAAGATCATGACGCCCGATGTTACGGTGTGCTCAGACATGGGAACCTTCAGCGTTTACCTGAGTCGCTACCTCTTCAGCTTCCGCGCGCGTCAACTTCTCATTTCGAACGGCCAGCAGACCTTGGGCGTGGCGCTTCCCTGGGGGATCGCGGCATCAATTGTTCGACCACAGGAGAAGGTCCTCTCCATTTCGGGCGACGGCGGTTTCCTCTTTTCGGCGAACGAACTCGAAACAGCGGTGCGGATCAAGTCCCACATCGTTCACATGATCTGGATTGATGGAAGCTACGACATGGTTGCAGCGCAGGAAGAAATCAAATACGGCCGCACTTCGGGCATTAAGCTGGGTCCGGTCGATCCGGTGAAGTACGCCGAAGCTTTCGGTGCTACAGGATTGATGATCGAGCATCCCGATGATGTCGCGCCAACGCTTCGAAAGGCATTCGACACTCCTGGGCCAGTGCTAATCGGTGTGCACGTCGACTATAGCGAAAGCACCAAGCTCTTTGAAAACGCGCATGAATCCAGCTTTGTGTGAGCCGGCAGATGCATGGTCGATATGCTCCGTATCCAGAAAAGCGATGCAGAGGTAGCAAAATGACACACGTTCTCATATCGTTCCTGGGCCTGTGGCTCCTCTTTCTGATTTTGCGATCGATGATTCGCATCGCGCTGATCAATCGCCACTATCGGGATTTTTTTGCCGAGACCGCCGGCCGCACCGTTTACGCGGCGGTCTCGTTAAGGCTCCGAGGTAAACATGCCACGGAAGACTCGCATCCGGTCCTGCTCTGGCTATTTCCGGCTTACCTCCTCTTGCTGATTCTCGTTTACTTCGTGGGAGCGATGGTCGCCTTTCTGTTCTTGTACTGGGGAACGGGCGCCGTCGCTTCGTGGCGTCAGGCATTTCTCGCGTCCGGATCAGCTTTGAACACACTCGGTTTTGCAACCCCGACAACTATCGCGGGCCAATTACTTGCAATTCCTGAAGGCGCATTGGGGCTGGGCATCGTTGTGTTCCTCTTTACTTTCATCCCAGGTTACCAAGCAGTTATTCGGTCGCGGGAGGACAAAACATCGTGGCTCTATGTTCGCACTGGCGACCAGCCAACTGGTGTCGCTCTTCTCGAATGGTGTCATCGAGCAGGTATTGAAGACAATATGAGAGAAGTGTGGGAATCATGGGAAGACTGGTTCCGCATGCTAGGTGACACGCATTCGGTATTGCCGATGCTTAGCATGTCACCCTCAGTACAAGGCAATCAATCCTGGGTCCGAGCAGCAGCAGCCGTTCTTGACGCCGCGGCTTTCGCGGCTAGCTCTTTCGATACGGAGGATACAGAAGCGGCGAAGGCCTGCGTGCGAACAGGAACACGCGCCTTCGTGGCAATCGCGAACGCGCTTGGTCAAACATGCGCAAGCACCAGGCAACCAACTGCGTGTCGATCGAAGGAGTGGTATGATGCCATGCGGACTCGCCTTCACTTTGTGGGGTTGTCATTGAGGCTTGCGATTGACGCGGAACCGCAAAGGAGAGAATTCTTGTCGTTCCGTGGGCAGTATGAAGACGCCTTGCTCTTTGTAGCGAGCCAGACCTTCTCACCTCTGGAAGGAATCCGGATTGACACGCCGAAAGAGGAAGCGCTCCAGATTCAATGAGGTTTCTGGAAGTTGAATATAATTCAGTGCATCCGGGCAGCGGTAAGCTAAGCAACGTTCCTAGTCCTCCGCGGTGAATGACTCAACGGGCCACCGGTGTCCTCCTCAAACTTGCAGGTGAAGCGACGCAGCATTGAATCCCGGCGCAGCCATGATGGTAATCGAACTCCAATCCGAGCCGCCCTCAACATTTCGTAATAAGTCAGTGGGTCATTGGGCCCTGTCAGACCGAGTGGATCACGGAGGTTCTGACGTGCGCTCACCGAGGGCATGGGCAAAGGCCGTGCTCGTTCTTGCACTTCTCATTTCTCGAGGCCACGCATCATTTGCTACGGCTCAAGGGTGCGGCTCAACAGGGGTAGCGCTGCAGGTACTCGGATCAGGCGGCCCTGAACTCCAGGACAAGCGTGCGTCGACCAGTTATCTGATATGGGAAAACGGCCAAGCGCGCGTCGTCCTTGATTCCGGAGGAGGCAGCGCTCTCCGATTCGGAGAGAGCGGCGCGCAGATGTCCCAGGTGGACGTATTTCTGTTTAGCCATTTTCATGTCGACCACAGTAGCGATTTCCCCGCATTGATCTTTTCCTCATGGTTTGAAGACCGCGATCGTCCTTTGCCGGTTTACGGACCAACAGGAAACAAATTCATGCCTTCCACGACCGAGTTCGTGCACGAACTCTTTGCCGACCCGCGTGGATCTTGGCGCTACCTGAGCGATTTAGTCCAGCCTGGCGCAGATGGAAGCTACCAATTACAACCGCACAACGTTGCGGCCAGCTCCACTCCAGTGCTCGTGTTCCGCAACGCTGTCTTCGCTCTTTACGCGGCAAGTGTCACTCATGGCGCGTTCCCCGCCTTGGCATGGCGGGTTGAAATCGGCGGCAAGCGGATCGTCTTCAGCGGAGACACGAATGGAGAAGGGGAAGGCCTGACACAGTTGGCCTCAGGCGCTGACCTATTCGTCGCTCATAACGCTGTGCCGGAGGGCGCGACCGGATTGGAAAGGCGTCTCCATATGCCGCCTTCTGTCATCGGGGCCACCGCAGCGAACGCTCATGTCAAGCAATTGGTGCTGTCCCACCGAATGCTGCGAACTCTGGGAAAAGAGAAGGAGACGGAAGCGGAAATCAAGCTTCGCTATTCAGGCCCGATCGCATTCGCCAATGATCTGGATTGCTTTCCCCTAAGGTGAACAGCTCCGCGTTGGCGCGCTCATTCGATTGGACAGTGAATGGTCCTGGTTGAACGCGAAGAGTCTCTAGCACGACAATTGCGGCTACCGCAGCAGATTGACTTTTGCGAGATCGACGATCTCATCTCCGCGCCCACTGAGAACCGCTTTGAGGGCAAACAGGCTGAAGCCCTTTGCCTGTTCGAATGTGATAGTCGGAGGCATGGATAGCTCCTGCCGGCTGACCAGAACTTCGACCAGAGCAGGTCCATCATGTCTGAGCGCTTGGGCCATCATAGGGCGCACTTGGTCCGGGGTTTCGGCAGTAAGTCCAAGCAGACCCGCAGCGTCAGCCAATCTCGCAAAGTCAGGGTCTTTGAGGTCGGTGCCAAACTCAAGAATGCCTGCCGCCTTCATTTCCAACTCAACGAATGCCAAGGATTCATTTTTGAAAACGATGATCTTGACGGGCGCCTCCAATTGGCGCAGCGACAACAGATCTCCCAGGAGCATGGCCAGACCGCCGTCTCCCGACAAAGACACAACCTGTCGTCCTGGATGACTCACTTGGGCCCCGATCGCCTGAGGCAGCGCGTTTGCCATCGAACCATGGTTGAAGGATCCGAGTAGTCGCCGTTTGCCGTTCATGCTCAAATAGCGCGCCGCCCAAATCGTTGGCGTGCCCACGTCACAAGAAAAGATCGCATCTTCCGCAGCCAACTCGTCGAGCACTCGAACCACGTATTGCGGATGAATCGGCTTCTTGCCCGATCCGTCGGTCGCCAGGTCATCGAGACCCTTCTTCGCTTTCTGGTAGTGTTCGAGCGAAGCTTTCAAGTGCTTTTCGCTTGTGTTTTGTTCCAACTTTGGCAGGAGTGCCTGAAGGGTCGATTTCGTATCCCCGACAAGGCCGTAGTCGACCTTGCTCCGCCGGCCAAGCTGTTCTCCGCGAATGTCGATCTGCACGATCGTTGCATCCTTCGGATAGAACTGCTGATAAGGAAAATCAGTTCCAAGCATCAGCAGCAAGTCGCAGGTCATCATGGCGCGGTATCCGGACGAAAACCCAAGCAGGCCGGTCATCCCGACGTCATAAGGGTTATCGGGCTCGATGAATTCCTTTCCGCGCATCGCATGCACAATCGGCGCGTTCAGTTTTGCTGCGAGTGCAATCAGTTCCGAGTGAGCACCTGCGCAGCCCGCCCCGCCCAGGATCGTGATTTTCTGGGACTTGTTGAGGAGGTTGGCCAATGTCACAAGTTCTTCGTTCGATGGACATACATTCGGCTTCGGTGGAAGGAAATGCAATCGCGGGCTTTTTTCCACGGCTTCGCGCAATGCTACGTCTCCGGGGATGGCCACCACCGACACCCCGCCGCGCGCAATCGCGGTCTGCATCGCGATTTCCAGCACACGCGGCATTTGCTCAGTCTGAGAAATCAGCTCGCAGTAGTGACTGCACTGCGCAAAGATGTGCTCCGGGTTTGTTTCCTGGAAGTAACCGCTCCCGATCTCGTTGCTTGGAATCTGAGCGGCTATGGCGAGCACAGGAACTCGGCTGCGGTGGCAGTCGTAAAGGCCGTTGATCAGGTGCAGATTGCCAGGACCGCAGCTTCCCGCGCATACTGCCAGTTTTCCGGTGAGATGCGCCTCTGCACCTGCGGCAAACGCAGCCGCTTCCTCGTGCCGCATATGGATCCATTCGATTTTCCCTTGCCTTCGAATCGAATCGGTGATTCCGTTTAATGAATCGCCGGAAACTCCGTAGATCCTTTCGACACCCGCTGCCGCGAGGGTTTCAATCAACAAGTCGGCCACCGTATGATTCGCCATGACACGGCCTCCTCTTTCCAAGTCGTATATTTGTCGTTCTGGGTTTCCGCATTCAGGCTCCCCAGGTGCCTGAACGATCGACATTCTTCGGCTCCGAGAATCCTGAGCTGACTCCTGCCAAGACCTCGTCAGAGCACCTCGAAGAAGTGGGCCACGCTTTTGCCCGCATCCTCAGTGTAGTAAACGGCTACTTTCGAACCCTTTATGGTTCTCTTCGCAATGTCTTTTCCTGCATCTTCGCTCGCGTGATCGGTCAGCTCGAATGTCTTCTTCACGCCGTCACCGGTATCGACAACCAGTGTCTTCCCTCCGCGACCGACGTCAGTAACAGTTCCCCTAGCGGTCTTCAAGCCATCCCGGCCGACCCTGTCGATTTCGACAACCGTATCCAAACTCGCGCGGCTAGTGTAATGCGCCACAACCTCGCTGCCTTTGGCGAGGCCATGCCAAGAATCTTTCACGGCATCGGCCGAGGTCTCGGCACCATGAACCGCTGTACGGTCAATTAAATGCAGGGAATGCCGGGTTCCATCGGCAGTCTTGACCACTACGATCCTTGCTCCCGAATCAATTTTGACGATGGACCCATGCACGGCACTCACGACATCCGCGCTGGCGAAAGCCGTCGAGACGAATACCACGGTCAAGGCCATGCTTACGATAGTCTTCATTTTCGTTATTCTCCTTCTTTTGGAATTTTCAAACAGCTACGACAATTTGCACCCGATCAGCTCAGATCGTCCGCGCCAGGCGTTTGAGTTTGGCGCGCGCACGTGAAACCCTCGTCTTCACCGCGCTAACGCTAGCCCCGATTGCGTCCGACATTTGGCGGAGCGTCCGGCCTTCGAGATCGCGAAGTCGAAATGCCTCTCGCAGGTCAGGCGAAAGCTTCTGCGCCAACTTGTGAGCATGCAAATGAAGGTCAGATCTGCTACAAGCTTCTTCCGGGCTCAGTCCATGGTCGGCAAGAAGGTCCAAGAGCAGGAAGGCCTCTCCTTTCTCGGGATGCTCGTCGATTGAAACGTGCCTTTCGCGTGAGCGCTTTCGCAATTGCGTTCGAGCCGAGTTGATTACGATTCTCATCAACCATGTGGACATTTGTGCTTCGCCTCTGAACTGCGCCAAGTGCCTGAAAGCCGACAACAATGCATCCTGGACTGCGTCCTCGGCACCAGCGGTGTTCCCGAGGTGGCGCATGGCGTGTCGATGGAAGGCGGAAGAGTGGCTCGATATTACATTCTCCATCTCTCGTTGCCGCAAATACAGTGGACTGAATTCAATGTTCTGCGCTTTGTCGCTTACTGCTGAGGTTATCCCCATTACTTCGCCCCCTGTGACCATCGTCAGATTCAATGTGTGGCACCCATGTCATCGCAAGCTGGTCGTCCGACGTAGCGATAACTTAGATTCATGCTTCCATTCAGATCTGCTACGGCGTAGAGCCTCATTTCAGCTGGTCTAGAAGCCCTACGAGTAGCCAATAGTTTCGTCAAGTGGATTTTCCTCGAATAGTCGGGCTACCATTGCCGAGTCGAGATAAGCACGAACACGGATAATCCTTTGGTGACGAAAGTAGACAATCCAGCAATAACGATTATCGAAGCGCATACCGTTCTTGGCCGTAGCCAAAGAGTGAAGCTCAACGATTGCTTCATTGCCTTTTACGAGCAGGTGCTCAACATGCAGCTGGGCGCCGCTGGTAAGCACGTGCCCCAACTTGGCGAAAGTGCCTTCCCTAAAATCCCTCTTGCTTAGATAGTGACCGGCGAGTGGGTGCGTTCCCATCACCGTCCAATCGACGTCGTCGGCGACGCGCTCAAAGAAAGCAGCGCCGTCGCCATTTTCGAGCCCCTTGAAGGTTGCGAGAACATAGTCATCAGATAAAGCCATTTCGGTATCCTTCGTGTCGCGGTTTAACAGACGGCTGCTCTTCAGTTGGAATTAGAACCTTGTGGCATTCACTTAGAATGGCGACTCTAAGGTGAACTGCCTGGCAAAGCGCACAAAGCGCGACAAAGGCATAGATTCTGATTCCCCGTCTTGTGGCATTCACTTTTCGCTGGCCCAATTTCCCTGGATGGCTACGCCGTGAAGGGGCATGTCGCGTGGTCACATTGGCAAGCAATTTCGACGTCTTCGCTCCCGGCATTCCGACACGCTTCACTGCAATACTCCCGGCCCGGCGGCACTGCACACCCACAGGGAATATGCGCGCACTTGGTTTCGTCCTGATCTTCCATTTGAGTTTTCTCCTTTTTGATCTTTGTCCTTCTCCACAATTTGCCTTGTTCGTACGAATGATTTATTGCATTTCAATCCCCAAACACTGCGGCCAGATAAGTGCAGTCGTTGCCTCACAAGGCGAGCGAGGGCCCGAACCATTTCCGTCCAATGGACGACACGCCGTCGGCTCGTGGACTCGCGACAAATGCTTTGCAGAGGGGATGGCAGCGATGGTCAGGTTATGGCCGCGCCCGGGAATCGGCTCCAGCTCAGCATTCATCCAACAAATGCCGCACATTCCAATTGCCCCGTTCACCACAAATGGAAGAAAGAGGGGGCGGACGAGGAACCGTCCTTGGGTCGAGCAACGGCTATGAGACAAAAGACGACCATGCTTAGAACCGCGAGGCCGTAGTAAATGTCGATATAGGAAAGCAATCGGCTCTGCGTGATCACGTCGGATTGAAAGATCTGAAGGGCTCCCAGTGTTGGATTGCTGGCCGCCCCCCCGTTGTGCGCGATCAGAGCTGAATATTGCGACAACGTAGACTGCACAGTTGGATCCAGTCGGTTGGCCACATCGACAAGTCGTGCGGAATGCAACGTCTGCCTGCGGTCAAACATGACGGTTGCTGCGGTGACGCCAAACGTGTTTCCCAGCTGTCGAACAAAAAAGTAACTCGTGGAGACGTCGTTCAAGTCGACAGTGGGTG
>JBEKVS010000182.1:0-11635 GCA_049513795.1 Occallatibacter sp. | reverse complement strand
GTCCGCAGGCCCGGCATCGGGGAGAAATTTGTCGCGGATTGCAATGCGCTCGCCGCCGTGCTTCAGTTCCTGGAATTCTTCACCATCATTCGTCCCGGATTGTCCCGGAATTTCGTATACGAATTCCGCAGCATGCTGATGGAAGAGCTGGATTTTAAGAAGGAAGCGCGCTACACCGAACTATTCAGCACCGGCGTGAAGGAGCACATGAAGCATATCAGTGCCCCGCGCATCTACTTCGAGCTGTCGTCGCAGGACATTATGGTGTCGGAGTTTGTCTCGGGCATCTGGATGCGCGAGCTGATCGCGGCGGTCGAGAAGCAAGACACACGGGCGCTCGAGCTGCTTAGGGCCGAAGGAATTTATCCCGAACTGGTGGCCAAGCGGCTCCTGCGCACCAATCAGTTCGGGGTTTTCGAGAACGTTCTTTTTCACGCGGACCCGCACCCTTCCAACGTAGTCATACAGCGCAATAGCGAGCTGGTCTTCATCGATTTCGGCTCATCCGGCGCCTACACAACCAAGGAGCGCAACAACTGGAAGCAGCTTTCGCATTACCACGACCAAGCGGACATAGGCCGCATGGTGCAGGCTGCGCTGGCCATCCTAGAGCCTCTTCCTCCAATCGATATCGACGAGTTTTCCAAACGCGTCGAAGGTATCTTTTGGCAGGACCTTTATGCATTTAGGAGCAAGCACACGGAGTGGTGGGAGAGGACATCGGCCAAGATCTGGATTCGGTTCCTGACTCTCGCGCGTGAATATAACATCCCACTAAACCTCAACACCCTCAAGATGATTCGGTCGACCCTACTGTATGAGACCATCGCGGCGCGCCTTTATCCCGAGGTCGACGCTTATAAGGAACATCGGGTTTACAACAAAGCAGCGGGTAAGCGCGCTCGCAAACGCGTGCATAAGCAGGTGCTCAAATTCCTCTTCAAGGGACCGAGCAACGAAACCTATCTCGCGATAGAACAATTAGCCGACATGGCCAACCGAACGACTTATCTCGCGCAGCGCTGGCTGGATTCGCCGCCGTTTCAATTCACCAACCTGGTGGATAAAGCATCGATGGCCATCTCGACCTTTCTGCGCGGATGCCTTACCTTCTCGGTCACCACTCTTGGGCTGGGGTTTGGCCTGGTGGCATACCGTCTGGTCACGAAAGGCTATGACAGCGCCACTCAATTCGGTATCTGGCGCGCGTGCCTCGAAGTCCTGGGGTGGACTCCTTACCAGTTCTGGGTGGGCGTCAACCTTTTCCTCGACATCCGCAAGGTCTTGTTCCGCTTCTTCGATAAGGACATCAAGGAAAGGAACTCCTGATCGACGCCGCCCGCTCTTATTGCAGGAGCTCGGCGCGCGTAATCATCGTCTGGGCCAGGTCGCCCGATGCACCGGCATGGAACGCGGCAAGAAATCCTTTGCGGTCCGTGCTCAGTAGGACCGCGGGACCTTCGTCGGATATTCTTACCGTGGCATTGCGCGGCTGACCGGTAATCATTCCCATCTCGCCAAAGTATTCTCCGGGTCCAAGGCGCGCGAGTTCCGCGGGGCCGCCAGCGGCGCTCCGCGTAACGACGGCGACACCTTCCGCAATTACATAGAAGCGATCCGCGGCGTCCCCTTCCCGGATAACGGTCGTTCCGGCCTCCAGCCGCTCCGTCGAAAACTCCGGAAAGAGCCGCCCCAGCGCGTCGGCGGAAATTCCCGGCAGAGCATCGCGCAAGATATTGTGAGCGGTTCGCTTGCGCGCGATCGCCGCCATCTCGCCGGAGACCAGATCGGAATTCTCCACCAGATCGAGAAAACTCTCCCGCGACAATTCCAGCACCTGAACCGACGGGCTCCGCGCCGTGACGGTGGCCGTTCTGGGCACGCCGTTCAGCAGCCCGATCTCGCCGAAATACTCGCCGGGCGCAAGCTGCGCCACAACCTTGCCGTCCTTGCTGACGGACACGATGCCGCGCTCCACGATATAGAACGCCGTGGCCGTATCGCCTTGCCGGATAATGATTTCGCCCTGCCGAAAAGTCCGGCTCGACGCGGTTTCCAGAAGCTCGGCGACGGACGGTTGGTCATATCCCGGAAAGGCAGCGGTAATATTCTCCTCGCAGGGAGCGGCCTCGCGAACCACGCCTTCGCGCGGCTTGGCCTTGATGCGGAATCCATTGTCCGGTGCGGGCAACGGACGAACTTTGAGCTTCAGCCGATAGCTGGCCGGCGCCATTTCCAGGTCGCACTCATGGAGAATTGTGGCCACCATGGTCACCGCCAACAACTCTGTCAGGCCCATCGCCGTGCACGTCCGATCGCCCATGCCGAAGGGATGGAAGCCGCCTCCATTGCGATGTTCGTTGCGCGGGCTCATCATGCGCGTGTGATCGAAGCGCATGGGATCGGTGAAGTGCTGCTCGGAGAAACTCATCGGAACCTGGGAGAGAACCGTAATGTCTCCGGCATCCACTTTCTTGCCCTGGAACACGAAGGGGCAATCTGTGTAATAAGGCATGCCCTGCGAAACCGGGTGGAAGCGCAGGGTTTCGTGGTAGACCGCGCACATCAGTTCCATCCGGCGCACGTCTGACGCATCGCGGATTCCCTCCGAGAACGCGCGGTCCGCTTCTTCCGTAAGAGAGCGCTTCAGGTCGCTATCGATCAGAATCTGGTAGAGCATGAAGCCGACCAGCCGCGCCATGTAGGCCACGCTGCCCGCGCACCCATACATCGCATAGCACACAACCTGGTCATGCCGCAGCGGCACGCCTTCTTTGTCGCGCAGGCTGAGCAATGTGTGGATGATCGTCTTTCTGGAACCCGGAACCGCCGTCTCGCGCGCGGCCTCATGCACCATGTCCGAAATCAGGCCGAGGACCTTATTGCGGGCTTTGCGATACCACGGGTTTTTGAGCGCCAGGAATGGCCAGACGCGGCCGGTGACATTCATGTCGGTTTCGATCGTGGTCATCGCATCAGCAAAATGCTGATGCAGAGAGCGCCCACACATGGCCCGGCAATATTGCTCGAAGGCGATGCGGTTGATCGCGGCCATCACCCCGCGAACGCTCCCGGGCCGCCACGTACGCACCTCTTCCCTGGCTGCCTCGATAAAATCCGGTACGAAAGCGGATGTCGCTTCACGCGAGTAACCCAGTCCCAACATCCGCCGCAAGCGGAGATGCGTTGGGCCTGACTGGCTCATCATGAAATCTTCCGTGCCCAGTTCCCTGCCGATGACTTGAAAGATCTTCTCCCGCGACAGATACCGGTTCGGAAGCCCCTGCTGCATGAAGAGCAATGCTTCCTTCCCGCCGATGACGGTGTATCTGATCCAGAGCGCGTGGAGTCTAAATACGGGTCCATGCTTCCGGTAGGCGCGATGCAAAACTCCCGGCGCATCGCTCAGGAAGTGAAAGGTGCTTCCCAGCAGCGGCCAGCCTTTAACCAAAGGTGGGCGGGGCGCATCCGCCAAAGACGGCTCCGCCGATTCCGGCTTGAAAGGACACTTCGCTTCTTGCGGATTCATCGGGCTCGCCTGCCGGCGATCATCGAGCAAGGCCTACGTAAATCGGGACGGCTTCGTATTACTCACCGGCGTCGCTTCTGTTGGATTCTTTCAATCTGGAGTAATGACGGTCAATAGTGTCTTTGTACCGCAGTGTCTCAGTACGGCCGCGCCTTATGCCCAAGCTCTTCGATGAACGCCGCGATGTGAGTTTCCGTGACGAGATCGGCGCAGGTAATTGCGAGTTCCCGCCAGGGAGCTAATGCAGTTTCATCGACTCGGCCTTGGCTTGCTTCAGGATGGGAATCTCAGGGTCGGCGTCTTTCCAGAGGGTAAGGAAGTCATTGTAGGCTTTGAGTGCGCGGACGCGGGCGGCATCGGCGTCCGCTCCCTTCGTAGTTCTGGACTGCAATGCGTTGGCGCGCGCTACTCCCAGATGGGCCAACGCGCCCGTCCAGCAGTTCCAGACGACGCCGCTATGGTCGATGATCTTATTAAATTCAGCGGCCGCTTCAGCCCCTTGCCCGGCGGCCAGGTAGGCGTTTCCCCGCACGTAGATTGAGTACAGGCAGGAAATTCCATTGGAAAAAGGGGTCAACCCGAACTCGACGGCGGAAGCAGCCGGCAGAGCGCTGAGCGCGCGAGCCGAATCCTTCTTATTCAAAGCTAACTGCGTCTGAATCGTCGGCAGCCACACTTTCTGCATCTGGGTGCCGAGTGGGTATCGTTTGTTTGAATCCTGGGCCAGGGATTCGGCTCGCGTTGCGTTACCCGCCATGGCAAAGGCAAGAGCCGACTCGATAGTCACCCCAGGGTTCGTGGCGGCAAGTTTCAACGCCGCAACTGCGTCCCGCTCAGCTTCGGCTGAATTGCCGTAACTTGCCTCTTCGATAGCTGCATCCGCAAGGTAGTGCGCAGCACTTTCTTTGTCGTCCGATCGCATGCAGGACGCGACTGCTTGCGCGGTAAGCTCACGCGCTTTGGCCAGATGACCGGAAAAACCCTCGGTATAACCCGCCAGCGAAAATCTCAGGTCATCGTCATCGGGCTTGCCGGCAAACCAATGCATCTGTTCCGACATGGCCGTCGAGTCCGCGTTGAGGAAGGCCAGCACGTAGAGATTTGTATGGAATGCCGAGCGATCCATCCCTCGCGCGAGAGCCTCGCGAGTAACCTTGCGCGTCTCGTCGAATTGATTCTGGCCAAACGTGTAGAGGGTGAGATTTTCGGAATAAAGAGTCTCATCGGGCGAGAGCTCCAGGGCTTTTCTGGTCAGCTCCGCGGCTTTGTCGTACTGGCCAAGTTCCGCATAGGCTAGACCCAGGTTGTTATACCCTCCGGAGTCCCGGGGGTAGCTGTCAATCGCTTCCTGGTTGGTCTGTGCCGCTTTGTCCAGCTCCTCGGTTACGTTGCGATAGTAGGCCGCGTCGATCGACAGCTTCTCCCATTCGCTGGCACGGTCGCGCAATTGGAATGCCTTGGTGTAGTACTCCTTGGCGCGTCCGAGCTGGCCGAGAGCGTTGTAATCTCCGCCCAACACCCTGTAGGCGATGGCAAAATCCGGATCCAGTTCGATGGCCCGCTGAGTGTATGGGATGCTTGCGGCTGTGCCCTTCTCCTCCTCGACTTTGTCGGCGAGGGTGAACGCTTTCAACGCTTCAAGGGAAGACGTGGTCGCCTCCTCGAGCGGCACATCGAATTTCTGCCCTATAGCCAGCGATTCGCCCAACCCGCCGCGCAGGCTGGACGTGGCTTTGCCCAATGCATCCAGCACCTGCTCCTTGGACGAAGCTGTCGTCTGCTCCTGCCCCAGGGTCCTTCCGTTATGGCAATCCACAGCTTTCAACCCCAGAACGTACTGACTGCCAAGACTGCTGATGGATCCCGCTACGTAACCCCTGCTACCCGCCCGCAGGCAAAGCTCGCGAGCCAGATCAATAGTCAGTTTTGAGTCTGCCGGCCGCGTCATCAGTTTCAGGGTCTTCGCGACTTCATCATCGGAGAGCACGTTCAGGAAAGGAGACTGCCGCAGAGAAACTGCGAGGGCTGTCTTCAACGTGTCGTCGAATATTGCATCTCCCGTGTGGTTGGCAAAATCGGCGAGAACGATGGTGTCTTTCTCGGTCAGGTGTTGCGCGTGCTGCCGCATGCGAAAGTAGAATGTTCCCGCGATTGCAGCAGCCCCCAGGATCACGGCTGTGAAAAGCAGCATTTTCCCAAGCTTGCTGCTTGCGACGGAGCGCCCGGTCTCTTTCACTGCGCTCGGTGACGGGGACGAAGCGAATGGAGGGGATGCGGATGCCGGCTCCTGCAGCGGCGCTTCGGGAGCCTGAAGTTTTTGAAGCAATCGCGCCGTCGAATGGCACAGATGGGCAAGGTGATTCTCGATCGGAGGTGTGAATGCATCCAGCCAGTGCGTATTGCTGAGCGCAAACTCCATCGCGGCGGAGGGCATTACGTTTTCAATGCGGAAGGGGATGATGATCTTACCCTTGCTGACGGCTCGTTCAATCTCCCGCCGGACTTGAGGCGAGTCGTTGGCCTCACGCGAGAAGATCAGCAGAACAATCTGGCACTCCGCGAGTGCGTCAACAATGGCTTCCCCGTATTCCTCACCGGCGATGATATCGCGCGGCGCAATCCAGACCTTGATGCTTTGCGCCTCAAGGGCCGCGCAAGCCGCGTTTGCGACCTGCTTGTCTTTCGACGAGTGACAAATAAATACTGTGTGCGCCATGTCCCCAGGCCGCGCGCGCGGTTTTGTTGTCCGATAGCACCTAATAATATAGACCAGCGCCCCGATGAAGTCCTGAATCGCGAGGGCCGGCGGCAGTCGCAGGGGACAAGCGATGTGCCGGGAGCTCGATCGGATCGAATTGGCGGGCGTTCCTGCCTCATTCCGCCTGGCGCATGCCGAGATACCGGGATAGGTCGGGCATTCGAATCGTCACACGTTTTGCACTCTGGCTTGCCAAGGCGGGGCATCGATCAAGGCGATTCAAGAGGCCGCAGGGCACAAAACGAGCTTCGCCCCTGCGGCCATCCTGCGGTCCGGCAACGGATTATTTCCACACCCAGGTGTCGGAAAGCAAGCCGGAGGGGATATCGAGGGTATCCAGCCCGCTGAACAGCACCAGCTCGCCCTGTGCCGCGTCATAGGCCATGGCGCCGACGGCGCGCCCGGTTGGACTATCGGCAGGGTGATCCTGTCTCCAATCGGACCCGTTCCAGGCCCAGGTATCGGAGAGGAAGTGGTTGGAGGAGTTCAATCCACCGAACAGGACCACTTCGCCGCGTGCCGCGTCATAGGCGATGGCAGCGCCGAAACGCTCGCCTGGACTTGTGGCCGGGTGTTCCTCTGTCCAATCTGTGCCGTTCCATACCCAGGTATCGGAAAGGGCCACGGAGGAAGTGCTCCCTCCGAACAAAACGACCTTGCCCGCCGCCGCATCGTAGGCCATGGTCGCATAGCCGCGCGCTGACGGACTGTGGAGCGGATGTTCTTGTGTCCAGTCAGTTCCGTTCCACACCCAGGTATCGGAAAGGTAGCCTTTGGCAGTCACTCCCCCGAACAAGACCACCTTGCCGGTAGCCGCATCGTAGGCCATGCCGGCAGGGCTGCGGGCGGGCGGACTCTTGGCCGGGTGTTCCTGTGCCCAATCGGTTCCGTTCCATGCCCACGTGTCGCCAAGAAAGCTGGTGTCGGAGTCCTGCCCGCCAAACAAGACCATTTTGCCGGCACTCGCATCGTAGGCCATGCTGGCCAGATAGCGGTTGGGAGGACTGTTTACAGGGTTTTCCCGGCTCCAGTTGGTCCCGTTCCACACCCATGTGTGTGCCAGCACGCCAGTGCCATTCAATCCCGCGAACAGGACCACATTGCCTTCCGCGGCATCATAGGCCATGGGAAAGAAACAACGGGCGGATGGGCTGTTGGCGGGCGATTCCTTCGTCCAGTTTTGAGCGTGTGACGTGGCGGGCAGCAATGAGCTGGCAACGACTGCCGCTAAAAGGGAAATACGGACATGCAAGAAAGAGAACTTGCAACGGTCGCAAGCAACGAATCGTCTCATGGAAACCTCGCTTGGAGAATCGCGGCCCGCAACTCAGGAACTCCCCGCTCATGGAGCTGTGAAAGCCGGCTGAAATGGCAACTCTGCTTTGTGGCACAGCAAGCAATCCCGACTCCCGACCGGGAGCCGGAATTCCTTGCTGTTGTATCTCTAGAACCGCTTGTACTCGCTCTCGAACGTGAGCGATTTGTCCGCTCCAATCGTCCCATTCCAATCCATTCCGACGCTGCCATCGCCGAACCATGGGGTAGAAGCGGGCAGGTTGTTGACAGGCCCGCACGGGTCAGGGGGTTCATATGTGTCCTGGACGAACGCGAAATGCGTCTGCGCTGTAGGGACGGTAGACAACATCACGCCAAAAAGGTTGAACCCGTTGTTGTATCCCCATGCGGATTCGTGAGTGAAATCGAACCAGTCCTTGGAATCCCCATCGTAGTACGCGTTGTTGGCGTCGATATCCGCGTACCGCATCAGACCGAAATCATGAGAGGCTGCTGTATTGTTCTTGAGGGTCATGGTGATAAGAACCCCAGGATCCGTAGTGTTTCGATTAATAATCTGGGTTAAGGTATAGACCCCGTCGGACGTCGTCCGCTTGATCGTTACCGGGAGGGAGGAGCCGCTAAAGGTCGGAGGCTCCCAGTTCCCCGAGTCTCCGGCGGCCCAGTCATAGTACCTGGTGAGGCTGCCGTAGTCACAGATGCCGTAGCCTTCGAGGATGGCGCCTTCTCGAATATGCTCGAATCCTTTCGGGCTTTGAAATTCGACAATGTTGCCATTGACGGTCACGCAAAATTGAAGATAGTTTGGCGCGCTGCCAGACGTGAAAGTGAGTTTGCAAGTGGTTGTAGCATCGATCGAGACCTTGTCGGCGTCAGGCGCCTTTTGCTCGACTTGCCCGAATCCGGTCGCCGCTAGCGTAAAAGCGGCAACAGCGAGAAGCAACTTCCTGATGTTCATATATTTCCTCCTGGCATTCTGGTAGAAAACCTGAGATTTAAGGACGCTTGATCCATTTGCAGCGCCGGATTGCGCGCCGCTATCAAAGCCTCTACTCAACAAGGCGCAAACCGGCGTCAGGAACTATCATTTGCCGGGAAATATTTTGGATCGATATCTGCGGGCGCAGACAAGCGGCTATAATTACGCCCATTCCTCGGTATTGAGGCCGACTTTCGAGAGGCTTTCGCTGTGACATGGATGTGCTGGCCATGCGAAGTTCCTGACCTCGAACTGTGATTCCGAGCCATGGAAACCGAACGCTGGAAACTCGTGGATAACTTATTGCAGTCGGCGCTCGAGCTTGCCCCGGAGCGTCGCGAGGAGTTCCTCGCCGAAGCCTGCGGCAGCGACTCGGCACTGGTGGACGAGATCAATTCGCTGCTGACTTCGCACCGGAGGGCCGGGGATTTTCTTGAAAGGCCGGCGATGGAGATTGCCGCCCGAGCGATGGCGGCTGATGAGGCCCCAACGTTTGCTCAACCGCTGGTTGGCCAGGTGGTGTCCCACTATCGCATTCTGAAGTTGATCGGCCGAGGCGGCATGGGCAGCGTGTGGCTGGCCGAACGCTGCGATGGCCGCTTCGAGCGCAAAGTAGCGATCAAGTTTATCTCCCTTTCTGTGCTCGACGCCGCGGGCGCCGAACGATTCAAACGCGAAGGCGCGATCCTCGGCAAACTGTCTCATCCACAAATAGCCGAATTGATCGATGCCGGCGTCACCTCGACCGGTGAACCATTTCTTGTTCTGGAATATGTTGAAGGACACCCGATCGATGAATACTGCGACGACAACAAGCTAAGCGTCGATGCGCGCATCCGTCTGTTTCTTGACGTGCTGAGCGCGGTCGCACACGCACATAGCAACTTGATTGTCCATCGCGATATCAAGCCGAGCAACGTATTCATCAGGAACGATGCACAGGTCAAGCTGCTGGACTTTGGCATTGCCAAGGTGCTTGCGGAAGACGCGGCCCAAGCCAAACTGACAGCAGAGGCGAGCCGGGTTCTGACCCCGCAGTATGCAGCGCCAGAACAGCTGACCGGCAATGCGATCACAACCGCGACGGACGTCTATCTGCTCGGCGTCCTGCTCTTCGAACTCCTGACAGGTAAGCATCCAACGGGCACGAGCCTGCAATCTCCCGC
The DNA here is from genome assembly GCA_049513795.1 of Occallatibacter sp. Taxonomy (GTDB): domain Bacteria; phylum Acidobacteriota; class Terriglobia; order Terriglobales; family Acidobacteriaceae; genus Telmatobacter. Next base: position 1,907 of record JBEKVS010000182.1, on the reverse strand, counting down.
AGATCTGGTGAAATCGATCACGGAAACTGAGGCACGGCTCGCATCGCAGGCTGTAACGTCAGCCAACGACACAGATTCGTCAGAAAAGCGCCGTGCCACCCCGGAAAAGCTCCACCGCGTGCTTCGCGGAGACCTCGACACAATCATTGCAAAAACTCTCAAGAAGAAGCCGGAGGAACGCTACGCCTCGGTAACCGCGCTGGCCGACGATCTCCATCGCTTTCTGAAGCATGAGCCGATCGCCGCCCGGCCGGACACGCTGCCGTATCGTATGCGCAAATACGTCCGTCGGCATTTGGTGGGTGTGGCCGTGGCGGCAGCGCTGGTGGCGCTGCTAGCGGGCTTTGCCGTGACGCAGGCTGTCGAACTGCGAAGGATTACCCGCGAACGGGATCGCGCCAACCGCATCGCAGACTTCATGACCGGGGTGTTCAAAGTTTCAGACCCCAACGAAAGGGTCGGCGATACAGTGACGGCGCGCGCGGTCCTCGATAAAGCAGCTACGGATATCGATTCAAGCCTGTCAAATGACCCGGACCTCAAGGCGCAGATGATGCGCGTGATGGGCCGCGCTTACTTGAATTTGGGGATATTTTCTCGCGCCCAGGGGCTCTTCGATCGAAGCATTCAGATTGGCGGATCGTTTGACGCCCAGAGCGATCGCGGCACTCTGCAGGCCATGCACGACCTGGCCTGGGCACTCGTGCAGCAAGGCCGGCTCGCAGAGGCCGAAAAGCTGGCCAGAAAGGTGCTCGACCTTCAGCGCCGCGTGATGGGCCCCGACCATCCCGATACCCTGGGCACCATGGGCGAGCTTGCCTTTATACTCTGCCAGGAAGGCAATTGTGCGGAAGCCGTAAAGATCAATCGCGAAGTATTGGAAAAACAGAAGCGCCTGCTGGGGCCCGATGCTTACGGCACCCTGACGACCATGGACAATCTTGCAGGAATGCTGCACGACAGCGGCCAAATGGAGGAAGCTATGGTCGTGCAACGAGAGTCGCTCGACAGGCATCTGCGCGTTTTGGGCCCCGAGAACATCGGAACCATCAATGCCATGCTAAACTTTGCCGAGCTCCAGAGAGATACGGGCCAGGACGACGCTGCAATCAAGACGCTCAATGACCTGATGGGGGTTGAACGGCGCGTTCTCGACCCCGACCAGGGCGAGATCGCCGCGACCAAATATGACCTCGCTTCCGTCCTTGTGCGCAAGGGAAAAACCGTCGAGGCACTGGCGCTCCTCGACGAGGTGATCGACCATTTACCTCCGCGAATCGCGTTAGGCCTGGAAGCGGATCCCTTGTTTGCTCCCCTCCAAGGGGATCCCCGTCTTGCAGCCTTGGTAACCCGCGCCAAAGCACAAGCTTCTTCGCATCCACCCAATTAGACGATCCTCTCGCGGATGCCTCTGGTGGACCCCCCTTTGCGTCCTGAGGATTCTGTGTCCGCTAATGCCCTAACTGCACCATGTTGCACCTGAATCCAGCCTGCCATCCACCTGGAGACACCCACCCGGCGCGTCCCGGCAGCACTCTTTTTGCCTTGCCAATTCACTTAGGTACGTTATAGCCTGTGCGCATCAGAAATCTGACAGGAGGTTAACCCCTACATGCACGCATTCAATCGCCTGACCCCGGTTCGAACGCAGAGACGGAGCCTTCTATCCGCGTTCGCACTGCTGACAATCTGCTTGATCGCAGCCCAACCAATCTCGTTGCTGGCGTCGAGTAGGACTAGCGATGGCAAGAAGATAGCCACAACCTCAAAGCTGAAAGCATCGCCAACCACGGTCAAGGTCAAAAAGCCGGTGACTTTCACGGTGACGGTAACGCCATCGAAAGCCACTGGAAAGGTCACCCTCTACGTTAAGGCACCTGGAAAGTCTTATGTGTCTGAAGGGAGCG
>JBEKVS010000181.1:0-11652 GCA_049513795.1 Occallatibacter sp. | reverse complement strand
AGTAGTGCTCAAGCGGCGCGCAGTGGAGTTCAAGCACACGCCGACCATCGGCCGCACGCATGGCATCCATGCTGAGCCGACGACTTTCGGACTCAAGCTGCTCAACTGGTTCGCGGAGATGGAGCGAAATCTGGCTCGCTTCGATGCGGCGGCGGAAGACATGCGGGTGGGCAAGCTCTCTGGCGCGGTTGGCACATTCGGTCATCTCAAGCCGGAGCATGAAGAGAGAATTTGCGCGCGGCTGGGATTGAAGCCGGCGCCGGTGGCCACGCAGGTGATTCAGCGCGACCGGCATGCGGCCTACATTTCGACGCTGGCTATCATCGGCAGCACGCTGGATAAGATCGCGGTCGAGGTGCGGCACCTGCAGCGGACCGAGGTGCGCGAGGCGCAGGAGTATTTCAGCGAGAAGCAGAAGGGCTCTTCGTCGATGCCGCACAAGAAGAATCCCATCACGTCGGAGCAGATCAGCGGCCTGGCCCGCGTGCTGCGCGGCAATGCGCAGGCGGCGTTTGAAAATATCGCTCTCTGGCACGAGCGCGACATTTCACACTCATCCGTAGAGCGCGTGATCTTTCCCGACTCGACCGTTCTTGTGGATTATCTGTTGGCGAAGATGACGGACCTGATCGATCGACTGTTGGTCTATCCGGAGCGGATGAAGAAGAACCTCGAAAGCACGGGAGGCTTGATCTTCAGCGGTCAACTGCTGCTGGACCTGGCCGAGGCCGGCCTGCTGCGCGAGGATGCATACCGGCTGGTGCAGACGCACGCGATGCGGGCCTGGAAGGAGGATCTCGTGTTTCGCGATGAGATTGCGAAAGAAGCAGAGATCACGGCGATGCTGAGTCCTGAAAAACTGGCGAATACTTTCGATTACATGCGGCAGTTGGGGAATGTGGACGCGATCTTTCGCAGGGTGCTTGGAGAGTAGTCTGGGCAAGCCCCATTGAGATCTGTGCTTTCCCATCCTTGCGCTGAAAGACGCGCAAGGATGGGGCACCCGGCTTCCTAAGCGGCCCAACGGAGCGGCAGAGTCATGTGGTAGGAGTTGAAGTGGAGCCCGCATCATGGACGGCTTGAATCTTACCGTTGGATTCACGGGCGCATCGGGCGCAATTTTCGGACGCGAGCTCCTGCGCGCTTTGGAAGCCGATGAACGCGTGGCGCGCATCCACTTCGTTGCTTCTGAAAATTCGCTACGCGTGCTTGCCGAAGAGCTCGGCGTAAGCGGGCGCAACGGTCTGCTGGAGAAGCTGCTCGGCGTCGAGCCGAAGAAGACGATCCAGCATACGGATGCGGATATCGGCGCATCCATTGCCAGCGGCAGCTACCCGTCGCACGGCATGATCGTGCTGCCGTGTTCCATGGGCACACTTGCCGCCATCGCCAACGGCCTGGCCAACGGGCTCATCGCGCGCGCTGCCGATGTGACGCTCAAGGAGCGGCGGCCGCTGCTCTTGTGCGTGCGCGAGACGCCCTTCAATCGCATCCATCTGCGCAACATGACGCTGGCCGCCGATGCAGGTGCGGTCATCTTCCCGGTCATTCCTGCCTTCTACAACAAGCCAATTGATTCCACCGAAATGGCTCGGCAGTTTGTTTGCCGCGTTCTCGCCCATATTGGCCTGCCCCAATCAGGCGCCTATGTCTGGAAGGCGGAAGAGTAGCGCAGCTGCTGGGTCTGGGTGCAGTGTCTGGCATTGAAGCTGCCTCATGCCAAGCTGCGAATGAGCTAGATGTTTTCCGCCACGACCTCGATGTGTTCCTCGACAAAAGTGGCGATGAACTCCCCGAGTCCAACCAGAATTCCAATCCAGCCCTTTTCGTTGCGCCCAAGGTATTCAGCCGGGACGTTCTCCTGGGTCAGAGTCAGATCGCACCCTGAGGCTGTGGCTTCAATCCCGATGATCACTTTGGTGAAGAGCGGCGAATACTTGGGCACGCCAAAAGTAAAAACCAGTCGGTGCGGACGATCGATTTCAAGGTACTCGCCGGTGTGCTCGACGTCCTCTCCATCGCGCCGATCGACGATTACGAAACGGCCTCCGACGCGGGCGTCGATCTCCACGCGAACCATCTTGCCAGTTGGCGTGGCGAAGAGCCACTGGCCGGCCGTTTTCGGGTCGAGCCAGGCGTCGAAGACGCGCTCCGGCGAGGCGTTGAAATGGTGAGTGACTTTTACCACGGAGATTGCATTCATCTCTTTGCGTCCTTTCTTTTGGATGCCTTTGCGGCCCGTCGGTCTTCAGATTCCAGCAGTGCGTCGAGGCGGTCGAGCTGTTCGGTCCAAAGCCGGTGGTAAAAACTGAGCCACTCGTCGGCTGCTGCCAGGGGGCCGAGTTGAATGCGGCACACATGCCTCCGGCCCTGCACCCTGCGGCGGACAAGGCCTGAACCCTCCAGGACCTTCACATGCTTTGAGGCAGCGGCAAACGACATGCGGAACGGCGCTGCCAATTCACCGATATTGCGCTCGCCGTCGGCCAGCGTGCGCAGCATGGCGCGCCGCGTGGGGTCGGCCAGGGCGCGAAAAACGGGGTCGAGCGGGATGTTTGATCGTTCAACCATGCGGTTTAATATATGCCGCGGCGTAGCAATTGTCAACCAAAAGGTTGAATAATTCCATCCGGGCCAGTGATGTCCTGGCCGGCGGGGTCCTAACTTCGACCTCCTGCGCGGTGCAAAGGCTTCTTGATCGGCAATAGGCCGAAATTGTATGATTCTTCGCGATTTCAGGAGTTCAGTCTGATGATCACCAGCATCCACACCCTGATTTATTCCGATGATGCCCCCGCAACGCGCGCATTCCTTCGCGACGTGCTTGGCTGGCCCTACGTCGAGGATGCGGCGGGTGGAGGCGCGGGTTGGCTGATCTTCAAGAGCGGGCGGAGTGAGATGGGCGTGCACCCGACTCGCAGTGTCTACGATGGCAAGACCTACGAATCGCCAAGGCACCATCTGATCTCCCTGATGTGCGATGACATCTCGCACACGGTCGCTGAACTGAAGGGCAAAGGGGCGGAGTTTCGCGGCGAAGTTAAGGATCACGGCTACGGACTCGTGGCCACTATGGCCGTACCTGGCGCGGACGACATCATGCTTTACGAACCCAGACATCCGTTGGCATATACCCTTTGACCCATTCAAACGGCAACTAACTCACTCCCACCTTTTGCCCTTCGCCGGCCGTCATTCAAATTAGGACACCACCCGCAACCAATTACATTTGACGAACCCGGCTGCCAGGGCAGATACTGCCCGTAATGCGGAACTCAACGAAGCACGGAATTGCGGTCATGGCCATGTGTATGTGTCGGCCTTGCGGACCTGTCCGTTTGGAGTTTGAGACGCGAATGCGCTAAACGCAACCGATCTTGAAACCAGGCGGCCCGGGTCCCAAAAGGATTCGGGCCGCTTACGTTGCACGGATTCGCTTTCCACGAGCAGCTTCAGGACTATCAGAGCGCCTGCAACGCCAGCCGGCCAGAACGCACTATCTCAAAGCGACCAGGAGGAGCCATCAATGTCTGAAGAAAAGAAGCAGCAGTTCGCCACCCTCGCCGTTCACGCCGGCCAATCGCCCGATCCGGCAACCGGCTCGCGCGCCGTTCCCATTTACCAGACCACTTCGTATGTTTTCCAGGATGCCGACCATGCCGGCCGGTTGTTTGCGCTGAAGGAGTTCGGCAACGTCTACACGCGCATCATGAACCCCACCACGGACGTGTTCGAAAAGCGCGTGGCGGCGCTCGAGGGCGGAGCGGCGGGGCTGGCCACAGCCTCAGGCCAGGCGGCGGAGACGCTGACGTTGACTACGCTGGCGGGGGCGGGGGATGAGATTGTCTCCACGACGTCGCTTTACGGCGGTACCTACAATCTCTTCCACTACACGCTGCCGCGCCTGGGCATTACGGTACGTTTTGTGGATGCGGACGACTTCGACGGCCTGCGCGCGGCCATCAATTCGAAGACGAAGGCGGTTTTCACTGAGTCGCTGGGTAACCCCAAGCTCGACGTGGTCGACATCGAGAAGCTGGCCGAAATCGCTCACGAGCACGGCGTGCCCCTGGTCATCGACAACACCACGCCCTCGCCGGCACTTGTGCGGCCCATCGAGTGGGGAGCGGACATTGTGGTCAACTCTGCCACAAAGTTCCTCGGCGGCCATGGGACCGCCATCGGCGGGGTGATTGTGGATGCAGGCAAATTCGACTGGGCAGCGTCGGGGCGGTTCAAGCGCTTCACCGATCCCGACCCCTCCTACCACGGGCTCTCGTTCACTGAGACATTCGGGCCCCTGGCTTTCATCCTGAAGGCGCGCGTGGAGGGATTGCGCGACACGGGCGCGGCGCTTTCGCCCTTCAACGCGTTTCTGCTGTTGCAGGGCATTGAAACGCTTCACCTGCGGCTGGAGCGGCATTCTCAGAATGCGCTGGCCGTGGCACGCCACCTCGAGCGGCATCCGGGTGTCGAGTGGGTCAACTATCCCGGCCTCGAGTCCAGCCGCTACTTCACGCGGGCGAAGAAGTATCTGCCCGAGGGTCATGGCGCCATTGTCACGTTTGGAATCAAGGGCGGCTACGAGGCGGGCAAGAAGCTGATTGACAGCCTTGAACTTTTCTCCCTGCTGGCCAACATCGGGGACGCCAAGTCGCTGGTGATTCATCCCGCATCCACGACCCATTCGCAGCTCACGGTTGAGGAGCAGGCCGCCACCGGCGTGACGCCGGAACTTGTTCGCCTGTCTGTGGGGATTGAAGACATTCGCGACATCCTGGCCGATCTTGACCAGGCAATTGAGGCGGCCACCGGTCAGCTATCCCAAGGCGCGCCGTCAACAGCGGAACTTGCCGCGCAATGAGCATCACGAACGAAGCACGAAGTTCGGCGCCGGCCGGGGTCGGGGCCGGCCAGACAAAGGCCCCGGTTTCAGGTAGTCCGGCCCCCGGCGCTTCGGGCCTGGAACCGACCTATGAAGGCGACTTTGTGCTCGACGGGCACTTTGAGCTGGATTGCGGCCGCTCGCTGGCCGCGCCCACGCTGCACTATGCCGTGTACGGCCGTCTGGATGAGGCACGCAAGAATGCGGTGCTCGTCTGCCACGCGCTTTCAGGATCAGCGCGGGTGGGAGACTGGTGGCCGGAAATCCTCTCGCCGGGCGGAGCCTTGTCGCTGGAATATGACTGCGTGCTCTGCGTCAACCTGCTCGGCTCATGCTATGGATCTACCGGCCCAGGCTCCGTGGACCCGGAAACGGGCAAGCCGTTCGGGCCGGATTTTCCCCTCATCTCCATTCGCGACAACGTACGGGCGCAAACGCGCCTGCTCGACTCGCTGGGCATTGCGCGCCTGCGCCTGGTGCTGGGCGGCTCGATTGGAGGCATGCAGGCGTTGGAATGGGCGATGGTCAACGCGGATCGCGTCGAGCGAGCGGCCATTATCGCCGTTGCGCCGCTGTCGGCCATGGGGCTGGCGCTGAATCATCTGCAGCGTCTGGCCATCCAGCAGGATCCGGACTGGGAGGGTGGACGCTATCTGCCCCAACATCCACCGCGCCGGGGATTGGCCCTGGCGCGGCAGATCGCCATGCTGAGCTACAAATCGGCGTCCTTGTTTGACGAGCGCTTCGGGCGCAATCCCAACCGCAATGGCGAGGACCCGCGAGGAGTCGACGACCCGAATCGGACGGAGGGCGGCGGCCTGATCGGCGGACGGTTTGACATCGCCGGCTACCTCGATCACCAGGGGCAGCGGTTCATCGACCGCTTCGACGCCAACGCCTACCTGGCGATTCTCCGCACCATGGAGACATGGGATCCGCTGCATGGCCGCTCGTCGCCGGCCGAAGCGTTCAGCTCAATTCTGGCGCGGCTCACCTTTGTCGGGATCAGCTCGGACTGGCTGTTTCCACCCCAGGCGGTGCGTCAGTTTGCCTATTCGATCCGCGCCGCAGGATGCGATGCCGACTACCGCGAGATGACCACCGACCATGGCCACGACGCTTTCTTGGCCGAACAAGCTGAGCTGGTTCGACTTCTTGGATAGGCCGCTTGCGGGCAATCTCCAGATTCCGGAAACCCTTTTGTCGCGTCCGGTGTCTAAGCGATTATGCGGCGGCAAGATAGGGAACTCGGTCCCCAACACCCTGAGACTCCCCGTCAGCGGTTGAGTCTGCCGACGCGCTTCCGGTCAACGAGCGAATCGGGGCTGGCCTTCTCTCCCCGATGTCGAGCGGGATTCTGGCGGTTCGCCAAAGCACCGCTTGTCAGAGGGAGCAGGGCTTTCTATAATCCTCGCAACACCGCAGCGGCAGCCGTGGTATTGTTTACCGTGTCCCAAGACACTCAATCGCGGACCAAAACCGCTTGCTCTTTCCGCGTGCGAATGCTTGAATATTGTTCTCCCTTTCGAATTTCCCGAGATTCCAGGAGCACTGAATGAAGAAGATAGTCCTTGCGTCCATGATGGCCTTGGCCAGCCTCAGCCTCGTTCCCACGCCCACGCTTCTAGCCCAGGATATATCCATCAAAGATCCGGCCGAATATAACGCCTACTCCATGGCCAGCACGCAGGCGGACCCCAAGCAGAAGGCTGCTGGGTTGGAAAGCTTTCTCACCACCTATCCGCAGAGCGTGGTCAAATCGGTGGTTCTCAACATGCTGCTGGACACTTACCAGCAGTTGGGCGACAACGAGCATATTCTGAGCACGGCTGCGAAAATCCTGCAGACCGATCCCAACAACTTCAAGGCGATCTTCATCTCCGTCTACATCAAGCGGGCGCTTTGCCTGAAGCAGCCGTCGGATACGGCCTCGTGCGACGACGGCGCGGCTCTGGCGCAAAAGGGGCTCACGGCTCCCAAGCCGGCCGGCACTTCGGACGACGATTGGAAGAAGCAGACCGCTGCGGCCTATCCACTGTTCCAATCCACCATCGCCGCGGACGATGCGATGTCGAAGAAGGATTTCAAGGCAGCTATCGCCGAATACCGCACCGAGCTTATGGCGCTTCCTGCTGACCAGACCACCAGCGGCATGGGCCTGGTGGACACCCTGAACTTGGCTGAGGCCTACGCCAAGCCCCCGGCGGATGCTGTAAATGCGGTTTGGTTCTACGCCCGCGCTTTGGCCTTTGCGCCCGCCAGCTTCAAATCTGTCATCGAGAAGAAACTGGACTACTGGTACAACAAATACCACGGCGCCATGGATGGACTGGACGCCATCAAGACCCAAGCCCAGGCCACCGAGTTCCCGCCGGGGACGCTGGCGATCGCTCCTGCCGCTACCCCAGCCGAGAAGATCCACACCATTCTCGCCAACACTGCGGACCTGACGACTCTGGCGCTGGCCGACAAGGAACTGGTTCTGGCCTTCGGCGCAAAGGATGATGCCGACAAGCTGTGGGCGCTGATGAAGGACAAGGATACGCCTGTCCCGGGGACGATCATAGAATCCACTGCTTCACAGATCAAGGTTGCTGTCACCGACGACGCAAAGCAGTCGAAGACTCCCGACTTCATCGTCAACTTGAAGACGCCGCTGACGGACAAGGAACTTGCCACTGTGCCTGCCGGCACGGAGCTTGGCCTGTCCGCCAAGAACCAACTGGAGTTGGATGGAACCTACGACAGCTACACGCAGATTCCAGGAACTGATACCGTGGCCCAATCGGCTCAGATCGTGTTGCGCGATGGAGCGATTGTTCCCGTGAAGAAAGCTCCGGTGCACAAGCCGGCCGCCGGACATCACCCCGCCGCGCATTAATCGAATGCGCCGAATTTTCATGGAATTCGGCGCGCGGGGAAGTGGGAAAGCAAGAACCGTAAAACAAAATGGGCAGCCTGGAATCGGGCTGCCCTTTTTGTTTGCTTTTTCGCCGAACGTTTTTCGCCGTATCCGAGAGAACAGGGCAGAAGGCTGCCCTTATTCGCCCAGCATGAGCCGTTGAATCGCGGATGCGCGCCCTGTGTCCGGGTCGCATGTAACCAGCGCGGCGCACATTTTGGGATTGCCTTTGGCGGCCTCGAACTTGCCCGTCATTCCGGTAAGAAATCGGTGCAGCACCAGCTCTTTCTCCACGCCGATTACGCTGTCATAGGGCCCGCTCATGCCCACATCCGTCTGGTAGGCTGTGCCTCCGGGCAGCACGCGCTCATCGGCGGTAGGGACATGCGTATGCGTGCCCAGCACGGCCGTCACGCGGCCATCCAGATGCCAGCCCATGGCGACTTTTTCGCTCGTCGCTTCGGCGTGAAAATCGACGACGATGATCTTGGCCGTGATGCCGGCCAGAATGTCGTTGATGGCGTGGAATGGATCGTTGGTGGCATTCATGAAGACGCGCCCTCCAAGGTTGATGACCGCGTACGGCACACAGTTCTGCGTGGTTCCCTCAAAGACGCCGTAGCCGGGAAGGCCGGGCTGGAAGTTGACCGGGCGCAGCACGCGGCGCGCTCGATCGTTACTTCCAACTGAAGCCGAGTTCAGGTAGTCGATCAGTTCGCGCTTGTCCCACACATGATTCCCGGTGGTGAGCACGTCGGCGCCGAGATCGAACAGGTCCTCGGCGATCTGCGGCGTGACGCCGAAGCCGCCCGCCGCGTTCTCGGCATTGATGATGACTAGCTCGACATTGTTCTCGCGGCGAACGTGGCCGATATGCTCGCGCACAATCCTGCGTCCCGCGCTGCCGAAGATGTCACCGACGAAAAGAATATTCAAAAAGCAGCTCCTAGCTTTCAGCTTTCAGCCTCTAGCTCAATGGTGTGCGGGGCAAGGCCCGTCGTGTTTGAAAAGCTAGAAGCTAGGAGCCAGAAGCTGAAGGCTGTTCTTTGCTTCTCATCAGCGGGAACAGGATGACGTCGCGGATGGACTTTGAGCCGGTGAGCAGCATGACCAGACGGTCGACGCCCAGGCCCTCGCCTCCCGTCGGCGGCAGGCCGTAGGCCAGGGCGCGGACGTAGTCTTCGTCCATCTGGTGGGCTTCATCGTCGCCGCGATCACGCTCTGCAATCTGCTGGCGGAAGCGCTTTTCCTGCTCGATGGGATCGTTGAGCTCGCTGAAGGCGTTGCCCAGCTCGAAGCCGCCGGCAAAAAACTCAAAGCGCTCCACGTGCGCTGGATCGTCGGGCTTGGCCTTCGAAAGCGGGGAGACCTCGGTGGGATAGTCATAGATGATGGTCGGCTGAATCAGGAACGGTTCAACCACGGCTTCAAAGAGGTTGTAGATCGACTTGCCCACGGGCGCGCCTTTCATGCTGTCGAAATAGACGCCTGTGATCGCTCCCTGCATGGTTTTCAATTCGCCGATTCGCGCCGGAGTCAGCCGCGTGGTTTCGCAAACCGCCGACTCAAGGGAGTCCATGGCAGCATGGAGGCGCGCCTGCAACACGGACGCGGAGTCGAACGCCGAATTCGCCGGCTTGGCGCCGGCCTCTTCGGGCCAGAACTCGCGGATGGCGTCGCGCATAGTCAATCTCGTCCACTTGCCGAGGTCTATGGTGTGGCCGTTGAACTCAGTGACAGTAGTTCCGTTCACGGCGCGGGCGATGTGTTCGACCAGATCTTCGGTGATCTGCATCAGGTCGTGATAGTTGGCGTAGGCCTGGTAGAACTCGAGCATGGTGAATTCGGGGTTGTGCTGGGTGCTCACGCCCTCATTGCGGAAGTTGCGATTGATCTCGTAGACGCGGTCCAGGCCGCCGACGACCAGGCGCTTCAGATAAAGCTCGGGCGCGATGCGCAAAAACAGATCCATGTCCAGCGCGTTGTGGTGCGTCCTGAAGGGCCGCGCCGCCGCGCCGCCGGCCACCTGCTGCATCATTGGTGTCTCGACCTCGATGAAGCCGCGCTCATCGAAGAACTGCCGCATGGCCTTGAGCACTTTGGCGCGTTTGACAAAGACTTCCCGGCTTTCAAGATTGGCGAACAGGTCGACGTAGCGCTGGCGGTAGCGCAACTCTACATCGGCCAGGCCGTGGAACTTCTCCGGCAGCGCCAGCATGGCCTTGGAGAGAAACGTGAGCCGCTCGACATGAATGGTCAACTCGCCCGTCCGCGTGCGAAATAGGTATCCGCTGACGCCGATATGGTCACCCAGATCGAGCAATTTGTAGAGCGCGAAGCCCTGATCGCCGACCGCGTCGAGCCTCACATAGATTTGCAGCCGAGCCCCATCCTGCTGCAGAGTCGCAAAGCCGGCCTTACCTTGCGCGCGAATGGCCATGATGCGCCCGGCGACGGACACCGTGACGCGCTCAGCCTCCAGCGTCTCAGCCTGCGCTTCGTCCCAGCGGGCGCGCACCTCAGGAAGGGTGTGTGAGGCAGGGAACTGGTTGGGATAAGCAGCCTGGCCAAGCTTCTCGATCTCCGCCAGTTTTGACTTGCGCAACTCGAACAGACCGCGCTCAAATTCCGAATCGAACTCCACTGTCTATTTCCCCTTTGCGCCGACATGCCAAAAGGGAAGTATAGCCGCTCCTGCTTTGATCTGCGTCGTGCAAGTCCGGGCCTGTATGCTGGACCCTGAGCCAGCATGCCCTTCAATCGTCCCATTCCCGAAAGCAAGCCAAGCGCCAAGAACAGCGGCGGAATTCAGACCCTGGTGCAAGCGGAGAAGCTGACCCAGATTGCCGTTCTGCTGCCTTCCGCGGCATTCATCGGGTGGCTGGCTGGCGCGTGGCTTGACGGCAAGCTCCACCAGACCTGGATTAGCCTGGCGGGGATTGTCTTCGGCGGAATCTCCGGGCTGGTTTACGTGGTGCGGCTGGTGATCGCTTCGGGAGACAAGGACGGCCAGGGCGGTAACGGCGGGAGCGCGGGGAGCAAGGGCGCGCAGCCATGAGCGAAGAGACTCATCCGATTGTGGGTCTGACCGATGCCGCACTCGAGGCTTTGCTCAGGCGCGCCATGCGCGACACGCTGATTCTGGGCCTGGTTCCGTCCGCGGTATTGGTGTTTGTGTCCGGCTGGCGGAACGCGGCCATGCTGGCCGTGGGCGCCCTGATCTCGGCTGCCAGCATTCTGGAGTGGCAGCGCCTTATCCGCCTCATCAACGGGAAGATGGACCGGCAGAAGACGCCCAAAGGCGCGGTGCTGGTGGTGACCTTCTTTGTGCTCCGGCTCACCATCTTTGCCGGGGCCATTTATGGTAGCCTAAAGTGTTTCCAGGGTTCGGTGGCGGCTCTTCTTTGCGGCCTGGGTCTGGCGGTTTTGGCCACCGCGTGGGAGTCTCTGCGATTGCTCAAAGACTAAGAATCAGGCCGGCTTCAGCCTGGTTCCAAGGGATAGATTCGGGTCAACCCAGAATCCAGAAAGATCAAGCATTTCATGGTGGAACCTCTCTTCATTACGCGCGTGCTAAACGAGCTGTTCGGCGGCGCAATTACGGCAGTCCTGCAGACCATTGGTGTGCATCCCAACCATCCCGAGGCGCCTATCACCAACGGCTTTGCGATGGAACTGCTGGTGGCCTGCGGGCTTATCGCATTCTTTCTCATGGTTCGTCTGACGCTTTCGGTAGAGAAGCCGAATCCGGCGCAGCAGATTGCCGAGATGATCAATGAGTTTACCGGCAGCAATGCGGAGCAGATCATCGGCCACGGCTATGAACGGTTCCAGGCCTTTGTCACCTGCGTGTTTTTATTCGTCG
>JBEKVS010000180.1:0-17050 GCA_049513795.1 Occallatibacter sp. | reverse complement strand
CGTCAGGAGGGAGAAGCGGCTTTCCCCGTGTCGTTTCAACCATGTGAATTCTCCTTGGGATTGTGAGTGATTTACGGAATCAAAGCTTGTGGCAACTTCTGGGCACCCGGGCACGCGGAGTCTAAAGTATGATGCGCTAACTCGAAGTCGAGTCTCAGTTGACCAACAGGCGAAGCGCTCATTGAGCGCATTGCGGAGGGTTTGTCGGCAACTCGGCAGTCATGTTTTCGTCAACATCCATGAGCGCAGACATTGGGTCTATTACTCGACTGGTTACTGCCGAGTTGCTGGTAAACCGACCGGAACTCAGTCGTTGTCGAACACCTATTTACTGCTAGGGCGAAGGCCGGGCGATGATTACATTTAATTCCTTCTCGATGTTTGCGAGACTGTCTTGCTCGTTCTGAAGCCGTTGTTCCATTTGTTTCAAAGTTGTCGCGCGATTGCCTTCTTCGATCTTTAAGGCAGCAACGTTTGCTTTGTGCCTCTCGATTTCCTCTGTGAAGTGCTTCTTCTCGTCTGGGTCAGATGCTTGACTCAGATGATCTTCATCATGCTCAACTTCACTGGCCTCCAGTTTCTGGTCGCGCTGGACCTCCTGGAGCTTCGATCGCACACTATCGACGTTCTCCGTAGCTCGGTTTACGGCGCTCTGTTGCTTTTCAAGCTCGGTGAATGGAAAGAGTTCCGACTATACACCGTTGAGATCGTCCGACTGACATAAGGAGTGGACGGACTTGAACGGGTGAGCGAAGTGTAAGCGAGAGTGCCGAAACTACTGGCGGTGGTACGCCCGAAATTATAGATTCGGCGTGGGTCAACGCATTGGCGATTATGTTTCAATCGAAAACTTCGAACCAGCCAGTAGTGTGAGCCTCAGGGTTCCGACGTCGTCATTCGTGTCGCAACGCCTCGATCGGCTGGATACTGGAAGCACGGCGAGCAGGAATCCAACTCGCTCCCAGCGCCACCAACAGCAACAATGCTGCTGCGCTAGACAATGTAAGCGGATCAGATGGCGCTACACCGTAGAGCATCGACCCAACAAATCGCGCAAGCACGATCGAGGCGCCAAGGCCGATCGCAATTCCTGCACCTGAAATCCACGAAGCTTCGCGAAGGACCATGGCCAAAACCTGTCTCGGGATGGCACCTAAAGCCAGCCGCACTCCGATCTCGCTTGTCCGCTGCGCCACCGCGTAGGCCATGATTCCATAGATCCCAACACAGGCAAGCAGAAGCGCCAGTAAGCCGAAGCCAGCGGTCAGTGCCGCGAATGCGCGCTCCGTGGATGTAGTCGCATCGATTTGTTCTCGTTGGGTACGCAGGTCGACGATTGGCAGGTCTGGATTCCCCGACTGCACGACCTTTCTGAGCGACGGCTCTAGCGTGGCAGGAGGAACGGACGTGCGGATCTCAAAAGTGATATTTCCTATCTCTTCCGGAAACTGGCTATATGGAATCAGAAACTGGGCCGCAGGCTCCTGTCGAAGAGTTGCATATCGCGCATCGGCGCAGATACCCACAATCTCAACTAATGGGCTGTTCGAGTTTCGATCCATTCTGAAACGCTTGCCCACGGGATTCATATCCGGAAACCGCTTGCGTGCAAGCGTCTGATTGATCACAGCAACTCTCTCCGATGTCGATGTATCCTGCGGAGCAAAACCACGACCGGCGACAATTGGAATCTGCATCGTTTTGAAAAAATTGACGTCAACGAAGTTTGCCAATTCCACGGTGCCCTTTTTCAATCTGCGATATTGCTCGAACGTTTCATCTTCTCTAAGAAATGTGTATTGCAACCACCCATTCGCCAAATAAGGCATTGCGGATGCACTCACGCTCTCGACACCCGGCAGCGCAGAGAATCCCTTCTCTAGCTGTTCATGTAATTCCAGAACCTTCGAAGCGCTATAGTGGGCGGGCGGAGCGATCTGGAAGAGCAACAAATGATCTGCATTGAAGCCGATTTTGACGTTGTCGAGAGCGATTAGTGTACGTGCAAATAGGCCTGCGCCGATCACCAGCAGCGTGGAAAGCGCGATCTGAAATGAGACGATGGATCTGCCTGTGAGCCCTTTGCGCCGTCGCGTCGCCTGCTGCGCTGTGTCCTTCAAGGAACCGCTCAACTCCGTCCTCGATGCATAGAGCGCTGGAGCGAGACCGAAGAGAATTCCGGTGGCGAGTGTAACAGCAGCCGCGAAAGCAAAGACCGGCCAACTAAATGGCGTATTGATGTCGCGACGTTCCCACGCGTTGGTAAGCAGATTAGGCAGGATGTTGCGTCCAAAATAACCAAGCACAAGACCAAGAGCGCCACCCATTGCGGCTAGCAGAAGGCTCTCGGTCAGCAACTGCCGCACGATGCGGCTACGACCTGCGCCCATCGCGAGGCGCACGCTCATCTCGCGCTGCCGCTGTGCTCCCCGTGCCAGCAACAGATTGGCAATATTGGCGCATGCGAGCAGAATCACAAATCCGGTGAGCCCAAGAAGAATGTAAAGAGGCTTCTTGAACCTTTGCTCGGAGAAGTGTAGTCCGCGGCTGCCATTGACGATTGCAAGGCGAGGCATCGAGTCACCAGCGCTCACCGTCATCGTAGAGCGTATCGCGCCTTCGAACTGCACTTGAAGGGCCGTCTGTGCCCTCTGATCGTTGATGCCGGGCTTGCTCCGGGCCATCACGTTGACCCACCACATATCCGGATCCTTTAGGAGTGATGTATTTCCCATGGGATCAACAACCGGTTGGACCGCTAGCGGGACGAAAACGTCGGGTTTCTCCGTCACGTCTCGCATTCCGGTGAAGTTACGCTGCGTTACACCAATCACGGTGAATCGAACTTGGTTGAGCGTGATGGTCTGGCCAATTACCCCCGGCGATCTGCCAAACTCGCGCTGCCACATGCGCGGATCCTCAATTGAATCAAAGTAGTTGCCGGAGACCATTACCACATTCACGTTCTGCGCGTCGCCGTGAATGGTCGCGTTCATGCTCTCTTCTTTGTATGCGAACAAGTCTTCGAGCACGCGGTTGTGCGCCCGAAGCTGTTCGTAGACCGGGTACGAAAAGATCGATGCCGTGGTGCCCGACTGCGGCGTGAAGTCAGCATCGCCCAACATCCCGTGAACCACCGAGTTGTTGTCGCCGTTCCAGCGCAGAAGACGAAGATCGCCTGCATGGGGAACGGAAAGCTGCTGATAGAGCAGTTGCCGCGCGATGGAGAAGATTGTTGTATTGGCTCCGATGGCGAGTGCCAGTGATGCGACTGCGATGAGAGTAGATCCGGGGGCTTTGCGCAGCATTCGCCACGCATATCGTGAATCCGCACCAAGCTCGTCAACCAAGTGCAGGCCAAGCGAGGCTCGCATCTCTTCTTTATGCTTTAACGCTGCCCCAAGAGCGATCCGTGCCCGCCTCGCCGCCTCATCTTGCGAGATGCCCGATTGAATCAGATCAGACGTGAGGATTTCGAGATGGCATGCCAGCTCGGACTCCATGCGTTCTTCCAACTGATCGCGACGAATGACGGCACGTAACCACGAGCGCAGCCGGGAAACGCCGCGCGTGACGAATGATCCTCCGCTCATACTTCCTCCGGCGTCGTGCGTAGAATGTTTCCGATGATCCCGGCCATGCGGTTCCATTTTGCGGTTTCGCCAGCGAGCCGCTCGCGACCGGCGCGCGTGAGCTTGTAGTATTTCGCCTTCCGGTTGTTCTCGCTCTCGCCCCATTCACTGGTAATCAAACCTTGATGCTCAAGCCGGTAGAGCGCGGGATACAATGACCCCTGCTGGATCACGAGTTCCTCGTCCGAAAGTTGCTGGATGCGCAACAGAACTCCGTACCCGTGCAGAGGCGCGAGCGAGACTGCCTTAAGGATCAGCAAGTCCAGAGTCCCTTGGAGCAATTCGGCGTGCCTTTCCTGCTTCTGCTGCGACATTTGGACTCTCCTCGACCGTCTAGGAAGGATAGTAATCGCACTCTCCTAGCCTGTCAAGGAGAGATTGCAGCCAAGGCGAGGTTGGCTTTAAGGAGCTTGCGCTCGATAGCAGGTACCCACCGAAATTCTCAGGTAACGCCCGAAGCACTCAGCGAAGCAGTCGCTGGCCGGCTGTCGGCAATCGTTCTCCTCCGCCGTGGGGGGTGAACTAAGTTTGACGTTGGCTGGATATTATGTTGCGCGCTCGAAGCGCACCCGCCAAGCCCAATGTCATAAAGGCAAGAGCCCCTGCACTCACTTCTGAATGCAGGGGCTCTTGCCTTTTATCGTTGTGACAGACTTTGAACTACTTCGGTACGACGACCAGACCGGTGTTTCCATAGACAATCTGCGGGTAGAAGTAGAGAGTTTCGGTCTGAGTGTCATTGTTGGGCGTGATGGTGAAGACGTAGAGCGCGCCGTAGCCGCTGTCGGCTTCGTAGCTCAACGCATAGAGGTGATTCGACTTGTCCCAGGCGAGTTGGTCGATCTGGATGCCCGGGAGCAGGTCTTCGATGTAGGTGCCCATGGGCTGCGCCTGATCGAAGTGATAGACAGCCAGTCCGGAGGTCCCGCCGACCGCCATCAGAACCCCTGATGGGGAAGCATTCATCACCGTGGGGCTGCCGTTATAGAGGTAAGGCATGTTGTAGTAGTTCTGGTTGGAGTAGATGGCCCCGTCGGACTCGATCGCGAAGCTGGCTATCCGGTAGTATCCGTCCCAGTCGCCATACTCATCCTCTTCGTAGACCACAGCCGCCAGGTCCCCGTACGGATCGGCTGAGACAAGCTCAGGATAGTAGGTCCAGCCTTCGCCATCCTCGTAGCCGGTCGGCATCTCCGCGTAGAAGTCGGGATTGGCCCCCAGGTAGCCCGCGCCGGTCCGTTTGTAGGCGGCAAACTCGTTACTCTGGCCGCCCTGCTGGAAGACGCCGTAAGACAGCGCGTCGTTCGATGCGGTGGTTACGTTGGTGCTCGGTGAGTCCACGCCCCAGTCCACATTGCCCCTAAACTCCAGAGCGCCGCTCGATGCAAGCTTATAGGTCTGCATCGCAATGCAGCCGTCGTAATTGTTCAGTTGCAGGTAGAAGTACTCGCCGGTGTGGTCGAAGCTGGCCGTCGAGCCGGTGTTATTGCCGCATTCGGAGCCGGGGAAGTACTGCGAGTTGGTCTCGGCAGTCGAGCTTCCGATGGTGCCGTTCGAGTTGATCTTGTAGGTGTGCAGATTGTCGAGGCCGATCGAGACCAGGTGGGTGCCGCTGATGGCTCCGAGTTGTCCGGAGACCGCAGCGTCGGTTTGAGTTCGCGTGAGGTATCCGCTGGAATTGGTGGTGAAGACGTCAATCCCGCTGTGGGTCTGGACATAGACGTCCGCCACCGGGCTGGGAGATGGCTCCTTTGGTCGAGGCGAGGGAAATCTACTGTAATTTGGTGTGACCTGCCAAAGAAGCCTAGCCCCATTTGAGCTGCAGAGCAAGTGTGTTCGGTTAAGAGAGGAAACTGACAGGCCAGCGGCGGTTACTGCAAGGGCCTCCAGTAATGCGTGAACGGGTATGGACGAAGACCGGCCTATGTCAATGCGGCTTGCCCCGGTGCGGCTCGAATTGCATTTGACCTTTGGTTCGATGAATGAGATTGGGCTGCCATTCTGCTAATTTCGTTGCCCTCGGACCCCGTTCACCATCATCGACACCAAGTAAGTGACCTCCCAAAGAAATGAAGACTGTCTCCGGTCCAGTCCAGGGGTACCAGTCATTTGACCAGTCCCCATCTGGCGTTGGCGCACCCGTGAGCCTCCAGGTACGACCACCATGGAACCACGCCGCATACCTTCGGGGATCATGACCGGCAGTGCCTGGGGGCATCGCGGTGCCACCCAGAGGTGACCCGCAGCACCATGTGTCAGTGCTGGACTCGGCACGCCCAGAAAATGTTTGACCACCATCCGCCACCTCGATATGTGGTTCACGTAGGTCATACTCGTCGCCAACGCAGGGCACACTGCCTGACCAGTACCCTACCCCGGAGAAGAGTACCCTTGAGCTAGGACACTGGAAACTCTGGCATTTGCCACCGCAACACGGACAGGTGTGGGAATCTGCAACGAAAGGACTCCACACTCATGTCATCAGGGTCAATCGCACTCCAAGACGTTTCAATTCTTTACGACCTCGCCGGCAAGAACACTCAAGCGGGGCAGATAATAAAGAACTATGCCGCCAGACACTCCGCCATGGATATCGGGGTAGGCGCGAATCTCTTTGATCCCCGGTGCCGGGATTCCCGCAATCCTTGGCGCGATTGCTCTTCAGAGCAACGTGATCTACAGACCAATGGCAAAGGACCTCGCCGCAGTCTATCTGAGGGAGACTGATTCTTACACGGACCGTCTCGGCGGGATCGCTTCCGCGGCAACGGTCGGAATGGAGTTCGTCCAGGAGTTTGCGCTGGAATTTCTGGCGGAACATACAAAGGAATTGCTCTTGGAGGCTGGCTTCGGTGCTCTTGCCACCATGATCCCTTTCGCGGGGGCGGTCGTGGACGCGGGTCTAGACTATCTGATCGCACAAATGATGACTTGGCGCGTAGGAACAATGAGGCGATCTACTTCCATAACGGAGCCAAGTGGATAGACAGTCGTAGGTCCACGATGACGATCGCAAGAGAACTGACCGGAGGTCTTCACGTGAGCGTCAGAGAGCTTCTGAGGGGGAAGGACAGAATCATTAAACAAGTTAAAGACGTTCGCGTGGACTTCGATGAAATACCGAAGAGAGTTTCTCAAGTCAGGCAGTCAGCGGCTCGCAATATTCAGCCTCTTCTCAAGAGGATCGCGGATAAATTGCCTCGTCCTGCTGGCCGGGAGAGCCTCCTAGCCATGGGAATCCCACCACTCCTTGCCGACGACGCCATGCAGGCATACTACGGATCGTAGTAGTGTCTAGCGCAGTGATTGCCCTACAGCCACGGACCGCGGCGTCATTGGCAGGTTTCCTCCTGCGACGTTGATGGCCGCACCGAAAGAAGAATGCCAGGGAGCGTCCACGTTTGCTCTCACGTGGGCGTCGGGAACCTCGACATTTCGCGCGGGGTGGTTGTTTGCGTTGCGATCGATCTCGATCAGCTTACCGGACCCGGCGCGCCCGACGCTTAAGCCTGTTCATTGGCCCAATTTCATGGCAAGAACGCAGCAGGGGCGGCCATAACTCTATGGCAGTGGGGGGCGTGTCCTCACGGGTTGGGAAGCAAGACGCGGCCAGGGGCGGAGGAAGGTCACTGATGGATGCCGCTGGTGGAGGCGGGGTCCGGGCGGCCTAGCCTCGCTTAGCGGTCCGGGCCCTTTGTGGTGGCGGTTGCCGTTTCATTTCCTTCTGCAGGAATGAGGTAGTGAAGTCTATCACCTTAAAAATCGAGGCAAGCTCCTGATCCCGAGTCGGGTAAACGATTGGCGTGACTGGGTACCCAGCTCGCCTCCGGCTCTCACGTCTGCTGGCCCTGCCCTGGAGGCCCACCAGCATCAACCGGCTCAACTCCTCGGGTGTGTGAACACTCCCGTCGACCGGGCACACGTAGCTGAGGTCCTCCACGAGATAATCGTGGGCTTCGAGTTCGAGCTTCTCATCTGGTGACAGCGCGGTGTGCATGGTCTCTAAGAGCCGTTCCCCGTAAGTGATGGTCGTTTCAGTCATCCGCTTCTTCGACATCTCGTCTTCTCCTCATCCTCGCGTCCCCCAAGATTTCCTGCAGCATCTCCGCCCGGATTTCAGCGAGCCTGTTTATTAGTCACTCTCTGGAGACGGGCGGGGCGAAGTTGTACACGCCGAGTAAGTTCTCCTACCGCTCCAGCGCCAATTCGGCGGCATTGGCGGCATCGATCAGCCTTCGTAATGGCAGGTAGGCGGTGTCGCTCCTCTGTTCGTTGGGTTCGTCTGGGTGACGGCATCCTCAAACCTCGCGTGTAGGATATGCTCGCCGCTCCCGGACCGTCTATTCTCAACAGCACACCATTGCCCCGCAGCGCCATCGATCTGGCTGGCTTCCAGTGTCACCCCGCACGCAGCGCGCGCCCATAGGGGCTTATGGGGGGATGTTCAAGGGCAAAAAAGATCCGGCCCAGGACGGAACTGGCAGTGTTGAGCAAGACTGTACAGACGGGGAGGAACGACGGAGCAGAATCCGATGGAGCGATCC
Source organism: Occallatibacter sp. (assembly GCA_049513795.1). Lineage (GTDB taxonomy): Bacteria > Acidobacteriota > Terriglobia > Terriglobales > Acidobacteriaceae > Telmatobacter. Next base: position 8,874 of record JBEKVS010000180.1, on the reverse strand, counting down.
GTACAAATGTTCTGACTTTCTTGATGCACGAAAGCAGGCACATCTGTGTAGAACCGCTCAGGGGCACCATGCAGCGCCAGCCATTATCCGGCCGGCTCAGCCCGGCTCGGCTACGATTGCTCTCTGCGTCAGAGTCCAGCCTTGCATCCACCTTGGAAACAGCCCAGCGGCTCATGTTGGCCACAGCGATGGTGCCAAGGCGCCGAACCTTTTCAAAACGTATTCAATTGACCATGCGTTGAAAGTCGGTCTGGATACGATTGGGGCAGGAAGCCAACCCATATGGATTAGTCACCCTACCGGTCTCGGCTCGACGGTAGGGCATTTTTCTGCTCGTATTCACGAACGAGAAACCCCGACAGGAATACACTGGCCGTGCGCCAGTACCCCTTTGCGGTTGGGAAGCCGCATCGTCCCAGGAACGCCAAGCTCACTGGAGGGGAAACTGACCGCGACCTTGGATTGGGGCAGTGGGTACAAGTCCTGTGACGAGTATCCCAAAGCAGTAGCTCATCTGGCAGAGAGTAACTAACATCAGAAGTGAAAAAACTCTTCCCGTAGTGCCTCTTCATAGGGCAATAATTACCTTGACTCCACCGACCCCCAAGAGCAGAATGGGGATGGGCGAGTTAACGCTCATTTTTTTGCTCGGGGTCTCGGAGCAGATTGGCTGTTCATGCTAAAAGCTTATGTTGATGAATCTGGAGATTCTTCTGACAACGTTTGCAATTTTGTCGGACTTGGGGGGATAACCGCCCATGAAAAATCGTGGGGACAATTTGAAATAACATGGAAAGACGCCCTCGATGAATTTATTGGGGGCGAACCTTTTCATATGAAGGATTACGTATGCGTCCCTGGTCATGGAATTTACAAAGATTGGGCCGAATCCAAACGAATAGCTTTTATGGGCAAATTAGTTTCGTCCATCTTAGCAATTAAACCTCGTTTTGTCGGATGTGTCGTTTCAATTCCTGATTTCAAAAACCTTCCTCCGGTTTTACAAATTAGCCTACGAGATCCATATTTTGTAGGATTTCAAGAGGTTACTCGTGGGTTATCTATACTCGCTGAGGTAGACGGCATAAAACCAATTACGATGATTTATTCAATTCATCTAAAACATGGAGCTACAGAAGCCGGAATGGCCCAACAACTCTGGATGTCAATGAAAGAACAAAGTGAAAACAGAGCTTGGATGGGCCCTTACTCAATAGGTTCCCCTTCGACCTGTTATGCATTGCAAGCTGCCGATTTATTTGCATACGAACTCACTCAAGAATTCGAACATATTTGCGATAATTCTGGTCGTAAAATGAGATGGCCGATGAGGCAATTTATTTTGAACAACGAGAACAACTTTTTCGTAAATGCCTTCACTACTCCCGTTTTTCATGAAGTCGCGAGAGGGCTAGGGGGCGACGTTTTTAAAACATTCCAACAAAACGTAATGCGCACTTTAAATGCGAGAGCAAAACAAATATGACAAACGAACTCGCCAGATTTAACGCCGTTCTCCGCCAAGTATTGTCCGTTCCACGAGAGGAATTGAAGAGACGTGAAGAAGAATGGAAGAGAAGCCATCCGCAAGTTGGAAAGAAACGGGGCAGGAAGCCGGTTAAGACTTCGGACCCCGTTTCAACCGCAAAGGATTAGTTGATCGTTTCTCCCACCTTGCCGGTAAGTTCGGCGAAGGTTAACCTCTTACCGACAAACTGCGAAGTGACAAGGGTAAAACGGTCTGAATCGTTCAAAGGGTTTTCAGGAGTGGCGCGATTGTTGAACCGGAAAGATTGCTCATCGAGGTAACGGAACAAATGAAACGGTTCGATGCTGACATAGGTTCCATTGATTCCGCGCTTCAAGAGAGACCAGAAGTTTTCGAGGCCGTTGGTATGGACACGACCGTTCACATATTCGATAGCGTGGTCAACGACCTGATGAGCATAGTCAGTAGCCAGCCCGTTGTAGCTCAGAAGCGAATCGGTATAAAGTGCCGAGCCTGGTTCGACATGCTTGCGGACTTCCGCATGCAATTCTTTTCTCTTACGACCGGCGATAACTTTTGCCCGGACCTTTCCGCCGCGCTCAAGCAATCCCATGACAACAGTTTTGTCTTTGCCACCAGTCCCAGTGATCCGCCGTTCCCGCTCGCTCTTATGCATATTGCGCGATTTACCCCCGATGAAGGTTTCATCAGCTTCAACTTCGCCAGCCAGTTTGCTCCCAAAGAATTGATCCTGCATGGCCAACCGAATCCGGTGAAGCATGAACCATGCGCACTTTTGAGAGACCTTCACATCCCGAGCAATCTCGTAACTGCTGACTCCATTCTTGCAATTAGTGAGGAGCCAAGTTGCGGTGAGCCACTTATCGAGACCAATGGGCGAGTCTTCCATCATGGTCCCGACCTTGATAGAAAACTCCCGTTTCGCGTGATGGCTGGAACAGGTCCAGGTGCGACGGTGAGCGCGGTACTTAACCTTTTCGTTGCCGCAAGTAGGACATTTCACAACGCCATCGGGCCAGCGTTGCGCCACAAGATGAGCAACGCAGTTATCAAGGTTCGAGAAGTATACGATGGCTTCCTGAAGGCTTTTTGGTTCGGTGTTCATGACAGTCAACTCCATCCACTGTCAAAACTATACCGAAATTAAGTGGTGGAGTCAAGGTAATTATTGCCCTTCATAGGCTGCCTTGGCATCCTTCGCTTTGTCTCTCGCTCCCTCTTCCCGCGCGGCACTAGCCTCCCACTTGTCGATCTCTGCCACGCTGTGGTTGAGCGAAGCCAATGCTTCTTCAACCCGAATAGCGGCGACCCACTCCTCGACTGCTGCTTTGTAGGTGCTCTGCATTCTGTCGAGTTCTGCTTTCTCAATGGTCATAAGCTGTTTTTCCTCCATCGGGTAAGGGTAGGCGGCTTGTGTGAATTGCTGATGTAAGCGAATTGCCAATGTAGTGCTGCCCCACCCCCCGAAGAAATCCCAACCGATAGCGCCTACCCCGTCCACAGCCTGACCACGCTGCCACGTCCCGAAGTTGGCCAGAGCGTTTCAATTGACCAGACGGCGGATGTCTCACGGGATACTTTGGGCACATGCATGATTACCGAGGAGGTTTTGCCCCACCGGTCCAAGCTCGACGGTGGGGCAATCTATTGACGGTCCCAGCCGTCACAGCCACTCGTCATCCTGACCGTGCGCGACGTTGCTCATCGCTAGGTTCTTTCTGCTGCTCTGCAACAACTGGCGGATTCTCCCGAAGGAAACGCGCTGCCACATATTCCTCGACCAATTCAAGACGGCCTACATGAGATTGGAAACGCACGCCACCCCGGCGTAACCGACACGGTTCTTGAGGATGCGCCCCGCAAGTTGGGCAGGCGAAATCTTGCGCATTGGAGGGCTCTGCCATCGGCTCTAGGAACTTGTTGAAATAGGTACCCGTTTGCGGCGGAGGTTGGCAGCCATTCGTCTAACAGACATGCGTGGAGACGAGCGGGATCAGGACGGTATGTTCAGCTATATATCGTTGGAGCAGCGCGTGCCTCAGGATCATCCCTTGCGGGCAGTTCGCAAGTTGACGGATGCGTTGTTGCGTACGTTGAGCCCGGAGTTTGATGCGTTGTATGCCGACTCCGGCCGTCCCTCGATTGCACCGGAGTACATTCTTCGGGCGGTATCGTTGCAGGTGTTCTACTCAGTGCGTTCAGAGCGTTTGCTGGTCGAGCAGATCGACTACAACCTGCTGTTCCGCTGGTTTGTGGGCCTTGGCATGGACGACGCGGTGTGGAACCATGCGGTGTTCTCCAAGAACCGCGATCGGTTGCTGACCTCGGATGTGGCGCAGCGGTTCTTCGCCGAGGTGAACAAGCAGGCGAAGAAGTTCATGTCCGACGAACACTTCACCGTAGACGGCACGCTGATTCAGGCCTGGGCCTCGCAGAAGAGCTTTCGCTCCAGGGATGGCTCCGACGATGACGATGGTACGGACTTTCGCGGACAGAAGCGCAGCAACGATACGCATCAGTCAACCACCGATCCGGATGCGCGGTTGTACAAGAAGAGCTACGGCAAGGAATCGAAGTTGAGTTATCTTGGCCACGCTCTGGTCGAGAACCGCAACGGGTTAATCGCGGCGGCGATGGTGACTCATGCGGATGGCTATGCAAAGCGCGATGCAGCGCTGTTGATGCTGGCCAGGAAGCAACAAGGCCGTGCACGCCGCATCACGGTGGGCGCCGACAAGGCTTACGACACGAAGGATTTCGTCAGCACGGTGCGGGAGTTGAACGTGACGCCGCACGTTACCAAGAACGACAAAGGCCGCACCAGCAACCTGGACCGCAGAACCACGCGCCAGCCCGGCTATGCCATCAGCTTGAGCTGCCGATGGCTGATCGAAAAGGGATTCGGATGGCTGAAGCAAACCGGCCCGCTGCGCCAGGTCAAGTTGCGAGGCCTGGCGAAAGTGGACTGGCTGTTCATCTTCAGTTGCGCGGCGCACAACCTGATCCGACTGCTGCGACTGATGGCTCAACCACCGGAAATGCTCCGGGAGAAGTGTGCCTGAGCAACGGTTGCGAGCCTCGGGGGATGATTCCCTGAGGCTCGCAAACACCTATAAACACCGGAGAGAACTGTACTTCAAACAGACTTCGAACAGGAAGAAATGAAAATCGCCAGGAAAGACGTCGCAATCAGGCGAATTTCAACGAGTTCCTAGGTGTAGCAAATCCTGATCGGTCTGGCAACCATAAAGCCCCAGACACACGAAAACCCCAAGCTGCATTCAAGGGCTCTCGTGACAACTCAATCGATATATGGAGTGTTGCTGACGCTACGCCTAACACTGACAGGGGTCAATGGCCCGCAAGTGGTACCAGCTTGCATCCGCTTGGATCCAGACTGCTGACAGCACCTGGGGTCATCCTGATTCCAGCATGGTCCCAGCCATAGAGTGCAAACTGGCTGACCGGGTCAGCTATGCGACTGACAGAATTCAGTCCTGGTGGGACCATCGGGGATGGACGGTGCAACCGAGCACCGAGTGGTCTACGCCGAAAGAGTTGGCGATGATGTCGTCATCGAATTCGACGACGGTGAATGTGCGCTCTATTCAGCGGACCTTCTGCGCTCCATGTTGGCTCAGGCTACCAGGGTAGGTTCGTCCCTGGACGGGGACTCCGAGGCAGACTAGTTCGCGGTCGCGAAGGTGGCCTGCCGACAGCGTCTTGTACCATCCTGGTCTCATCGTGGCGCCAGCGTGACTGGTCACAGCGCCAGCCACTCATCACGCAACCCGATGGCGTGCGGACTGCACACATGGACCGCCGTCTGGATTGGCAGGCGGTCCCGCCTTGCCTAGACTTCAGTAGCTTCCCTTACGATTCGCGCGGCGGCTTGGCTGAAGTCCTCGTCAGAAGGATGGAGTGACGCGACGTGACGCGAGAAAGAATCGAGTAAAGAGTCTACGTCCCCGCTGGCACCGAATGTAACCTCATTTGGCATCTTCTTGCATGACGAGCAATAGAAGCTATACGGGTTCGAAAGCCTGAATTCGAGGACTGGTTCTTCTTGGGCCATGCTCAGAGTCTACGCCGGTCGCTCCACTCTCGTTTGACTTGTGAGAAACCAATCTACACCACTATCGACGCCGGAGAAGAAGGAGGTTCCATACCATGGGTGCAACGATTCGTCAGCGGGCACGGCAGAGTCGCAGCCAATGCTGCTGTTGGCATTGGCTCTGATGGTGACATGCGTAGTTGCGGTGGCCAACACAGGGTCAAGAGAACTTATATGCCACGACCACCAAACTCAATGCGGTGGCTGGTAACGGTGGCAAAGATAAGTTGATTCTAACGGCGACCGTGTCGCCGTCGAAAGCTACCGGCACCGCAAAGTAGAGCAGGACGTTGCAGTCATCACGAGCAACCACCCGTATCCGCTGGCGATCTTGCCTGACGACTTCCACCAGGCGAGAGAGTTACATTGCTAGGTCCTGTCAACTTCCTCCCGATTAAGCCAACTACCCGGCGCAGATACCTTTGACTTTAATTCCGCTTCATGGAACCTACACCACCTTGTGACGGATTTGATGATGTCGTCATGTTCATACCCAGCGATGGCCTTCTTGTCGCAACCCGCTACACCACAACTTGCCATTAGCTCTTAACCCTGCCACCATCGTCAGTAGTGGCGTTCTCAATAAATTGGTTCATCAATCGTGGGAGATTGGAGAACCTTATCTGTACCTCATACATGGGCACCTACGCAATCGAGGTATAACGCCGGGTTTCGTCAATACGAACACCGGCTACTTCGGATTGCAGATTCGCCAAGTACTGCGACATGACAAGAGTCTTCGGATGTGGATTTACCACACAACTCTAAACTGTAAGGACATGGGTGTCACTTGGGTGCGACTCAAACGCAATCAAGCTCCTTCCCGTTCCGCTCTCGATGCCTATTTAGTCCCCGATGCTGTTGTGAAGAGTGATCGCGATCAGGGCTCGGTTCAGCAGTCAAGTCGATTAGAAATCAGCATTCCTGATGGATCAGGTCTCTTGGCGAAATTCGACAATCTCCGGATTGCGGGTAGCTGGACCGGAACTAGCAAGAGCTGTGAAATGTCGGACGCATCCCGATTTAACGCCCGGTTGCGCGAATCGCCCAAGAAAGCGTACATTGGGGTCCTCAGGGAAGAGAGCGAGATGCTCCGGGGGTTAGTCTGATTGTCCGAGCGGCGGGTAGCTTACCCGAGCGGAAAAAGGAAAAGCGCTCAATCCATTCCAGCCGGCGACGCTACAAATCCAACGCGCTAACTCTTGCAGGAGCGTAGAACTGCGAGAGGGATTGTGCAACAACGTCGTCTAGTGAAAATGTCCTGCATTGTCTGGGTGCTTTGTGCTGTGGCGGCAGTTCACGCGTTCGCACAGAAGTTCTCTACCCTGGTAACCTTCGACGCGTCCAACGGCTCAAGCCCCGAGTATGGCTCTCTTATCCAGGGAACAGACGGGCGTTTATACGGAACAACCTACGACGGCGGCCGACCTGACTGCCCTCCCCCCTACGGTTGTGGCACGGTCTTTAGCCTCACTCCGGACGGTGCACTGAGGATCCTGTCTGAATTCGATGGTGGAGGCGACTTCCCAGCAGCTGGGCTGCTCCGAGCTATCGACGGGAACTTCTACGGGACAACTCAGGGTGGCGGAAGCGACAACAACGGCACGGTGTTCAAAATGACTCCGGAAGGCAAGGAGACTACGCTATTCAGTTTCAATGTCGACCAAAGCGGCGGATACCCCATTTCTGGCCTGGTTCAGGTCGCAAACGGAGAACTGTATGGCACCACATCGGTGGGCGGCGCGGACGGACCGTATGTTGATTCAGGCACGGTCTTCAAAATAAGCCTGGACGGCAAGCTAACCACACTCGTCAGCTTTTGCTCAGGTGACCCAAGTTGTGCACAAGACGGCTATCCCCCAAGCACGGGACTCATTCGAGGCACCGACGGTGACCTGTACGGGACAACCGGTAGCACGTTCTTCAAAATTGCCCCATCAGGCACCCTGACCACGCTCTACAAGTTCTGCGGTCAACCTGATTCCAGTTGTGCAGTCGATGGCTGGGACTCCAGCGCAGGAGTGATTCAAGCAGCCGACGGAGACTTCTATGGCGTAGCCGCCTTTGGAGGCGCCCACGGTCACGGCACCGTTTTCAAGATCACACCCGAAGGCAAACTGACCACGTTGCACAGCTTCAATGGCACAGATGGCGCTATGCCGATTGGGTCTCTGATTCAAGCCAGCGACGGGAACCTTTACGGGACAACCGAATACGGCGGGGTCAACCGCACCTGCACAGGCTGCTCGCTGGGAGCTGGGACGGTCTTCAAAATCACACCGCAAGGCGAGCTAACGACGCTCCACAGCTTCTGCTCGGAAAAGAATTGCGCAGACGGTGAAACTCCATATGCAGGGCTGTTTCAAGCCACCGACGGAAACTTCTACGGGACAACGTACCAGGGCGGGAATGCGAGTTGTTTCGCATACGGCAATGGCTGCGGAACGGTCTTCACACTGAACCTGGGGCTCGACCCATTCGTGAGTTTGGCTCGCGGCGCGGGCAAAGCAAATGAAACGATCGGGATTCTCGGCCAGGGGTTCAACGCGACGACAGAAGTAAAGTTCAACGGAAAGCCCGCATCCTTCGAGGTAAGATCCGATACCTATCTAACCGCCGTGGTTCCGTATGGAGTAACGAAGGGCGCTGTAACAGTAAAGACGACAGCTGGCGAGTTGAAAAGCAACCGGGAATTTCGGGTCGAGCCATGACTTTCCGGCGATAGCTGTATAGAGCGGTTTTTTGCGTTCCGGGCTGTCGTCAATCCGTCTCTAACCTTGCTTTTTGCCAGTCGGCGGCTCCGGAGAGGCCAAAACCGCGTTCTGTACGTATGGCCGGTAATCCAGGCACTACCAAAAGCGTGGTCATTCAACTTTACGCCCTACTATCTCGATTTCCAGAACGTTGGTTTTCCGTGCTTCTGGTGGTGTATCTGCGGCACCCGCACACGTCTTCGTGATCTGAACCGAGTATTTACCCGCTCGGCTAAGGTCGAACCATCTGGCAAGATTAATAACCTCTTGGAATTTCTTGTGCGGGCCGACGCCGCCCCCGATATTGCAGGGTATTTTGTCAGGGCTTTCGAGCCAATCCTTGAGAGGCTGTAATTGATTCTGTCGATTGTCGAGGAGGATAACTCCTGCCGCAACTGGCCCACAGTCGCTGCTCCTGAACAGCAGAACCCGGTCCGAGTGATTCACTGTTGTAATGTACACGCGAACTGGAGAACCAAGGGTGATGGCGCTGGGCG
>JBEKVS010000179.1:0-11738 GCA_049513795.1 Occallatibacter sp. | reverse complement strand
CGCCCAGAGTCGATCGCCGCCTATCTCGAAGCCGCATTTGAAGACGGCGATCCAGCCCTCATCGCGACCGCCCTCGGTGACATCGCCCGAGCCATCGGCATGACGCAACTCGCCAGTCAGGCTGGCGTGACCCGCGAGGCCCTCTACAAAGCACTCTCGCCTACGGCGATCCCAGGCTCTCCACATTTCTCGGCGTAATGAAGGCCCTCGGAATCAAGCTCACCCCGCACGCCGCCTGAAACCTCGTCTCGCCGCGCCGCTTCCCCAAGAAGCGGCCTGTCCCGCGCCGATCACCTCGTGGAAACCTGAAGTCGCGGACCGAATCGCCGATAAGCGAAGTGAGAAGAAGCCAGGCTCCTGCGCCAGCTTGCGCGGCGGAGAGCCTGCTCCGGAGCCGCGATTCAGCATGTCGAGCCTGGTTCACACTTCGGAAATGCATACCGGCGGGCCTTTGTCGATCGCCGTGATCAGCCCGGACAGGAAGCGGCGCATCGCGGCGACAAGCGCATTTGCGCAGGGCGGACATGTGGAAACGCGGGAGTTTGTTGAATACCCACAAAGCCTGGAAGATGCGCCGCGCGCACTCGGACGCACCTTTGATGTCGTTCTCGTCGAACTGGATACGAATCCCGCGTTCGCCCTCGATCTGGTGGAGGCACTTTGCATCTCTCAATCCACGATTGTCATGGTCTTCTCGGAGCGCGCCGAACCGGAACTCATACTGCGCTGCATGCGGGCAGGTGCGCGCGAGTTCTTCACTCTGCCCTTCACGCCGAGCCAGGTAGCGAAAGCATTGTTGTGGGTGTCGAGCCATCGGCGGCAAGCGCTTCCTGCAAGAAAAGCCTCCGGGCGCATGCTGATCTTTTTCGGCTCCAAAGGAGGCGTGGGCGTCACTATGCTGGCCTCGAATGTGGCCGTTGCGCTAGCCGATAAGTCAAACAAGCGAATCTTGTTGATCGACCTGAATCTGCAACTGGGCGATGCAGCGATAAACCTCGGCGTGACTTCCACCCACTCCGTTCTCGACGCCCTTCAGGCTTCTACACAACTGGATGCGGAAATGCTTTTGCAGTTCGTCGTCGGCCATTCCTCCGGCCTGGATGTTCTCCCCGCCCCGGCCGAATTCCATGCGACACAAGCCACAAATGTGGCCATCGGATGCCTGCTGGCAGTTGCCCGGCAGAGGTTCGATTTCATCGTGATTGATGCGGGAAAGAAGATCGACCTCCGCCAGATGCATCTCTTTGAGGAATCCGCTACTGCCTATCTTGTTACGCAGGTGGGCATTCCAGAACTGCGCAATGCCAACCGTCTCATTACGCAGTTCTCCACGGAATCGAGTCCGAAGCTCGAAGTGGTGATCAACCGGTACCAGTCGCGGTTTCTCGGGCTTACCGATCAACATATCGCGAAGGCACTCAGCAGGCCGGTAAATTGGAAGATTCCCAATGACTTTGCGGCGGTTCAGGAGATGCAGAGGACGGGCACACCGATCGTTCATAGGGACTCTCCGATTGCCCGAGTCATCCTGCACCTGGCCTTGTCTGCTTGCGGCTTGTCGGAACCTGGTACAGACAACTCGCGCGTCTCGGCGCGGAAACCTGGCCTGCGCCTGATGAACGGCGCGGCGCGCATTGAGGCTCTCGAGAGCATCCCAGGATCTTTCCGCAATCCGCATTCCTTCAGGAGCTAGAACCATATGTCAATACAGCTCCATTGACAAGGAGGAGTTGGCGGCGGAGAAGGTGCGCTGCGTTGGAACACCCCACGATTCAGGCGCATGGATGCACGAGCATATGCGGAACCGGTTGGCGATCTGCGCCTTGGGCAAGGTAATCAGCCTTTTGCCACGATGGTTGGCCATAGCCTTGGAGAATTCTTGTCACCTGGGGCGGAGGGTTCATTCGGTTCTGCCGACAGTTATCGCAATTCAGTCCGATATAGGGAACATGGCTGCAACCGGCACCCTGCGCCGCAACAACAAGGAGGTCACATGACGGGAAAAGTACTAATTGTCGAAGATGAGCCCATCGTCGCTCTGGATCTGAAGCAGGAGCTCGAAGAATTTGGATGCGATGTGGTCGCACTGGCGCAGAGCGCGGACGAAGCGCTCGTTGCCGCAGAAGAATATCAACCGGACCTGGCCATGATGGACCTGCACATCGTGGGTTCATTGGACGGCATCCAGACGGCAAGACTGCTGCGTGAGATCTACCAGGTTCCTTCGATGTTCCTGACCGCTTTCAGCGATGACGCCACCATCGCCAGGGCGGTCAAGGAGATGCCCTACGGGTACCTCACCAAGCCGTTTCAGACGCGCGAACTGAACGCCTCGATTCAAGTCGCGCTGCACAAAGCGAAGGTGGATGGGGATCTTCGTGCGTCAACCGGCCGCATGAGTGCAAGCGTCGACGGCATGCGCGAGGGGTTGCTGATGGTCTCGGCGTCGGGGCACATTCAGTTTATGAATGCATCGGCGGAGCGACTCATCGGCTGTTCAGCAAATGAAGCAGCCGGCCATGCGGCGCGAGAATTGGTTGTGCTGAAAACCATCCGCAACCGGCCTGTTCCCCTCCCTGGCGTAGACGTTGATGCTTTCGCGATGGAGGAATTCGGCTTATCACTGAACCCGCCGGGCCGCGCCCCCCTGCTCGTCGATGTGGCCATTGAACCGGTCAACAACCAGGCCGGCCTTCAAACCGGATACGTGCTGACTTTGCGCGAAGCCAGCGAGCGCGTCCGGTCCCAGGTTTTGGACGAGGCATTCAACGCGTCGGACATGTTTGAAATGGCTCCCATGGCCATGGTGCATCTGGATGGCAGCGGCCACATAGTTCGCGTGAATCAGGCTTTGCTGCATGAGTCTGGAATCGAAATGGAGAGGCTGGTGGGCCGGACGCTCACCGGCCTCAGCATGGACCCCGATCCGCGCATTGCAGAGTTGGTGATGCACAAGCTGCTGGAAGGGGGCACCACCATCACAACGACGAAGCCCCTCTATAGCAACTGAGCAGGATGAAAGGAACCCTTCCTATGCGGCCAAGCAAGGGCTACGCCACTGCGGGAGTGTCTATTTCTGCGCATTACCGGCGGCTTCGGTTTGATGTTTGATGTCCCAGCCGAATTCCCTATTCTGGGGAGGCGATCATGCTCAGCGCAAACGATATCGCAAGCGCTACTGGCTTCCGGTCTGGAGGTCCGCGTGGAAGAAAGGACTGTTGAACTGGCTGCTACGGTCGAGGAGTTGCGCGCCAAGAACGCGGAGGTCGAGGCGCTGGCGGCGAGGGTTTCAAGCGATCTGCGCGAAAAAGAAGTGCTCCTGCGGGAGGTTTTCCACCGCGTGAAGAACAATTTGCAGGTGGTGCAGAGCCTGCTTAGAATGAGCGCGCGCACGATTGAATCGAGCGTGGCCAGAGAGGCCATCGAGATGGCCGTGCAACGGGTTCGCGTGATGGCTATGGTGCATGAGCACCTTTACCAGATGCCCAACCTGGCCAGCCTTTCGGTTCCCAAGTACCTGCGGGACGTAGTCGAGGGAGCAATCGCTTCGAGTTCCTCAGAGCAGGATCGGGTTGAGTTGCAATTCGAAGTTGGTGACATGCGAATGCCCTTGGACCTGGCCATCCCTCTGGGTCTCCTGGCCAACGAGCTGGTCTCGAATTGCCTCAAACATGGAATTCCTCAGGGGCAGCGGGGCAGAATCTGCTTCATCGCCGAATCGACCCCCGGCGGGATCAGCCTCTCCGTGCAAGACAACGGCAAGGGCCTTGCGGAAGACTTCGATGCCTCAAAATGCAAATCGATGGGGCTGAAGCTTGCCGCCAGCCTGGCCCATCAGTTGGGCGGGAAACTTGCCTTCAGCTCAAACGAAGGTTGCCGGGTGGAAGCCAATCTTACCCGGTTCAGTTCCTGCTACGCCTGTGCCGAATCGTCCGATAAAAGCCTGATTTCCGAGCAGGATTCGCAGACTGAAGGACCAGCAGCGCTGAGATGCGCGATCGGCTGAAGCTGCTCTCCGGTCTACAACCCTCCTACGGGTAGAATCAGATTGGCTACCAATGGCAACCTGCGATTCACTCCCGAGGAGCTCACGCGTGCCGGAAACCATTCCGTCTGTCACCGCGCGCACTCCCTTGCGCCCTACCTTGTTGCTTGCCGCGCTGTTTGTCACGATCACATTCTTCGCGCATTTTTTCAGTTCATTGTGGGGCATGCACCTGGGCTACGGATACTTTCGCGACGAGCTCTACTTCCTGGTTTGCGGCCATCACCTGGCCTGGGGCTATGTTGACCAGCCGCCGCTGGTCGCCGTGCAAGCTCGACTTGCCGAGATGCTTTTTGGGCTGTCGCCCACCCGGATTCGCATCTTCAGTTTTCTGGCCGCGGGCGCCTTCGTCGGCCTCACCGGCCTGCTAGCCTGGCAATTCGGTGGCCGGCGCAGCGCGCAGGCGCTGGCCATGTCCGGCATCCTCGCCGCTCCGGTGCTGATTGGGACGGGCAACTACCTCTCCATGAACTCGTTCGAGCCTTGTTTCTGGATGGGCTCACTGCTGGTGGTGATCCGGCTGGCCGATGGCTCGGCGCAGCCACGCGCATGGCTGCTGTTCGGCTTGCTCGCCGGGCTGGGAATCGAAAACAAACACTCCACCGTCTTTTTCCTGGTGGCGCTTCTCGCCGGCCTTTTGCTCACTCCCCAGCGCCGCATTCTCTTCACGAAAGGCTGCGCGGCCGGCGTCGCGGTACTCATTCTGGTTGCCCTGCCCAATCTTTTGTGGCAATGGACGCACCACTTTCCCACCTACGAACTGCTCTCGAACATTGCCAACTCCGACAAAAATATAAAGCTGCCCCCGTTCGCGTTCCTCTATGAGCAGATCAAGATCATGCTCTTTTCAACCGCCCCGCTTTGGGTGGGTGGCGCCCTATGGCTGACCTTTGCACGCCACGCACGCGTTTGGCGCTTTGCTGCCTTTACATTCCTCATCTTCGTGGCCATGATGATGGTGATGCACGCCAAGCACTACTATGTGGCGCCCATCTATCCCGTCGTCTTTGCCGCCGGCGCTGTAGGCTTTGGCCAGTTTGCACGGCGCGAATGGATGGTGGTCACCTATGGGGCCGTCCTGTTCTGCACATTTGTGTTTGCCACGGGGCCGATCGTTCTGACCATTCTGCCTCCGGACAAGTACGACTTCTTCACCAGCCCCTTCGGACCCAGGAATGCTCGCTTCGAGAAGTTCACCAGCCCGCTGCCGCAGATTCTCTCTGACCGCTTTGGCTGGCCGGAGATGGTCGACGGCTTCGCCAAGCGCTACGACGCCTTGCCTCCCGACGTGCGCGCCCACACGGCCATCTTCTGCGGCAACTACGGGGAGGCCAGCGCGGTGAACATCCTGGGCCCCAAGTACGGGTTGCCAACCGCGATCAGCGGGCACCAGAATTACTTTTACTGGGGATGGAACGGCTACAGCGGCGAATCGGTGCTTACGCTGGGCAAAGACGGCAAAGACTACGCCGACAAGTACGCGGAGGTCGTGGATCTGGGCCCCTTCGATTCGCCCTGGACCATGGACCATGAACATCTGCGCTACTTCTGGCTGCGCCATCGCAAACGCTCTTACGCGCAGGATTGGTCGCAATTCAAGCTTTGGCTCTAAAGTCTCTCGCTATAAGCCTCGGCAATCGGCGGAAGCATCTCGCGCAGCACCGTCGGGAGTTGTATATTTACTGGAGAGGATCGGCCGCGAATTCATTGGTCCTTTGACCAACGGAGCGGTCGCCTAGCCGGCAACATAAAGACGGCCCGCCTTATCGGTCGCGCATGCGTTTGCAGGTGGGCCGACTAAGCCCGTCACTTGCAGATTGAGTGCAGTTGCTGGATCCCGGCCAGCACGTCGAGCTCAGGGGTGGGAGATCTTAAAAGTGCCCGACAAGAATGGCTCGATGTTTTCCACACGTTGGCGCCTGACAGCGGTTGCTCTTGCAACCCTCGGCGTTTTCGCCGTTTCTACGTGGATTTTCCCTTCTGACGGACGCGCATCAGCCGGTGTTGACCGCACAGCCGACATCCCCACACAGCGTGCGGCGGAGAAGCCCAAGTCGCCGGTTCTAATCGACTATCCCGAAGATGGTTCCATCTTTCCGCCCGGCATCACGCCGCCCACAATTATCTGGAGAGACACTGCGGCTACCTCGTGGCACATCACCATCAGTTTTGGCAACCAGGTTCCAGCCATTCATGCGCTTGCAAAACCGCAGCACTTTCACTTCGGTCCCGTTGATCCGGACGCCATTGCGCCCACCAACGAGCTGCCAAAGCTGACCGCGGACCAGGCTGCCTCCTGGATATGGACGCCGGACGCAAGCACCTGGGCGGCTATCCAGCTGCACTCGACGGCCAAGCCGGCAACGCTCACGATTACCGGCTATCGCGACGGAAAGACTGCCGTTTCAGAGGCCCACACCACCTTCACCACATCCACCGATCCAGTGGGCGCGCCGATCTTCTTCCGCGATGTACCGCTCATGCCATCCGAAGGCAAGGACGGTATCGTTCAGCCACTTCCCGATTCCGCCATCCACCTGATCAAGTGGCGCATTCGCGACATTACCAAGCCGGAAAGCCACACCGTGCTCACCAACATGCCGACGTGCGTCAACTGCCATTCGTTCTCGCGCGACGGAAAGACCATGGGAATCGATGTCGACGGTCCCAACAACGACAAGGGCCTGTATGCCGTCGTCCCCATTTCCAAGCACATTTCTATCTCCAACAAAGATGTCGTTCAGTGGAATGCGGATGGCCGGGCCGGCAAGATTCGCGTGGGCTTCATGTCCCAGGTTTCGCCCGACGGACAAAATGTGATCAGCACCTTCGCCGGCCCCGATCTCGATGTGCCTTCGACGTTTTACGTCCGCAACTTCACTGACTACCGTTTTCTTCAGGTCTTCTACCCAACGCGCGGGATTCTGGAGTGGTACAACCGCCAGACGGAAAGGCGTCAACCACTGCCTGGCGCAGACAATCCGCGCTACGTGCAGACAGATGGTGTTTGGAGCCCGGACGGGAAGACCATTGTGTTCGCCCGTGCCGAGGCGCGCGACCCGCATGCGCCGGGACAGCCAATAGCCCTCCACGCCAACGATCCCAACGAGACGCAATTGAAGTACGACCTTTACCGCGTCCCGTTCAACAATGGCCTGGGAGGCACGCCCGAGCGTATCGTCGGCGCCTCAGAGAACGGGATGAGCAACAGCTTCCCCAAGGTGTCTCCCGATGGCCGCTGGATCATCTTTGTGCAATGCAAGAACGGCCAGCTGATGCGGCCCGATGGAAAGCTCTATATTGTGCCCTTTGAGGGCGGGACGGCGCGGATGCTGCGCGCCAATACCTGGCGCATGAACTCCTGGCACAGCTTTTCGCCCAATGGCCGTTGGCTGGTCTTCTCCACCAAGGCGCGATCGCCCTACACGCAGATGGTTCTTACCCACCTGGATGCGGAGGGCAACTCCAGCCCGCCCATCTTCATCGACAATGCCACAGCGTCCAATCGCGCCGTCAACCTGCCGGAGTTTGTAAACATTGCCGGTGACGGCATGGACGAAATCAAGGTACCCGCAGTCGATGTGTACAGCCTGATGGGACAGGCGCTGAAACTGGAGGAGAAACAGCAGTACGGGGATGCGATCGCAGTCTGGAAGAAGGCGGTTGCGCTGGCGCCGGACGACGCGAAAGTGCAGAACGATTTGGCGGCCAACCTGTACATGACCGGAAACACGGCCGAAGCCATCGAAGTGCTCCGCAAGGCTGTTGCCCTGAACCCGGAACTGGTGCAAAGCCATTACAACCTGGGCGCGTACCTGGTGCGGGAGGGCCACGCTGACCAGGGCCTGCCAGAGCTTGAGACCGCTATCTCAATGGACCCGCGCTTCCCTTCCGGCGAAGAAACGCTGGCGGGTGCTTACGGAGCGCTGGGCAGGCCCGCCGATTCATTGGCCCATTGGCGCAAGGCGCTTGAGCTTCGCCCCAATAGCCTGATTGCGCATATTGGCGCCGCGCGCATCCTCTCCACCTCGACCGACGATAGTTTGCGCAGTGGAAGGGAGGCGGAGCGGCTCTCGGTAGAGGCGAACGAGCTGTCCAAGGGCACCGATCCAAGCGTTCTGGACACGCTCGGTGCTGCTTATGCCGAAGAGGGCGAGTTCTCGAAGGCGCTTGAAGCCGCTCGCCACGCCCTCGACCTTGCAACTTCCAAGGGCGACTCGGCGATGGCCCAGGGCATCCAGTACCGCATCAATCTCTACGCGCAGAACAAGCCCTTTCGCAACTAAGGCGTTGGCAATCGGGCATGGTGGGCCTCATCCGGGGTTCTTGAGTTCTGGATGGAACTCGCTTCACTCTTCCGGCTCGGCCAACAAATGTCCCAGCCGGTCAAGACGGTGACTCCACTCTGGCTGCCGAGCACGAAGCCATTCCTCTGCTGCGCTCAAGCCCGCAGCTTCAAACCGGCAGCTCCGCACCCGCCCAACCTTCTCCGTCTTCACTAGACCTGCCTCTTCCAGCACCTGCAAATGCTGCACGACAGCCGCAAGGGTCATGTTGAACGGCTCGGCAAGCCGCGAAACCGACATGGGCGCGGAAACGGGCCCAGCACTCAGCCGCTCCAGAATGGCACGGCGCGTCGCGTCTCCGAGTGCGTGAAAGACGCGATCGACATCGGGCTTCGTTTTGTCCATCGTCCCGCGCCTCCCGGCACTCAACTCCATTTATTGCGCCAATTCCGTCGCCAGTTTGTCCAGCAGCCCGCGCCAGCCCGCCTCTCGCATTTGAGGGCCATCGGCGCCTTCAAGAAATGCGCTCTGAAATGTGAGGATCAGGTCGGTTCCCTGCTCTGTCGGCAGCAGTTCAACCGTGCCCAACGAGATCGAAAAACACTTCTCCGCCAAAGCCATGGTGGAGGTGAAGATGATGCGCCTGTTGGGGATAATGTCGCGATATATATTCTCGCTTTTAAGCGTGAGCCCAGCCACCGGTGTACCCTCTTTGAAGCGGGAGGCGTAGTGCTCCTTGCCTCCAACGCGAAAGTCCATGTCATAGCTTTCCAGCTGGTGGCTTTGGCCATCGGCATACCAGCGGCGCTTCTTGGCGGGATCGGAAAAAGCGGCAAAAACGCGCTCTGGCGTTACAGGATAGGCGCGCTCTACGACGAATGTGTTGTGAATTACAGCTTGTGCTTCCATGGTGTTCATTCCCTCCTCAGGAATTAGTCAAGTATTGACTTGAGTATTTACCAAGCCCGGATAATTGTCAAGTTGATACTTAAGTATCTTCCGCCTGGTTCGGCAGCGTCGCAAAATCCACCTTCCTTTTAACCCATCCATGTGGAATGACTGACCTACCCGGGCGCAATTGCCGATGTCGTGCTACTCTCTCTTCACCGAATGAGCCAGACCAACTCCGTGCTCCGGACTCACCCTGTCGACAGTTCGCCCCGCGACCTGCCTCGCGTCTTGGGCGCGAGCCAGGCCACGGCCATCGTCGTTGGCACCATCATCGGCAGCGGTATCTTCCTGGTTCCACGGGAGATGATGCAGGACGTCGGCTCGTCGGCGCTGGTTTATCTGGCGTGGATCGTCGGTGGGCTGCTCTCGCTCTTCGGCGCCATGACGTACGCAGAACTTGGCGCCATGCTGCCCTATGCAGGCGGCGAGTACGTTTACCTGCGCGGCGCGTATGGCGATTCGACGGCGTTTCTTTACATGTGGACCTGGTTTGCCGTCGCCAAACCTGCCTCAATCGCCGCGGTGACATTGGACTGGCGCGGACGCTGGGCTTCTTTCCCGCTTTTCATTGGCTCAGCGTGACGATCCCTGGACCTAGTCCGCTGCTTTGGTCGCAGATATTTGCCATTGCGGTGACATGGTTCATCACAGGGTTGAACTATCTCGGAATCAAGAAAGCAGCTGACTTTCAACTTGTCTTCACCACCCTCAAAATTCTCTTGATCCTCATTGTCGCTTGTATGTGCTTCTTCTCTGGTTCGGGCTCGCTGTCAAACTTCACGACGTCTCTGCCCCACGCCGTAGGCGGGCTCACAGGCTTCATGGCGGCTCTGATCGCTACGCTGTGGGCCTATGACGGTTGGAACGACCTGACCATGGTGGCGGGAGAGGTTCGGCGTCCGGAGCGTTCGCTGCCCATCGCGCTTATCGGAGGCTTGTTCATTGTGGGCTTTCTTTTCATGGCCACCAACGCCGCCATTCAATACATTTTGCCGGCCGCGCAGATTGCCGCCAGCGAGCGGCCCGCCGTGACGGCACTGACCGTCTTCGCCGGACCCGCGGGCGCCGGCTTCGTTGCGGCGGCCATGGCGTTGAGCATCTTTGTTACGCTCAATGGAACCATCATGTCGGGCGCACGGATTCCCTATGCCGCGGCTCGCGATCGTCTATTCTTCCGGCAATTTGCCCACATCCATCCCCGCTGGCAGTCGCCATCGACTTCGCTGGTGATTCAAGCCACTCTCTCCACTGTGCTGCTGCTGTTCCTGAGCCGCTTCCAGCAGTTCTTTGAGCTGGCCGTTTTCGCCGAGTGGCTCTTCTACATGCTGACGGCAACCACAGTTTTCGTGTTTCGCCGCACCCGTCCGCAAGCTTCGCGCCCCTATCGGGTTTGGGGATATCCGATCCTTCCAGCGCTGTTTGTGATCTGCGCAACCGCGGTGCTCATTTCCAGCTATCTCAGCAACCTGAAGGGCTCGCTTCTGGGTACGGGGCTCATTCTGCTGGGGCTGCCCGTGCTGTGGTGTGTGAAGCGGATCTATCCCGGCCCGTCGGCCCCGCTTGAAGGTCTTGAAAACTGAACGGGCGCCCACCCGGTGAGCGCCCCGCATTCCATAAATTAGAAAAGGAATTCAAAGCGGTGCTCTTTCAAACGATGTGATGAACTGGATGCCGGGGACCGCGAGGCCCATCAAGCGTTCGTCGTTGGTCAAGAACAAATCGCAGCTAGCGGTCGAGGCAACAGCCAGTTGAATTGCATCTGGGGGCTTGACACGTTTGTCCACCCTGATCCGCGCAAATGTCTCCGCCGAGACTTCGAGGAAGGGCAACACTGATATTCCCGGGCCTCGCAGAAGTCTCTTGTATCTTTCAACCAACAACTTGTCACCGAGGCGCAACGGCTGCACAAGCAACTCACCAAGTGTCATGACAGAGGTCATAATATGGTCTTTTCGCGAAGAGAACGCATTCAAGAGATGCCTGGCGCGAACTGCCTGCACGCCGGTCCCTTGAATCAGGTAGATGAAGAAGTTCGTGTCTAAAAATACGCGGCTCACTCCCACCCCTCGCGCAATTGCTTCACAAACTCATCTGGGTCCACGTCCTTCCAATGTTCCTTTCCCAATCCTTCAAGCTCAAAAAGCGACTCAAGCCAGCGGTCGGCAGATTTCGGATTCTCCAGCTCAACTGAACCATTGGCTCCCGAGACTGGAAGGTCATCTTTTGTTGGAACCCCCAGCGACTCGAACCTGTCTATTACCCAGTCGAGCAGCGGAAGATATCGCTCCGGCAGTTCGCTGGCGTTAGGAAAGATCTTTCCCGTTCTCCCCGCATGCACACTGTCCCCGGGTTCAAGCAGCCGCCGCGTATGCTTCCCGGTAGCAAAGAGCATGCGGTGCTTGGCGGGGTTGGGAGCCTTGTTGGCTACGCAATGCTGGGAAGCGTGGACATTCACC